>DATNNZ010000148.1:0-35006 GCA_035601575.1 Chthoniobacterales bacterium
CCACTTCGCGTGTGAGATATGCGAGACGGTACATTAGAAGGACCAGGAAATACCACCGAAGAATCCGCGGCGCGCGCCGAATTGCGGCGCAAACACGCCGACTCCCGATCCGGTGCGTAACCGATAGCCCATATCAAACAGGTTCACGACATCGAACCGTAACTGAAGTTTACCCAGTTGGGGCAAGTTAATCGTGTGCGTGAGCCCGGTATTGAAAGTGTAATAGGCCGGCACCTCGTCGGTATTAACGAATCCACTGCGCAACCCATTTCCGTAGAGCATATCGGCATACACGGTCGTACCGTGACAGGTGTAGGAAGCCCCGGCCGACGCCGTATAGCGCTGGTCATGATCGAGAAATATAAAATGGTTTTTGACGAAAGCGATCTCGTCTGCACCAAATAGAAACTGACCCGACGTAAATTTTTCGCCGGTTCCGCGTTCGAACGAAAAATTAGCATAGGCATTGAAACCGCCTTGAGCGTAGTTGGCCGTCACGTCGACTCCATATTGGTTGCCACGAGCATAGTTAAAAGGAGAAAATATCAGGGCTGCACCAAACTGGCCCTCGTCGATCAAATTCCGAGCCTCCTTGTAGTAGGCATCGACACCGACGGAAAAGGATCGCGTAAATTGTTCGGTGATTCCGGCATCAAAATAGTGAGCTCTTTCTGGCTTAACCGTAGAGCTCTGCTGGACGGCGGGCTGATTGGTGGTGCCGACAAATTTGGCCAAGTCGGAATTCTGCACCAGCTCGAGTGGAGGCGGCGTGAAGTAGCGCGCGTAACCCGCATGAATAGTGGTGCTCTTGGTAGCTTGAAGCACCACGTTAATTCTTGGACTCAATTGATAGGCATGGGCAAATTCGTCAACGATATCGAATCGCGCGCCAAAGTTGACGGTTAGCGGCTCGAATATTTTCCATTCATCCTGGAGATAAAACCCATAGATAAGTCCGGTTCTTCTACTGTTATCCGTGATCGAAGTCGGCACATCAGAACTTTGTCCGCCCGTAGCATCAACAGGAAAGACAAGGTCAGTGGTGTATGATCTGGCCGCTTCCACGGTGAGCAGAAACCCACCTCGAAGTACGTTGGAGTCATTTATCGCCCAACTGGCGTCAAACTGAATCCCGTTGTCAAACAGACTGCGGTCCACTCGGCTGGCAATACCATTGAAAATCAGGTCACCCTGCTGGTCGGGAGTAAATAATGTCTCGCTGTAGCGGGTGAATGCCGCCAACTGGAAACTCACCGTGTCGAACGATTTTTGGTAAGCCAGAATCAGGTAGTCATTTTGTTCGTGCTGATTCTCGCCCAGGTTCCTTGAATCAAACTTTTTCGGATTTGCGTTGGCCAAGCTAAATGCTGGGGACTGGTTTTGGTTGCTGGGTATCTGGAAATCCGAATAGGTGCCGCTCAATAGCAGGCTGAGTCGACTCGTATCGTCGATGATGTAGGAAAAATCGCCAAAACCTTTGTACTGCTTGGTCTGGTCGTGAATCGGATGATGGCTGCTGGTCGGGCTCTCGACGCCGAGAGTATTCGAATCGTAACTGCCCTCGACAAAGTAATGGAACTTACCTTGCACGCCACCCAATTCAAAACTGGGATTAATCGTCTCGTGAGAACCGCCGTAGAACGAAATTTCACCGCCGTTCACTGCCGCTCCCTGTTTCGTATGAATATCGATGATGCCGGTCGTGCGAAATCCAAATTGAGCCGGCAATGATCCGGTGATGAGGTTCACGTTGTCAACCAAACGAGTATCGATCTCCTGGCCAAAACCGGTGATTCCTTCCGGGATCAAGACATCATCGATTCGGAATTGCAGGTTGGCATGTTCATCGCGGACATGCAGCTGACCGAAAGAATCTTGTGAAACACCCGGCGCTCGTAAAATGACTTGGTTAAAGGGCGCATTGTCGCCCTGTGACTGGGTCTGGATCTGGGTTTGGCCGATAGAGTATTTTGTGGCGCCCAGATAAGGAACGATCTGTTCACGCGCCTCGTTGAGTTGACCTACTACGGTCACCGCGTCGAGGGTTGGCCCGGAACTCTGGTTGGCTTCTGGAGATGCAGTCGGAACCGCATTCTGGGCGAAGGCCGCGACGGGGAAAATAAAGAGAGCAAGCAAAAGAATGGCCGTGCGCCGGACTTTCTCTCGCGTCGTTGCGCACAAGGGACAAAAATAAAGCATATCAAGTTTTTAAAGCGTCGGTTAAGGAAAATGGATGAACTCGGAATAGCGGTAGGGACACGCTCCTGTGCGTCCGTTCGATCGATAGGTCTGCTTTTCCTGATCGTTCTTAGCCGATGGTCAGCCAGTGTACGGTGCGGTCCCGCAAGAGCGAACCCTAACACGGGCATGCCGGAGCGCTTCCCTACCGAAAAACGCGCGGAGCGCTTCCCTACCGACCAAAAGGAGGGCCGCGGCCTGGAACCAATCGCCCAATTTGGGTAGAGGCTAAGACTTGAGGCGAGAAAAGGAGCACGGCCACTTGGAGCCAGTGAGCGGGCTTCCCGACGTCCAGCAGATCAATTGCGTCAAAGTGGATGCCGCCGCTTGTGAATAGGGTGACGGCGCAATCATGATGCTCATGACCGGCGTCAGGGTGCACCCATTCGTGAAGCTCGGGACAAACCGTTAGGGTTAATGCCCAGCAGATGGACGCCATGAGTAGTGGCGTCAGGCCGACGTGAACTACCGAGTGCTGGTTGGAAGGTTGGTCCATCTTGGCGATGAGTGCAAAGGAGATTCAAGCAGGACAATTTCTTTTTGCAAACAGTTTGCGTTTAGTTCCCGATTTCTTTGGAGTCCAAAAAAGTTGACCGCTGCACTTTGTCAACCGGTTCGCTTTGACCCTGCGTCCGACTCTCGCAGATTAGGTCGCGTCAACGGCGATTCTGGGATCCGCGAACGCCGGACCGCTACCATCATTATGAAATTCAACTGGAACGAGTATGCCGCCGAGGCGTGTGGGACCGGCTTCAATGTCCTAGTCGGTCTGAGCGCGGGCGTATTTAATTTCAGCCCCGCTTTCCCAGTTGCTCATCTTATCCCGTCGCAAAGCCTCCGCCTTTTGCTCACTGGTTTGATTTTCGCCGGCAGTGGTTCTCTTTTCGCCATCTCACCACTCGGCAAACTGAGTGGCGCCCATATCAACCCTTCGGTCTCGCTCGCCTTTTTTGCTCGCGGTAAGATGCATCCGCACGACTTTATCGCTTATCTCATTGCCCAGTTCATTGGTGCAATCGTGGGAGCTTGGTTGCTCGTTCTCATCTGGCGCCAGCACGCTTCTGATGTGCGCGACGGCGTCACCGCGCCCGGACCAGGTTATCCAATCTGGTTCGTCTTTCTAGCAGAGGTTGGTATGACCCTTGTCCTAATACTGGCAATCTTCGCGTTTTTAAGCAGCCAACGTTTGATGCGCTGGACCCCATTGATGACTTGGATGCTGGTCGCGACTCTTGTTTGGCTGGGAGCACCGATCTCAGGAACGAGCCTAAATCCTGCCCGCAGCTTTGGTCCTTCTTTAGTTAGCTGGTTTTGGTCTTACCAATGGCTCTATTGGATTGCTCCTCCCCTCGGCAGCCTCTGCGCAGTCCTTCTGTTTCGCCTGCTGGCCGGTGATCGAAAGGTGCTGACCGCCAAGCTCTTCCACGTAGCGCATTATCCCTGCATTTTCCGCAAGATCCATGTCCCATACCTGAAGAAATAGCCAATAGCCAATAGCCGATAGCCAGCTCACTGGATCGATCCCGGCGCAAAATTCAATTCCACTCTCTCGGGCCGCCCGGGCAAATTGAGCGCAGTCGATTTTTCCGGTGTCTGCGCGATTATTCTTCCTCGCCGCATGATTAACAAACGGGTCGCCCTGAGCCGGATTGCTTCGAATGGATCGGCTGCCTGTAGCAAAACGAGATCAGCGTAACATCCCGGCTCGATTCCGTAATGCTCCAAACCGAGGATCTTTGCCGGACGTATCGTCACCGCATCGTAACAAGACTGGAGCGCTTCCCGCGAAGTCATCTGGGCAACATGAACTCCCACATGCGCCACCTCGAGCATGTCAGCTGAGCCGAACGAGTACCAGGGATCCATCACGCAATCATGTCCGAAGGCAACGGTCACTCCCGCGGCTATCAATTCTGGAACGCGCGTCAATCCGCGTCGTTTCGGGTAGCTGTCATGCCTTCCTTGCAAAGTAATGTTAATGAGCGGATTCGCGATCGCGGCGACGTCGGCTTCGGCGATCAGCGGAAGCAGTTTGGAAACGTAATAGTTATCCATTGAATGCATTGACGTCAGATGCGAACCGGCGACTCGACCTTGCAATCCAAGCCGATGCGTCTCCGCGGCCAGCGTTTCGATGTGACGCGACTGTGGATCGTCCGATTCGTCGCAATGCAAATCAACCCGGAGACCGCGTTCGGCCGCAATTGCGCAGAGCCGCCGGACCGAAGCCGCTCCATCGGCCATCGTCCGTTCGAAATGTGGAATACCGCCGACTACCTCTACCCCGAGATCCAGGGATCGGAGCAAATTCTTTTCCGAACTGGGCGACCGAAACAACCCATCCTGGGGAAATGCGACCAGCTGGAGATCGAGGTAGGATGCTACTTTCTGTTTTACTTCGAGCAATGCTTCCACCGCTAACAAACGATCATCGCAAACATCGACATGACTCCTGATTGCCAACAAACCCTGGGCAACGGCCATGTCGCAATAAACCAAAGCGCGCTTGATCACGGCGTCGATCGTGAGCTGCGGCTTCAGTTCGCCCCACAAAGAAATCCCTTCCAACAAGGTGCCTGAACGATTGATGCGCGGCAAACCGAGGGAGAGCGCAGCGTCCAAGTGAAAATGCGCGTCCACAAAGGGTGGAGAAAGAAGCCGGCCGAGCGCATCCACTTCGGTCGCACCGGTTGCCGCCAGACCACGCTCGACCGCTACAATCCGGTCGCCGAGGATTCCAATATCAATGTTTGACCGACCGTCAGGAAGATTGGCATGCCTGAAGATAAAATCCATGCCCGCGAGATTAACTCCCTCCGGATCGCGGCTCAAGGCTGGCCCTCATTCGAGCCTTAGGCTCGAATGCAGGAATTAATTGACCGAAAACTGCGCGACAACGGCACCAGGCGCTATCATGTTAGTGCGTGCACTCTTCTCTAAGCTCGCCAAAACGCTGGCCAGATGTACGCCTCGAGCTGAATCCCAGGAAACGGCGGCAACGTTCCAGACGCAGAAATAGATCCGGTTTTCGATGAGCTCAGCGGCGACTTGTCCGAAGATTTGGGACGGATGCCTTATTAAACTCCGAAAGCCCGTTACTCCGAGGAGCCGTCGAGGGAGATACCCTTGGATTCATGCGCCTTTAGTGCGCATCGCGCGAGGATTTACGGCTAAAAGCGTCACACCACTGCGCATCACCCCGAGTTTGAAAATGACCGTTTTTTGGTCCTGAGTAGACCGGCGGATATTGGATCGGTCGGAAGCCCTCCGCCGCGGGACCGGGCTTAGAGCGTGCGACCTTGCCACCTCTTGAATAACCCGCCTCGCCCTGGCGTCTCAAATTCGAATGAAGACATTGTTTTTATCCATCCTCGCCCTTGCGGCAATAGTTGGAACCTCACTTCCAGCCAGAGCTGACGAAGACCGTCGGGATCACAATTGGAATGACGAATATTGGCACGGCAATCACGAAGGCTATTGGCACGGCCACAAAGGACACTGGGAATCTCACCACCACCACCATACATTCATCCAAGCTGGACCCGTGAGGGTCGAACACTGACGGTCCCGTTCTTCTGGGAATCGTCTAGCAAGCGCTCCAGGAATCACTGGGGCGCTTTGACTTTCTGGTAAAGCCTTCCGCACCCGTAGCCCGAGTTCGTTTGCGGTGATGCCGGGAGAATTAGTTGACCATTCGACACGCCGATCATTCCGGGGCACGCAATTTGCTCGAATAGGCCCCGTGAATTTCTGCTTCAAGTGGCGGCAATAATAAAGGATTCATGTTAAAGAAAACAATACTGGTACTGATGGCCGCGGTCGGCCTGACGATGAGCGTAAAGGCAATTACGACAGTGCATACCTTAGCTGAGGCTCTTTCCCAAGGTTACAAACCACTGCCGGACCCAAACTGGCTGTATTACTCGGCGGCTGATATACCGGTTGGTGACGGCACCTGGAACCATACAATACAATTTGTTAACCCGACGCCAAAATTTGCTAGCCTTGATGTCAAGGCTTTCAGACCCGGTAAGACTAAAGAAGGTTATATCCACCTAAGTGTAGATCTTCTTCAGGCAAAAGGAGATAAAGTGTATATTGGTTCAGTCTCCTTCATAGATGATCATCCAAGTTCTAATTGGGACGTTAAGCTGGATTGGACCAGAGCCACCTTGCTTCAAAATGAGTTTCATGAAAAGGCCACTCAATAGTCCCCTGCTACGACCGACCAAAAAAGTTTAGGGGCAGGGACATCCCAATGCTCAGAAGACCTGGGACAGGCACGGATTTGCGCGAATAATCTTCGATAGACTGAGGGAACGCATAGAGTAGTTCCAAGCTAAACTTGCTCCCAACCAGGAAATTGCCGCCTACTTGGCCTCATTTGGACCACAGACCCCAATTAGCATCGATCGGCTGGATTATTCTGACCCCTTTCTCATCATCTTCAGCGGCACCGATCAAAATGGAAACCGTGTGGAACTGGTGCAGCATACGTCACAATTAAGCCTTCTTTTCACAAACGTTACAAAAAGGCAGCAAGGGCAGACGAATTGGTTTTCACGTAGAAGAATAGACATGCTCAGTGGCCGAGTCTCCCCCGCCACCCGTAGCCCGAGTTCGTGCCGATGATTCTGATCCGGTTAAACCTGCTAGCCTGCTTTGGGTTCTTTCCTTAAGAACTCCAAAATTTTGTCTGCCTGTTCGCTCGTAAATTCTCCCTTGTCCTCGGTCCATCCCGTAAGCGTCTCCGCCGAAACTCCTATGGCCTCGGCGATCTTGGAGGCGTGTTGGATGATGATATCCCTATAGTTTCCGAGAGCGGTGAGTTGTTCTTCGGTCGGTTCCATGCGCCAACGATACCAGAAATCGGAGTCATACGCCCAAAACATCATCCGGCGAACGCTCAGAACGGGGCGTCCTAGCGCCAATTTTCGCAGGACATGATTGGATAGAGCCGGGAAAAGTCGCGACGAACTCTTCCCGGCAGTGCTGAATTTCCTATTGCTGTGGCTCTCTTTTCCTGAGAAGCCGATCTAAGAGACGCACTCCGCTCGCCGCTTATTCACATTTTTCTAGGATTGCGCATCCTAGCGCGTCCGTAGCCCGAGTTCGTTCCGGTGCCGGAGCAGCTCCGGGATGAGTGAAAAGTCTCGGCTTTGGAAACGGCGTACGTTAAAATAATCACGCAGGCTATATCATCATTTGGCGATCTCGTTCAGACCCTGCTAGAGGGTCGGGGAATCATTTGGCGTTTCGTTCAGCCCCCCCGGATATGCCCCACCGACTTGACGGCATATTCTGGGCGATCCTAGCGCGTCGATTTCCGCAGGAGTAACTCCGCGCTGCTGGATTTCCTCACGAAAAATGCTTTAATCCAACCTTGAATTTTTCGCTGCTGAACGGATGTTAGGTTAAGAGCGATGAATGCAAAGATGTTTTTTGCGTTAGCGCTAAGTGCCCCTATGTTCGTTTCGTCCGCTGAAGCGATCGTGTATACAGTACGGACTGATTCGGGACCGGTGACTTACAGCCTGGAGGTTCCTCCTGGCACTCCGGTCGGACATAAAATAAAGCCGCAAGTTGGCTATTCTGCCAATTTCCCGATGACAGCCGGCTCGGCCGAAGTCGTTGCGGTCCGTTGGGCGGCCGGATTGAAAGACAAGGATAAATCTGATAACTATCCGAATTCGTTGACAATTCTCGGTGGGAAAATTCCGGGCGGGTTTTACAACGCTACCTTTACCAAGCCCACCTCGGTTCAACGGATAAACGGTCCGGTTCCTTACTATCTGGTCCAAATGCGCGGGAACGTCGCCGGCAGCGAGCAGACTTTTTATGCCGCGGTGCTCGACGACGGGAATCTCGTTCGCCCAGTACCAGTGAGTCGATACGCCTACCACCCAGTTCGCCGTTCTCGGGAAAAGTGGGGTGGCTCCAGAGAGAAAAAGAAACGGGAATCGGGTCGAGTTCTCGGAGAAACCGCAGGCGGCCGAGAGATGGGCGGTGCTGGACTGAAGGAAAAATGGGGAGTTTCCGAAGAGAAACCTTCGAACTAGCTTAAACAGATGATAGCCACTTCGGCAGGATGCGAAGTAAGGCGGCATAGACCGCGAACCCTTTTTCAAAGCTTACCCTAACAGAGGCTAACCCCATCGATCGCGTCAACGGTCGGTGGGGTTTTTGTTTTACCGGCTCATCGCCTTCACCCAGCTCACGCCAGAGATAGCGGCAGGATTCCCCGAAGGTCATGATAGCGAAGACTCAGGGAAAACGCATCCTGGGGCATTTTCGGAGGTCGATTTTTACGCGGGTTCTACTTCGTGCTTGAAAAAGCATGGTCGGGTCGCATATCCTCCGGGCCGCAAACCTGGACGCCTACTAGCTTTCCCCCGCTGGTAGGCGTTCTTTGTTTTTCGGGCAAATGCCCACCCATAAATGGCCGAAGCGAGCCTTGAATAACAAGTGCTGCCTCGGCGTCTCAAATTCCACAGGTTCTCCCAAAGAATGAGGAAAGAGACATTGTTACAACGCTTGGTTGCCGCATTGGCAACAAATGAAGGCGTACAACCCAAGCGGGCGGAAATTTGGCAAAGGCTCGAAAGTTTGTCTCCACGCGAAGTTGATGTGTTGTGCTACCTCTTAGGTGGTCAGATCAATAGAGAGATCGCTGCGGAATTAAGTGTCACCGAAAGAACGATCAAAGTTCATCGCGGGCAAGTCATGAAAAAGCTTGGCGTGCGATCGACTGCTCAATTATTCCCAATGGTGTTGCATTACATAGCTCGCCCTGCTTTGCCGAAATTCAGACGCCGCCGCAAGGAGCCCCAAAAGCGACAGCCGGTGAGTCGTCAAGATTCCCGAAGGTCATGATAAGGCTCGACCGTTCGGGGGTTATGTCGAAGTCGATCCGGTTAGCGATATGAGCGAGCTTGACGGGATCGTAGACAACCTTTGGCTCGCTGATCCGACTACTGTTCCCATTGGACTCTTGCTCGTAAGCTCTTGCGATCGCCTGCTCGATTTCCCCCGGCCGCGGCTCACGAGTCATGTGCTTTTCGATTAGAGGGTGAGCCGTTTCCGTCGATAATCGACGAAGCTTGAAAGCGAGGGCAGCTTTATAAATCCAATGCGCTACTCGTGGTGCTCCGTCTTCGTTGGGCGGGCATGGGTTAGATTCAATCCACGTCTCGCATTGGGAGAGGGCTGAAGGGACTATCATTCGAGTCCTCTTGGTTGACGACGTATTTATGTTTGAGGCGTTCATCCTCGTTCTTGTGTTCATTGGTTGCCGCTCCTCGGGTTCCTAGCCTAGGGGAGCGGTTTTTCTTTTAGGGGTTGAGCGCTTTCCAGGACTGGTACGCCTCGATAAAGCGTGCAGCATCTGTGGCGAGAATTATGTGTTTTCCGCGTCGTTCGCGGCCGAGCCTTCCCAACCTAAAGGACGGGAGTTTTTTCTTTTCGATCCATTTCTAGACAGTGATTTTCGCGCAGCCGGCCATTTCGGCGAGTTGCTTGGCGGTAAAATAAGCAGAGTGCATATACTCTAAATTACCCCAGTGTATATGGTCACTCTCGGAAGGGTCGGGAAAACGACACAACGAGGCCCGAGTCGAAACCCAGAACCTCGTTGGGCGCGTGTTATTCTATTCGCTTTAGGAGCTGCTCTAGCCCCTCGTGCAATATTTGGCCGTGTGCCCTACAGTTGTTGCAGGCGTCCGTGTCTTCGGAATCGAACAGAGCTAGATCCGATAGGGACCGCAGCACTTCTTCCATGCCGTAGTCTGCGGCCAGCTCAAGAATGGTTGCGAATGGCTCGGGGCGTTCTTCTGCGTAGGTTTTGGCGATGCTCATGGCCCTAGCTTCTGCGCTAGGCTCGTGCCAAACTTTTCGAAATGGTCCTAAACTGGTTTAACCCAGTTTAATGGGTCCTATAAGGTCCATCTATAACAGAGTTATGACGTGTTGTTGCAGTGTGCGTATCTCACTTGTGACACGTGTCTCACTCTAGAACGTCACTTTCTGCGCAGCCTCTTGCGAATGATGGTCGAGCAAGTGCGAGTAGGTCTTGAGCAACAACGCTCCCCCATCCTGATGCCCGAGCCAGCACCCAACCGTGGGGACCGGGGCGCCCGACTCGATTGCCCTAGTTGTGAATAAATGCCGAAGTGAATGATGGGTCATTCGCTGAACGCCTGCTTTGACACATGCCGCTTCGAGACTCTCCTCGCAGGAAATATTAATCAGAACATGTTCTTTCCGTTTCGGGGTCGCTAGTATCCAACGCTTGCCGTCTCGAATCCGCTTAAGTAAATCCGCCATGGCAGGATTGATCGGGACGTGGCGGCCGTGCCCACTCTTTCCAGGTTCAATCCAAATTCTTCCGGTGGATTCGTCCACATCTTTCCACCTCACCCGACCAGCTTCTTTGATCCGACAACCGCTGTACGCCAAAAACTCAATCAGATCGCCGTTTCCCTTCGCGGAACTCGCACCACTCGTTCTTGCTGTCTTAACGATCTTCCGGAACTGATCGGAGTTCGGGAGTTCAAGCTTCTTCTGTCGCACCCGGGCTCGAGTTAGCTTTGCGGCAGGATTACTGCCGATGATCCCACGGTCTACCGCTATCTTGAAGATTCCCTTTAGCGAGTCGATCGCCGCGTTGTGCTTGGTCGGACTCCAGTCCGCATAATGCCTCGCTGCCCATTCCGCAACCTCGTGCTCACTCACCTTGGACGGCAACTTTTCGACAAGCTCTGGCCAGCTCTGAAGAAGTGATATGACAATAAACTTTCGGTGGTCTTTGGTCGACTGCCGCGTGTCCGTCCGCAGGTCCTGAGACTCCATGTAGACCTTCGCGAGTTGCCCGACCGTGGCGCTACCCGCCTCGACATCCATCCGCGCATTACGGGTCTCGTGATGCCTCGCGAGAAGTTGCGCTAGCTTGGTTTTAGCGATAGATCGAACCCTTGTCCTCAATGAAATCCATTTCGATCCGCCTCTCTGGTACAGCCGAGCATAGAAAATCCCAATTGGTTTCCGACGATACAGGAACCGGGTTGCCGTGGGCTCATACGTGGTCTTCACGGTCGAAAAGGGTATCACCCTACGTATACCAGAAGCAAGATTTTAACGGTTTTCTCCCCTAGGAATGTCGGCATCGACTACTTGTTCCGAAGACAACAAAGCGCAGCCTGAATCCCGGGCCAAAAAGTCACCATCAACCGGATCAATCTGCCTGGCACTGATCGCGGTCTATGTGGTGTGGGGTTCTACCTATCTCGGAATCCGCTTTGCGATTGAGTCGATCCCGGGGTTTTTCATGGCCGGAAGTCGCTTCGCGAGTGCTGGGCTGATCATGATCGCGGTAGCATGGTTGCGCGGTGCCCGGTGGCCAGAACTCGCGGTCTGGCGAGACGCATTGATTGTCGGTGGTTGTTTGATACTCGGCGGAAACGGAGCAGTAACGTTCGCGGAGCGATACGTACCCTCCGGCGAAACGGCTCTAATGGTCGGTTGCGTACCAATTTTGATGACGCTCTTTGCCTGGTTTGCCGGAATCACTCGCCGTCCTGGTGCATCGATTTTCTTCGCGATGGCACTTGGAATAGGCGGCGTCGGCGTACTGGCTCATGCCGGTGCAAGCACGAGCCGGGTGTCGGCGGGCCATCACCTGCTCGGAGTAGTCGCTATCCTGGCCGGTTGTATCATCTGGTCGTTTGGTTCCTTGTACGCTCGCCGGGCGCAACGCGCGCAATCGGCGGTGCTAAATATTGGGCTACAGATGTTTGCCGGCGGTGTCCTTCTGTTCGTTGCCTCGGTGCTGGCGGGAGAGCCGGCTTCTCTGAACCTCGGGGCTATCACCCAGCGGTCTTTTGTAGCCTGGGTCTACCTGGTTATGATTGGAGCAGTGATCGGTTATAGCGCTTACGCGTGGCTCGTCCAGGTAGCTTCGCCGTCGCTGGTCGGAACCTATGCATTCGTTAATCCGGCAGTTGCCGTCTTCCTTGGCTGGCTCCTCGGCGCTGAACCAATCAGCATGACAACGATCATCGGAGCCTGCGGAATCGTTGCCGCCGTGGCGATAATTGTCCTGTCACGGCGACAGTGAAACATCAACGAACGCCAGTGATGGACGAGCGCTTGCTTCACTGCTGTTCACCGTCGTTCGTTGGTGTTCACTGGCGTTCACTGCTCACCCGGAATAGACCAGAAATCCCTTCAGAGCATCTACCGCTCGCTCAAGTTGCGAATCGTGAGCGTGCAATACTTGCTCCTTTTCGGCGGCGCTGGAAAAAGCGCCTCGGCGACGAATCAACAGTGCCCGCTCGTCTTCCCGGCTTAAGATGCTCATAATGTCCGGCTCGACTCCTTTCTCCTGAATTGTTTCATGAGCGGGCGTGTAGTAACGCGAAACGGTTAAACGCATGCCTGATCCATCCGGTAATGGAAACTGACCTTGCACCAGGCCTTTGCCAAAAGTGGTTTCGCCAACGATAATCGCCCGCCGCCAATCTTTCATCGCACCGGCAACAATCTCGGAAGCACTGGCGCTCTCGCTGTTGACCAATACCACGAGCGGAAAACTATCTCGCTGTTTACTCCGAGGATCAGTGAAATATTCCTGATGGGTGCTCGGGTCGCGCCCTTCGGTATAGACCACCATTGTTCTCGGCGGAAGAAAAACCCCGCAGGTGTCGATCGCACTTTGGAGCAGACCTCCCGGGTTATAGCGAAGATCTAACACTAGACCACGCATCCCTTCTTTGAGTAACTCATCTACTTTTTCCCCAAGTTCGGCCGCAGTGGGTTGATTGAATTCGGTGATGCGGAGATAACCGATTCTCGATCCCCCCGCGATCGAACTCTCCAACAGATGGGCGTCACGCACCGTCGTTACTTTGTAGATCTCGCGCGTCACCGAAACGTCCCAATTCGCCTTCGACGAAGGCCGAAAAACGTTCAGATTCACCACTGTTCCCGATCCTCCCCGTAAAAGAGGAGCGATGTCCTCGACTGTCTTTCGCTCCACCTTTACGCCGTTAATCGCCATAATTTGATCACCCGCCATCAGACCGGCCTTAGAGGCCGGAGCATCTTCTACCGACGAGACAATGGTGATGAAGCCGTTGATCGCTGAGACGACGATCCCAATTCCGGTCACCTCTCCTTTGTTCTCTTCCTGTGAATCCTGGAAGTCGTTGGCGTCGAGATAGATGCTATGTGGATCCAATTTCGCGAGCATCTGTTTGATCGCAGCGTGAATCAAGCCCTTAGTGTCCGTTTTCTCCGGGTCGACATAATCCTGGCGGATGAGCTGGAAAGCTCTGGTGAATAGGCCGAGACGCGCCGCGAGCTCTTGACCGGTATCATCCGCACGTCCGGAAGTAAGGACTTTTCCTCCAACCAAGAGGTCCAAGCCGACTAACAAAAAAAGAAAAATCAAGCCGAGTTTTCGCCTCATTCCAGGACGCGTCTTTGGCGATGGTAACTGCTGCAGCCAGCAACGCAAGTGCGGGTGGATATTGATAGAGATGGAATGCGGGATTGCGGATTGCGGATTGTAAGATGTAGCCTGGGCATCGCTTCGGTTTTCTGCCAGAGCGTTCACCAAGTCTTACCTATGTCTTGAAAACGTAAAGTTTTACTGATCTCTCGAGCATGCCTTTACATTCCGCGCTCCGCATTCCGCAATCCGCATTTCATCTGAGGCTATGATTTTTCTCTGGGCGAACAAGCGCGACTGGCGGCACCCGGGTCCGATCGTCAACGTTGGTCTGCGGAACGCCTATCATCTGGCCGAAGCCGGTTTCGAAACCCATCTCTGCCTCGGAGCTGGACCAGACTCGGAGACAAACGAAGATCTGAAAACGTTCTATCGGCTCGCTCCAATTCCCTCGCTGCACATCCATCGTATCACTCGGAAAGGGTTAGTTGACCTTCGTCACGGAAGGTATCAGGCGACAACCAGTCGCCACATCTTTTCTCAGTTGTCGCATTTGGTGAAGCGTTTTCTCGTTGCGCAGCCCGGCCCAATCGTCATTCTGACTCGCGAACCATCGCTCTTGCCACGCCTGACCTGGCTTCGTCGTCATTACGGCAATCGGGTCCGCGCCTTCTACGAAGCACACGATTATTACGCCGATCTTTCCTGGAAGAAAACGGAAGGTATCCGAATCAAGTCAGCCGACATTCGGCAAAGTTGGTTGGAGCGGCTTTTCCTTCCACTCATCGATGGCGTTATTGGCATTACCAACGAACAGAGCCAGCTGTACGCCCGCCAGTTTCCAAGCCTCGCTTGCACTTATCTTCCACTCGGCGCAGAGATCAACGCCGACGAATCGAATATCGACTTCGAAAAGCGGCGAGCCCATCGCAAGCTGGTTTATGTCGGACGGCTCAGCCAAGGCAAAGGTTTACAGTCCCTCCTCCGTTCTGCTTCTCTGTTAGCTGCCGCTAACATCCGTTTAGCTTTCTGGGGCGGTAACGTAGCCCAAGGACAAAAAGTTAAAACAATGGCTCGCGAATTCGGATCCGAGCATTGCGTCGAGACTGTCAGTTCGCGATCACCAGAAGCGCTGGCGGTAGCTCTGGCCACAGAGGCGAGTGCAGGATTGATCCCCCTGGAAGACAACTATTATAACCGCAATCTTACCTGTCCGGCCAAAGGACTCGATTATCTCGCCCATGGCTTACCGACTATCGCCAGTGATTTGCCTTCTACTCGCGGCCTTCTCGGCTCCACCGGTACCGCTCGCTACGTCGTTGCGGGCGATCCCAACGGTTTTGCGCAGGAAGCGGTCGCTTTGCTCGATGATGCCAACACCTACCGAATCGCCACCTTGGCGTCGCTTGTCCGCGCACGGGAAGTGAGCTGGAAGTCGCGGACGAGCAGGTTGGTGGAGTTTGTGAAGGGCACGCTTCGATAGGGACGCAAGCACAGGAGGACGCAGCGCGGCAAGCCGCAACCACAGAAGGCGATCGTATCGGCGTATCGGCGTACCGGCGAAAACGACGTGGTAAAGCCTCGCGAAAATGCGCGAAGTTCAATGACAGTAGAACAGAGATCTCAGAGAGAGCGAAGAGACTGTCCGAAGGGGCACAATGCTCGCGCAGCGCATCACTAAGATTCGTTTGCCGGTTTGCCTGATCCAATACTGAACGCCTGGCTCGACACTTCAGCCCGGTCGTTCAATGAGAGCGCAGGATCCTAGTCACTTCACCGCGCCGGCGTCGCGTCCTTTGATTTCTGAAATCTGCGGCCATTTTTCAAACCGGATTTCCTCTTTGAGATCTCTGGGACCTCTTGTTTCAAAATCTGTCTTTGCGTCCTCCTGTTTGGGTACTAACCGACTTGACAACTATATCGTCCGATATATATCTTACGATATACATATGAGAACCGATTGGAATCAATATTCTGGCGGCGCCCATTTCACCCATACCTGCCATCCTGGCTGGCGCCATGTCGCTAAATGGCGAATGCGATATGCCAAACGGCGCTTCGCCCAGGCGTTCAGCGATTTTATGGACAATTTCCGCGATGAAATCAGAGATTTCATGGGACGCTCTCATGAAGAGCACCGCGGTTGGGGGCCCTGGGAAGATTGGGGGCCGTTCTCGCAATTTGCCGGTGGACCTCGCGGCGGCCGATTTTTCGGGTTCGGCGAAGCGCGCCTGGCAATTCTCTCTTTGCTCAAAGAGGGGCCGAAACATGGTTATCAATTGATCAAGGAACTGGAACAGCGGTCAGGAGGTCTCTACCGCGCTAGTGCCGGAACCGTCTACCCTACTCTCCAACAACTGGAAGACGAAAAGCTGCTCCGCTCAGCAGAACAGGATGGAAGAAAGCTTTACACCCTGACCGAAGAAGGTCTGCAGGAAATCGAAAGAGAGAAAGAAGCGATCGACCGCATCTGGCGAAGGGCAGAGCGCTGGGGTGATTGGGGTCGCTGGAGCGGGCCAGAGTCGTTCGCATTCTTCCGTCCGCTCGCTGCGATGGTCAAAGCCACCTTCCGTGCCGCCAAATGGGCAGCCGGCGACTCCCAGCGCGAGGAACGCCTGTTGAGCGTGCTGGAGAAGACTATCCAGCAACTCGATGACTTGCGAAAAGAGTAAGCCTGAAGGTTGGGCGAAACCCGACTCCGCAAGGCCTACGTCGCGGCCAAGCTGAATGGTGTTGCTCAAACTCAGAACTCGGGCGCGCCGGACCTCGCGAAGGCGGCAGATCCGGCGAAAGCAGGATCTGTGAGCTTTTGGGGCCGTTTCATCACTCCATTACCAGGCTCACAGATCCTGCCTTCGGCGGATCTGTTTCGCCCTCCCTTCTGTAATTCCTGATGCCGTTTGCTTGGCTATCGGCTATCGGCTATTGGCTATTCACGATGCCCCACTCCGTCGAATCTCACTTACAGTTGCAGGTCACAGAATATGACGAGCTGATTCGAAGATTCATTCCTCGGTACGATGAGATGTTGGATGAAGCTGTCCATTTCATTCGCAACTCGGTTGTGGACACGGGCAAGCTTGTCGACCTCGGAATTGGAACCGGATCGTTAACTGAACGGGTGATCAGGGCGACTCCGAAAGCGCAGATAATCGGCATCGATTCCGATCCAAAAATGCTGGAGGAAGCGGCCCGACGGCTGTCATCAATCCAGGACCGGATCGAACTAAGATTGCAGGATTTTCTTTCCGAATTGCCACCGGCGCAAAATGCGTATTTTGCGGCTCTTGCTTTGCATCACGTTCCTAATCTATCCCTGAAGCAAACGCTCTATCAAAAGATCTATGACGCGCTTCTTCCCGGTGGTCTTTTTCTCAATGCCGATGCTATGTTCGAGGAATCGGATTCAAACCAGAAACGAAAGCGTTGGGTTGCCCATCTTGTTTCTGCCGGCTTCCCGGAAGCCGAGGCCCTTGATCATCTCGAAAGCTGGAGGACGGAAGATTACTATTTTGGGTTGGAAACCGAGCTGAGCCTGCTACGAACAGTTGGATTTAGCGACTGTGACGTCGCCTGGCGTTACGGCCCGATGGCAGTTATGGTCGGAAAAAAGCCAAGTTAGAATATGTAAGTTGCCCCAAGGGTTTGAATCGGATCTGGTCGAACTGCGGAATCAAAATGCTTTGATAACCGATTCCCTAGTTTGTTTTCCGGCCGGTCACGCCGCCGGCGCTCCGTTGGTCAAGGAACTAGTTCATCGCTCGGACGTGGTCGATCTGCTGGCAGGTCTACCCCAGTTGATCGATTGCGGAATGCGGATCGCGGATTGCGAAATGTAAACTGGAGAATTTCAAGCCTACATTCCGAAATTCGCAATCCGCATTTCTTTTTGTAGATTGGGCAATGCCAAGTCATACCTATCGCCTAACCACTCGGTGGACCGGCAACCTGGGTTCCGGCACTTCCGGCTACAAGGCCTACGGGCGCGATCACGAAATCAACATCGCCGGCAAACCGACTCTTCTCGCTTCCTCCGATCCGCACTATCGCGGCGACCCGAGCCGGCACAATCCGGAAGATCTACTGTTAGCAGCAATCTCCGGCTGTCACCTGCTTTGGTATCTTCACTTTTGTTCCGATAGCCAGATCATCGTAGTTAGTTATCAGGATGAGGCCGAAGCGACTATGGAAGTAGCGGCTGACGGTAACGGTCGATTCACCAAGGCCGTTCTTCGCCCGCAGGTAATGATTACTGGGACCGAAAAGATTCCGTTAGCCGAGCACCTTCACGAAAAGGCACATAAGTTCTGTTTCATCGCCAATTCAGTGAACTTTCCGATCACGGTTGAACCGCGCGTTGAGATTAGGCATGGGTAGCCTGATGCGCCAGCCTCAGGGAACTTATCGGTGATTGGTGATTAAAGATTAGTGATTGGTGATAGGATTGCCGACGGGGCCGTTGAGAGATTTTACCGAGGATTGCTGGTGCGCCTTTGCCATTAGCCAATCACTTCTCAGGAAATAACCTGAGCGGAGATGGGTCATTGGTAGCGGCGAGGCCAACTGTCCCGGTTAAGCCGTTGGCGTAGCAGGCCAAAAGGGCGGAGCGAAGCAATTGGTGTGGCTGGGCATTACCCTTGGCAAATTTATCGGGGCGAACGATCCCAAGGCGACTGCGACCTAAGGCCACGCCGAATCAGTCGCTTCGTTCCAATTTTTCGGCCGAGCACGCTATGGCCGTTGGTTGGACAGTCGCCGCTACCGCTGGCGCCAACCGCCGAACGCCATGCATTCCTATCCCTTCCAACCAGCCCCGAAAGACTTTCGGGGCCAGCTCCGCTGCTTAATTTGCTTCTCACCTCTCACCTCTCACCAATCACCATCGCTGCCACCTTGGCTTCCTGAGCCACGGCCCGCCCGCAACGCAGTCGCGTAGCGACTGCCGGCTTGGCGGATCAGGCTACATCGTCGCAACCGGTTGCGCGACCGGCTTCGCCGTGTCATGGGCGGCCGCCAATAAAACAGTAAACTCCGATCCTTTGCCGGTTTCACTCCGGACCGTGATCATGCCCGCGTGCGCTTCGACAACAGCTTTCACTAAGCTCAATCCGAGGCCGAGACCGCGTTGTGATCGGCTTTTATCACCGCGATAGAGTCGGTCCCAAATTCGGCTTTGTTCGGCCAGCGGGATGCCAATCCCATTGTCTCGAATCGTGACGCGAACATCCTCGGCAACGCGGTTACAGCCAATCTCGACCGTCCCGCCCGGCTCGGTGTATTTGACCGCATTATCGATCAAATTCGCGAAAGCCTGGCGCATTCGGCTCGGGTCGATATCGGCCCAGCATGCTTCGCCAAAGTCTGTCTCGATCTCAATTTCTCGTTCCTCCGCTATGACTCGATAGATCTCCAAGACTTCTTCCAATAGCTCCGAAACTGAACAATGCGTGCGACGCAATCGCATCATGCCGTTCTCTGCCTCGGTAACATCCATCAGTGTGTTGAGCATCGTCAGCACGCGATCGGATTCCTCGACGGAGTCTGCCAACGCTTCTCTGGCCGCTTCCGAGGTATCCGCTTGCAACGCTAGCTCGGCCGTACCGCGAAGCCGCGATAACGGAGAACGCAAATCGTGGGCAACATTATCGAGTGCCTCTCGCATTCCGCGGATCAATGTCTGATTCTTGTCCAACACCTGGTTAAATTGACGTGCCAACTCAGCCAGCTCGCTTTGAGCCTGACTTACCGGAACGCGCTCACCCAGATTCCCCGTGCTGATGATCGAGCGCGCGGTCTTCAGCATTTGTCGAACCGGAGCAGTTGCGCGATAGGCAAAGACTGCCCCTCCGGCGATCGCCAGGATCAATGTCGGCACGATCACGACCAGAAAGGAGGTTAGGAATGGCCCGAGCAAAGTTTCTGGTCGATTGGTACTTCGCCCCACTCGTAACGTCGCGCCATCGGAGAGCTGGGTGGACTCGATGATGAAATCACTGCGCTTATCTTTAGGAATACGCAGCCAGGCCGAGTTCGAACTGGCAGCGCCCCCAAACATCGAGCTCAAATTGCTGAAGTCGACCCAATCCGCCGGTGCAACTAATAACGCAACATTGCCCAGAGGATCGGTTACTTCGACAAAGAACGGGCCTTCGTTTTCTGTGAACTGGCGCTGATTTACCGTGTCCTTAAGCGCGCGCAAACCACGGCTTTCGTAGACGGCAGCGCATTCTTTCAATCGCTCCTGAATGATTTCCTGTCCACTTCGCTCGAAAAAGGAAATCAAGAGAAAGTAGAGCAACCCGAAGAGAACGATTGCGCTAACCGTGAAGGTCGCAGCGTACCAAAGGCTCAGTCGGAAAGTGAAGCTGTGCCAAAGCCGCTCAATCCGCTTTAATGACATATCCCACTCCTCGAATGGTGTGGATGAGCTTGACCGAGAAGCCTTTGTCTACCTTAGCTCGAAGCCGATGAATAAGGACATCGACAACGTTGGTCTGCGGATCGAAATGAAAATCCCAAATATGCTCCAAAATCATCGTCTTGGTCACGGGACGTCCAACGTGGCGGAGCAGGAACTCCAGCAACGAAAACTCCCGGGGATGTAATTCGATCGCCTCTCCCCCGCGAGTGACTTCTCTCGTCACCAGGTTCATCGAAAGATCGGATACGCTCAAATGAGTCGGTTCCTGCGAATGGCTAGCTCGGCGAATCAGCGCTTGAACCCGCGCGAGTAATTCCGAAAATGCAAAGGGCTTGGTCACATAATCGTCTCCGCCGGTTTGCAAACCGATTACCCGGTCATCAACGTTCGCGCGCGCGCTCAAAATCAGTACCGGTGTTTGCACTCTTTGCTGGCGTAATCGGCGAAGCAAGGAAAGGCCGTCCAGTTTGGGCAACATCAGATCGAGGATGGCCACATCGTAGGCAATCGTACTCGCCAGGTCGAGGCCCCGTTCCCCGTCATTGGCGCAATCTACCGCGAAGCCGTTTTGCTTTAATCCCTTACTAACAAAAGAGGCGATCTTTTCGTCATCCTCAACCACGAGCGCTCGCATAGACTGAGCTTCAACATGGCAGAGATTTTCCGACTCAGAAAGAGAGATTGTCGTTGGGGCAGATGACTCAGAGTAGTTTCCGGACATACGGCCTGACAAAAAGAGGGGTTCTCGATTTGGCCGACTCCCTTTGGTATGACCAACCCGCGCCCGCCTAAGGCGGACGCGGGCGGCCTGTCAGCAAACCAACCCGATTGCTGTCTTACTCGGAACCTTCGTTCACGGCTACATACCTACTTCCACCGTTCCGGTAGATCTTGACTAGGGTTGCACCGTTCGGCTTGCCCGATGTTGCCTCGACGGCTTCCTGTGCGCTCTTGATCGGGCGATGATCAATTTCAGTGATTATATCACCCACCTTCAGTCCTGCCTCCGCCGAAGCGGAAGACGGATCAACCTCCTCGATCACGGCACCCAGAACTGTGTTCGGAAGTTTCAATTGCGTCCGCAACTCTTGGTTCAGGTCTCCGACCGTAACTCCATTGAGCGAACCTTGGTCCGAGCCTTTTGGGGCGTTGTTCTGAGCGACAGATGCACCTGACCGCTCCTTTACGACGACATTCACGGTCTTCGTTTCGCCGTTCCGATCGATTTGCAACGGAACATTGGCTCCCGGACTGGTCTCAGCGACTCTCAACTTAAGCTGCATCGAGTTATCCACTGGCTTGTTGTCGTATTGCAACACAACGTCTCCACTCTTCAATCCCGCGGCCTCAGCAGGCCCATTCGGGCTGACTTCCGAGACGAGTGCCCCCACCGATCGGTTGGTCTTGAACGCCTTGGCCAAATCCGGTGTGACATCCTGAATGACCACTCCAATGAATCCGCGAGAGACCTTGCCATTCTTCACCAGGCTGTCCACGACCCACCGGCAGAGATTCGAAGGAACGGCAAACCCGATCCCTTGGTTGCCACCGGTCCGCGATAGAATCGAGGTATTGATTCCAACCAAACGACCTTGGGTATCTACCAACGCACCACCAGAGTTGCCCGGATTAATGGCGGCATCCGTTTGGATGAAATCTTCATCCTGATCGCCTCCGCTAATGTTCGTGCGGTCCTTCGCGCTGACGATTCCCTCGGTCACGGTCTGACCAATACCAAACGGGTTCCCGATCGCCAGCACCACGTCGCCGACTTCCACTGCATCACTGTCCGCCATGGTTACTGCCGGCAGATTATTGGCTTCAATCTTCAGCAGCGCGACATCGGTTTGCGGATCCGTACCGATCAGTTTCGCGGTGAAACTGCGGCCGTCATTTAACGCCACCTGAATTTCTTTGGCATTTTCAATAACGTGATTATTCGTCAAAATGTAGCCGTTTTGCGACATCACCACGCCTGAGCCCAGCGCATGTTGGTTGGGGTTTTGCTGTTGTTGGTCGAAATCCGGAAACATCGGTCCGAAGAACTTCCGGAACTGTTCCATGTCCGCTCCCGACATCTGCTGGTGTTGGCCTCCAGTCGTGACAAAGACTTTCACGACGCTTGGGGTGACCGACTTGACGATCGGAGCGAAGGAATTCCCGAGTTTTACATCTCGGTTGAGCGGCGAATTGTCGACCTGCAACTGGAGATTGGCTTTCGCACCGTTGTCATTCGGACCGGAAGCACTGAAGGCGAGCGTACCGCCAGCCAGGAACGCGGCCGCGGTCAACGCCGCCAAAGGCGGGAGTATAGCTTTCTTAGGATTCATAAATGGATTGTTCAACTATTAGCCAAACTATGCGCGGGCGCATCTAACAAGATCCTTGCTCGAACATTACAAAGGTGAAAGGAAACCCCGCGTGCAAGGTTCGGTAGGGATGCGCTCCCCCTCACAACTGCCGATGCATCACGTACACATCGACATGGCCAAGTTCGGAGTGACGAAAACCTCTCGGAATCGTACCGATGATCGCGAACCCAAGCTTCTTCCATAGGGCCACCGCACCCGTATTGGTCGAAACCACAAAATTGAATTGCATCGCCTGATATCCCTGTTCCTTCGCCCAAGCGAGCGCATATACACCCATGGCTCGGCCGATCCCGGCCCCATGTAGCTCGGGGTCGACCATGAACCCCGCGTTTGCGACGTGCGATCCAAGACCGGGCTGATTTGGCTTAACATAAAAGGTACCGACCACCCTCCCCTTTGCCTCCGCCACAAAAACCTCAGCACCTGGACTGAACCAAATTCTGCGCGCGTTCTCCTCGTCTAGATCCGGGGAGAAGGCGTAAGTGTCACCGCCTCGTACTACCGACCGAAAGATCTTCCAGGTCGCTGGCCAATCGCTCGAGGTGGCGGGCCGGATCTTCCATTCGAACAAAGCGGACTCTCCTGATTCGCGTTTATTAGCTTCCATTCGCGATTCGGCCTCGGCTATCGGCTATCGGCTATTGGTCAATTCGTTAGAGGAAATCGTTCCGGCCTGTTCTTGGTAGGGCGAAAACAGATCCTGCTTTCGCCGGATCTGTTTTCGCCCTACCAAGAACAGGCCGGAACGATTTCCTCTAACGAACCAGCCTCGTCTCACCCTCCTCAAAAACCTTTAAAACCTCTTGCGGACTCGACGCCGAATCTAACGCCGCACGCAGTTGATCATCGCGAAATACCCGCATCAACGCACCAACCAGGCGGAGATATTCCGCGTCCATGGTCTCGGGAATTCCGATCACCACCACGTAACGAATTTCCTGTAAAGGAGTCTTCAGGGGAGCCTTTAATCGGCCAAAAGCCATCGCCATTGCCGCTACCGAGTCAGTCCGGTTGTGGGGGATCGTAAGTCCCAGCTCGCAATTGGTCTGTGCACTCCGGTCAGATTCCGAAAGCGTTTTGTAGAAAAGCGGCCAATCGGCTATCCGACTGTCGCCACGAAGCGTCTTGGCCACCTCGTGCACAGCTTCTTCCCGGGTTTTCGCGTCCAACCCTAGAACAATATGCTCCGCCAGAAGGATTTCCTTGATTCGAATCATATCGCGCTCCCACTCCACCGCAGTTTGGATCGTAACACATCGGCGAAGCTGAGATGTTTAGGAAAAACCAGTGGAAGTGGAATATTCGCTTTCCGTACTGTGACACAGTCACCGGGATGAAACTGTGTCGCTTCCTGGCCATCTACGCTGAGGAATAGCGGTTGATCTCCACGACTTGGTTTCAGGTGAATCACAGAACTGTCGGCGACAATTACCGAGCGATTGGTCAAAACATGGGGACAGATCGGTGTCACCACAAAAACTCCCGAATTCGGAGCTACGATTGGGCCCCCGGCTGACAATGAGTATGCGGTCGACCCCGTAGCCGTTGCGACGATTAGTCCGTCTGCGTTATATTCGGTCAGGAAACTTTCATCGATGGTCACGGCGATTTGCACCAATCGCGATCGTTCGCCTCGACTAACCACAATGTCATTTAGCCCGAGCGCCGTGATTACCGGTTGGCGGTCATGCTCAATCGTGGTCTGAAGTAACGCGCGCTCTTCGATTCGGTAGTTCCCTGCGGCCAACGAGTTCGCCACTTCAGAAAAACCGGGACCGCCAAAGGCGGTCAAGAACCCCAATGACCCGAAATTGATCCCCACGATCGGTTTCGATCCTCCGTGGAGATCCCGGACCAGGCGAAGCAACGTTCCGTCTCCGCCTAACGCTACGAAAAGATCAACCTGTTTACGAAGCCACTCAAGCGGCTGCCCTTTTTCGCGCACGAGTTCTGCCGTGTTCGCCTCGAGCAAGAAATTGATTCCCTCCTGCGCGAGCGCCTGGCACAGCTCTCTTAATGATTCCGCGGCGCCTGGCTTTCGCCAATGCGCATAAATTCCTAGCGTTAGCGAAGCCATGCTAAAAACTCTTGGTTACCCTTGGTCCCGAGGATCGGTGACTCGATCACGCCAAGCCATTGTCGGCCAAGTTGTCCGGTCACGAAACTCTGAATTTTTTCCACTGCGGCTGCCCGGTTGGTCGCGTCACGGACGACTCCTCCCTTGTCAACTCGTTTTGCGTCCAGCTCAAACTGCGGCTTGATCAATAGCACGATTTCTCCGGTTTGCTCCAAACATTCAAAAATGGGCCTGAGCACTAGAGTCAGCGAGATAAATGAAACATCGGCTACCGCCAAGCTGAAGTTTGCACCAAATTGCTCGGCTGAGAGGAAGCGGGCGTTGATTCCTTCAAAAACTTTCACCCGTGAGTCGGAGCGTATTTTCCATGCGAGCTGGTTGCGGCCGACATCGACTGCCACCACTTCGCTCGCGCCCCGCTGGAGCAGACAATCAGTAAAACCGCCCGTGGAAGCCCCTACATCAAGGCAGCGCCGACCTGCCGGATCAATACCAAACCGGTCCAGGGCGGCCTCCATCTTATAACCACCGCGGCTGACGTATCGTTGCGAAGCGGTAACTCGAATCGGAGCATCGGGTAGCACCAGAGAGCCGGGTTTATCAAAAACCCGTTCCGCTACCAATATTTCGCCGGCCAGGATCGCTCGCTGGGCTCGGTGACGCGAGTCGAAGTATCCGGACTCCACCAACAACTTATCTAATCGGATGCGCTTATTCGAGGCCATTTTTGCGACTCCAACAAGAATTACTCAGCAACTTTACGCTTGATTAAACATTTAATCCGCCAAATCTATTCGGTCCCGTTCGGTTTTACGTTTTATGGCGTCAGAAGATTTGAAGGAGCAAATTAAAGATATGCTGATCACCAATTTGATGCTTCGCACTCCCAAAGAAGAGATCAGCAATGATCTGCCGCTCTTCGGCCCGGACGGTCTAGGGCTTGATTCGATCGATGCTTTGCAGCTCGTAGTCAGCATGGAAAAAACATTCGGAGTCGGAGTGCCCAGTTCCGACGTAGCCCGCGTCGCGCTGGCTTCCGTGAATACCATTCACGATTACATCGTCGAACAGACCGGACGCTAGAATTAACACCGGTATCGGCGTTATTTCATCTCCTCTGCCAGCTCCGCGCCATTGATCGCGTCAATCAACTGACGCATTCTCCCAAAGTTTCTTCGGTTGGGTCCGCAAATTAGCCGGGGAAGCCGGCTGAGCTCTGGTTCGTCGCGCTCCTGTCGAAGCGGCTTTCCCGCGTGGAGCGGCTGCCTAGCTACAAGATCCGCAAAATCGTGATTCAACTCTTCGATCGCTTGAGCGCTGATCGATCGCTCCAGACGAATCACCATTTCTGATCCAACCCAGCGATACGAATGGAAGTTCTGGTAGAACTGCAGGATCTCCGCGACAGCTTCCTCCAAGTTATCTGTCGCTCGGAAGAGATGAAAATCGTCCGGCGACACCAACCCTTGCCCGAGCAAATGGCGATGCAGGAACTCCGTCCAGGTTTTCCAATATGCGCCGCCCGGTTTATCCACCAACACGATCGGAATGATTCGGGCTTTGCCGGTCTGCATGAGAGTGAGGCACTCAAATCCCTCGTCCATCGTACCAAACCCGCCCGGAAAGAGCGCAACCGCGTGCGTTTCTTTCAGAAAATTGAGTTTGCGAGTAAAGAAATAGTTGAAGAGGACCAGCTTAGGATCTCCATCGATGATCTCGTTGGCGCGTTGCTCGAACGGAAGCCGGATGTTCAGTCCGAAGCTGTGCTCACGGCCGGCGCCTCGCTGGGCCGCACCCATGATTCCGTCTCCGCCACCGGTGATGATCATGTACCCGAGATCGCGCATGCGCGCCGAGAACGCCTCGGCCGCTTGAAATTCCGGCGATTCCGCTCCGGTTCGAGCTGAGCCAAACACCGCGACCTTTCGAATCCCCTGGTAAGGGGCAAAGACCTTCGCCGCCTGTCTTAGTTCCTTGAGAGAGCGATTAATCAATTTGAGATCCGCGACCGGAACAGCGTCGCTGCCCATACGCAGCGCCGTCACAATCATTTCAGCAATGAGATCTTGGTTTTCCCGAACACCCCACTCGCTCACCAACTCGCGAATCCGCCGATCAAATTCCTCGTTTCCCGACGAAGCAAATGAAGCGCGCAGTGCGTTAGTACCGCCCGCCGTAAAATCTTGCACGCTAGAGTTCTAGAACGAGAAACCGTCGGATGCATCCGAAATTTTGCAGACACCGACTTCTTGGCAATGCCCGCTCAACTTCGGCAATGGGCTATTGGCTATCGGCTATTTTCCCAGCACCGTAGTCAGAAGTCCGTAAACTCCCACGCTCAAGGCTGCCAACGAATCTCCGGCAATCAACCCACCACCCACCAGCGACATCGTGCTCATGTCGGGCGGTAAGGAGGGCGCACCTTCCAGAGCGGATTTTGCCGCTGACCTTGTCTTCCATCCGTTGTATAGGGCCGACATCAAACCGCCGGCGGTCCACCAAAGCACAGTCGGCAATTCCACAAATCCGCCGAAAGAAGACGCATACGGGCTCGAGAGCACCACAGCATCGAGGAGAAAATCGGTGGTCCGACCGGTGCGCGAACTGCTAGCAAACTGTTGATAGCCTGGCCGGCTCTTGATCAGTTTGCGGAGAACTTCAATGATCAAGCCCAGGACAACGCCGACTTGCAATGCCTTCAAAACATGCGGTTGCGAAGTCGTGATACCCTTGAGCGCGCCGACGAATTTGTAAGTCATGGCCGACTGCCATTTTTGGGCGCCTTCCAGATGTGGATGCGTGAACTGATCCTGGGTCAGTATGGGATAGGCGCTCATGAACAGCTTCGCCAGCACCACGGCAAGCACCGCGCCCATGATAATGCCAATGACCTGGTAGCGGAATTGCACGACGCGGTTGGTACTCAAGCGCCAACCGGTCGAGCGATCCTGTTGCATGTCGCCTCCCGAGCTGCAGGCGATCAGCAGGATGGCAGCGCATAAAAGACCGACACCAGGGTCCCGCAGGCCCATCGCAGCCAGAATGAAAACGGTCAGCACAAATGCGCTGGAAATCGGGTTCCAATCGGAGATACCCAATGAAATGCCATTGACCAGGACAAAGAGAAAACAGAGGCACACGGCAACGGTTAGGAAGAACCACGGCTGGTGGAGGAACTGACTGCCGACCCATACGATACCAACGCCCCAAAACAAGACCCAGATCAAAAGCCCAACCAGATTAACCCGCTTCCAGTCCGCGGGTTCAGAGGGGGTGGAGTTTTTTTCCTTAAACCTCCGGACGGCTTGAACCAGGATAAGGCAGATGTCGACAATGGCCGCACCGAGAATTGTACCAAGCGAGATAATGAAGCCGATTTTGCGGAACGGGTCGTCTGGCCCAAGCCATCCGATACTAACGAGATAAGGTGTTAGCCATTTCCCAATGAGGGCCACGACCAGGGCGGGAATCGCAATGCGAGAGCCGACAATCATGCCGGCACCGAAAGTCGACGCGGAAATGCCTGCTTTTCCCAGTGTTGCCAGCGTCGCGCTGGAAAGACCAAAACGGGCAAACCAAGGAATGTTCAGCGAGAACAGTCCAACGAGATACCCGGTTCCCATCCCTCCCCCCAGCTTGACGACAGAGCGCTTGAGCAGGTCCTTGTCCGTGAGCGCCCGCAGGATGTTCGCCACCGCGAAGCCCGACGGAAAGGGCAACTGCATGCGATCGACGAGGATCGGCGTATAAAACATGCCGATACCGACTCCGAACATGCCAATACAGGTAAAGTACAGAACCAGCTGCCAGGCCGGTGGTTCGGGCAGACCAAGCCAAATCATCGCCTGAATCAATACACCTAGCCCGCACATGCCGGCGACCGAAGCAGCCATCGTCTGCATGTAGTTGGCGCCATGCTTCCCTTCCGGCCCGTACGGCAGCGTTACGACACTTCCGAGAATGCCGGCCAACACTTGCCCACCAATAAAAAAGCCGATCGAAAAATTCATGAAAGCCGCAGAAATCCCTCCAAGCGGACCAAGGATCAAAATCGCTACTGCGGTCAGAAGCAGGTGATATCCCGGCGATCCTATCCGGGGCAGAAAGCGATTGGATCGAAGCGAAGCTGTCTGAGCCTTATCGCTGGGGGAAGCCGTTACGCGGTTGGTCATATCGAAAATGGGGGGACTTACCAAAGATCAGGTCGAGTGCAACTATTTGAGGAAGAAAAGATTGGAACGGCAATAGCAAATAGCAGATAGAAATTCGGAAGTAAGCCACCGCTCGGAGGGTGCGTCGCTTGCGACGCCCGGAAGCGACTCAGTGTGCGTCCGAGGAATCGAGCCCATGATGGATTGGCTCCCTATAGCAACTTGTTCATCACCGGGTTGTTTCCGGGCGTCGCAAGCGACGCAGCCTCCGAGCGGCCGCCAGCCCGCGATTGAATCTCCTAATTCCTATTTGTCATCGGCACGAAGTGGCGCTATGGCTCTCGGTTCTGCATGATTATCATCCTCCGACCAAACACACCCAGCGACCAAGTTGAGATCGTAATGCAGGAAGTCGCGAAGCTGGGATACACACCGCACCCGATTCGAGGGGAACTTCAGACGGTGGTCGCTGCTATCGGAGATGAACGTACCCATCATACCCTCGAATCTCTCACCGCTTTGCCGCAAGTGGAGCGCGTGCTTCCGGTACAAAAGCGCTATAAGCTGGTCAGTCGCGAGTCCCGTGGCTCACAAACGATGGTCAACGTGGATGGAATCGAGATTGGCGGCGACAATTTTGTCGTGATGGCCGGTCCCTGTAGCGTCGAATCGGAAGAACAGCTGCTCTCGACCGCTCATGCGGTCAAGGCGCGAGGCGCAACCATCCTCCGAGGCGGGGCCTACAAACCGCGGACCTCTCCCTACGAGTTTCAAGGTCTGGGCAAAGAAGGTTTGCGTTTGCTGGAACTCGCCAAAAGAGCAACCGGCTTGAAAGTCATCACCGAAGTCTTGAGTGAACGCGACGTCAGCATCGTTGCCGAGAGTGCGGACATTCTTCAAATTGGAGCCCGCAACGCCCAGAACTTTCAGTTGTTAATTGAGTGCGCTCGATCGAAGAAGCCGATCCTTTTGAAACGAGGCATGAGTCAACGGATCGAGGAATGGCTCCTGGCCGCCGAATATTTGCTGACTCAAGGCAATCCGAATGTAATGCTTTGTGAGCGCGGGATTCGGACATTCGAAACCTACACTCGCAACACGCTCGATCTGTCCGCGGTCGCGGTTGCCAAGCAAGAATCGCATTTGCCCGTGATTGTCGATCCGAGCCAAGGCTGTGGCCGTTCTGATCTGGTCAAGGTGCTTTGTCGCGGAGCGGCCGCTGTCGGTGCCGATGGCCTCTTGATCGAAGTCCACCCAAACCCAGCCGAAGCCTTGAGTGACGGGCAACAGCAAATCGGCTTTGATCTTTTTGGCGAACTGGTCACAGAACTGAAACCTTTCCTAACGGCCGCAAACCGGCGACTGGTGTAGCCTGATCCCGCCGTCGCTTCGCTATGGCGCGGCCTTATCGCTTGGCGGGCGCGCCGTAGCTCGAAGAGCGGAGAGTGGCCTCCCGGCTGAGGAACCCAAGGTGGCAGCGATCGTGAGAAGTGAGAAGTGAATGGCAAAAGCGCACCGGCACTCCTCTCTAGAATCTCTCAACGGCCCGTCGGCAATCCTATCACTGATCACCAATCACACCGGTAAGTTCCTCGGGGCTGGAGCATCAGGCTACTTTGCGAAAGCGGACGCGCAGGCCGGCGTCGCTACGCTTCCTCCTTCGCTAAAGACCGGAAAGGTTTAAACCGTTCCATGACCCCGACTCTTTTCTAATCTGAGTAATCTGCGGATCTTATTTTCGGACTTTGGGTTCAAAAATCCTAAAGTTAATGTTTTATGGGCCGCCGCCGGACGAAGTCGGGAGCCGATCCCTACCGGATTCCCGTATTCGCTATTTTTCTGGTTTACCTCGGCCCGGTTCAGCATCATAGAGACGCAGAATGACCCATGACGTCGCAATCATCGGTGGTGGACCAGCCGGCAGCGTGGCTGGCGCAGTGCTAGCCCGCAACGGTCGCCGCGTGGTGATCCTCGAAAAAGAAAAATTCCCCAGGTTCCGCGTTGGTGAATCCCTGCTCCCGGCCAGCTCCGACACGTTTGAGCGGATCGGTGTAAAAGAAAAACTAGATCGTGCCGGATTCCTCATCAAACATGGCGGCGAAATCTCTTCCGCCTGCGGCGCGCGTGGCGTCTATCTTTTTCGGAACGCTTTAAATCCGCGCTGGAAGACTTCCTATCAAGTCGATCGCTCAAAGTTTGATCAAGTTCTATTGGATCACGCACAGGATTGCGGCTGCGAAGTCCGTTACGAGGTAAGCGTGGACAACTGCGCCTTCGAAAGCCAAGAGGCGATACTCTCCTGCAACCAGAGCACCCTTACTTTCAGGCCGAAGTATCTGATCGATTGTTCCGGTAGAAACGCGATTCTGGCCAACCATTTGCAACTGAAAGAACCGTATCCGCATCTACGGAAATTTTCGGTGTTTGCTTATTTTCAAGGTTCACCATTGCCACCCGATCCTGACGCTTCCTTAACCCGGATGATTCGTGCCGATGATTGCTGGTATTGGGTAATCCCCATGGCAGAAGGCAAATGGAGTGTCGGTGTGGTCATGGATCACGAGCGTTTCCGCTGCTTGCAACTTTCGCCCGAGCAAGCATTCGAAGAATGCATCCGGAAGCAGCCGCAAGTTTACAATCGGATTGGTGATGCCAAACGGTTTACACCGGTGCGGGCAACTGCCGATTTTTCCTACCGAACTAAGCGGATGTTTGGCGATCGCTGGTTGATGGCTGGTGATGCCGCCGGCTTCATTGATCCAGTATTTAGTAGCGGCGTTCACATCGCTGTCTATTCCGGCGAACAAGCCGCCATCGCGGTCCAAGCCGCCTTGGAACGTCCACGCGCTCGAAGCTTCGCATTCCGCCGATACCAGAACCTCGTCCAGGAAAGGCTTGCTACTTATCTCAAATTATCGTCGGGATGGTACACCCAGGAATTTATCGAGATCTTTTTGCAACCCCGAGGCCGGATTAAATTGGTACCAGCCCTCAGCACCGTTCTGGGCGGAAACCCGGCTCGCAAATTGGGAATTAAACTCCGTCTGCAATTGTTTTATCTTTTAGTGTATCTGCAAGGTCGTACGGGAAAAGTGGTCAACAAATTATCCCTACGACCTGAGAGAGCCGAAAGTGACTCCGACAATTCGACAGTTGCCCAGGCAGGAAGGAGCTCCGCGATAGCTCAGCCACCAATAGCCAACCTCCAATAATCGATAATTGAGCAGAATAGTGACCCGTGATCATGCGTCGAAGATCGTAGCGTCATTCGCAAACCCTCTAAATGAGCAAAATGAACACATTCCGATGAAGAATCGGCCCGGCCCTACGATCGGCCGTTTCTCACCATCTTTGGCCCGTCCTCTGCGCTGCGCCCAACCGAACCGGTAGCATTCACTGAGGACAGAACTTTTCCATGATCTATCGCTTACCGGCCCTCCTTCTTTCGCTACTATTACTCCTCTGCTCCTGTACTGTGAGTGAGCTTCCTGGCCTCGGAAGTGACGCAAAGACCCGCGAAGGACAGATGGTCTACACCACCAGTCGAAGGTCCGTAGTGGGAGACGTGATCCTGCGGACCCGCTCGAACGGCGATTATGACTTAGCTTTTTCCAAGGGTGGCGTCTCCGTTTTACAGTTGCAAAGTCATGGTAATGAATTGGTTGCGACCGGTCTGTTCGCTAGGACGGGCTGGAAAGGGCCCGTTGACCGAGCGATCGGCCCGCTCCATAGCTGGGCGCTCCTTAAACAGGTGATCCCCTATTTTTATTCCAATCAAAGCAGTGCGCGTAATGGCAGAAAATGGAGTGCAACATTTACCCGCATCAACGGTAAACTGACGGGGACAAAAATTGACTTTGCCCGGCACGAGTCCATGATCTTCAGCTTTGCCCAATGAGCGGTTTACACGAAACGGCGCCCCGACCAATCACTGAATTCGAAGCGCCGGCGCGGTCTCGTTCGCTGTCGCGCATCGGCTGGTATGCACCATTATCCTTCGAGATCGGCAACCGGATTGCTCGCTATGTTCCGCGCCCGTTCAGCCGCACTTTTGCCGTTTCGATGGGCCACCTAGGCTATCAATTTTGCCGGGAGCGGCGAGAGGCCCTCATGAGCAATCTGGCTGTACTGACTAGTGATCAGGCAACCCAGAAGAAACTTTGCCGCGCTTGCTTCGTCAATTTTCTGCGGATGCTGCATGACTTTTGCGATTGCGCGGCTGGCGGCGTGCCTCGCTTGGATGAGCTCATCGTAGAACGTCGCGGGTTCGAGTTTCTCGAGACGGGACGAAAACGCGGGAAAGGAACTCTCTTGCTTACCGGACACCTCGGAGCCTGGGAACTTGGTGGTATGGCTCTGGCCGCGGATGGATTTCCGGTCAGCGTGGTAACGCTCGAAGAGCCGACTCCCGAGCTGGACGCCTGGCGTCAAAAATATCGGGCCAAGTTCGGAATCAAGACGATCACAGTCGGCACGGACAAATTTGCTTTTCTCGAGATCATGCAGGCGCTCCGCCGGAACGAGCTGGTCGCGATGCTGGTCGATCGACCCTATTTGAACAGTGGCGTTCAAGTTAAATTCTTTGATCAGCCAACCCTGTTTTCGGCGGCGGCCGCGCGCATCTGGCAACACACCGATGCGACCATCATTCCAGCATTTGTGCTGCAGCTTCAACCGGGACGATACGGATGCTACGCGTATCCTCCGATCAAGATGACCGCTGAACCGGGTCCGGAGGAAAATAGCCAGCGCGTCGCCGAGGTGTTCCAGGCAATCATTCGCGAATTTCCAGACCAATGGTTTAATTTTGTGCCGATCTGGACCCGTTGAAATATCCTTATGATGATTCGATTCCTACTCATTTTGGTTTCCTTCGTCGCCGCTTCCTTTGCGTCTGCCGCTCCGATGACTTCGGATGAAATCAATGACTTGGTGAAGCGACTGGAGTCGCACTACGAAAATAAGGTCTCCTTGCAGGCCAATTTCCGGGAAGAGCGCCACATGTCGATCTTGAAAGAAGCGCTGGTAAACCAGGGCAAACTTTGGTTCACGCCACCGGACAAGTTTCGCCGCGAAATCGAAGGAAACCAACCGAGCACGACGGTCATCGATGGGAAACAGATGACCATTTATTATCCCAATCTCAAGACGGCCGAGCGCTATAATTTGGATAAGCGGCCGGAGCTCAAAAACTCGCTTCAAGCAATCCAAGCTGGGTTGAATTTTCAGCGTCTGACCGATTACTACAACATTGAAGGGACCAAAGAGGGCAAAAGCTATCGCGTGACCCTGAATCCGAAAACCGCTTCCATCCGGAAGATGGTCAAAACGATCACCATCACGGTCGAACAAGATTTGACTCCCGAGGCGGTTGAACTTGAGACCGCCCGCGGCGAAAAGGTCAACATCACATACTCGAACGTCAAACGAGACAGCGTTTCGGATTCGACCTATCAGTTCAATCCACCGGCTGGGACTAATATTACTACGCCGTTTGGCAGTTGAGGGCCAGCACTCGGTAATCAGTAATCGGTATTCGGTATTCGGCAGGAATGCGCTCCCGACTTCGCAAAGCGTACGTCGCAACCGGATCGAAGATCATGCCAGCGCAAAACCCAGAAGCGGCGCCAAAGCTTTAACGAAGGCGGCCTGCGTGTCACTGGCGTCGGTCTTGCGCTTACATTGAAACCGTTGACTTTATCCCGATCTGAAGTACCGAATTCCCCTCCCTTTTTGCCTCGTGGTGTAACGGTAGCACAAGTGACTCTGGATCACTTTGTCATGGTTCGAATCCATGCGAGGCAGCCACTACTTATCAACGACTTACAACAATTAAGCTAGCGCTTCTGATACGTCCGCTGATACGCTTTCAACCATGACCGAAAGCATTAAGGCCAACTTCCAGCCTACAAACGTTCAGCAGCTTTATCTTAGGAAGCCTGGAGGAGTCTATTACGCTCGGCTCTATCAGAACGGCGGAACAAAGTGGATAAGCCTAAAGACCAAAGTCAAAGGAGTCGCACGGCAAGAGCTTGCCAAGCTCATGCTTCAGTCCGGAGCAGTCAGATAAGCCGAAGCCAGCGCGCGCAAGGGTAGCGTTACCGTCGGCGAGTTGTCGGCGATCTATCTGCACGGCGTGGACTTGAACACGAAGCTGAAGCCAGCTAGCAAGCTCTACAGACACAAAACCGTCAAGTATCTGCTCCGCTCTTGGCCGGATCTGGCCGACCGAATACCAGCCAGAGTGACCGAGGCGGAATGCCGCCACTGGGCGAGCAAGTATCATGAGGAATTCTCAGAG
>DATNNZ010000149.1:0-8700 GCA_035601575.1 Chthoniobacterales bacterium
CCCTCTTTCTCGATCTCGGGCTTTGCGGCAATGACATAGATAACTTCCTCACGACCAATTAGTTTTGCGCGAGTTCTGACTTTCTGTTCTGAATCGCCCCTTTTTCCAGATCCAACCATCGTAAGTCGTTCTAAAGTCCATAGTTGCGTTTACTGGGCGCTCGATGCTCTCGTTCGCTCCCGCGTCCCGGCAAAAACCTGGCCTCGCCTTGTGCTGCTACTCGCCGCCCTTTTCCCGACTAAATCTTCCGAGTAGGCTCCCGTTGTCTTGTCGAGAATCACTATTCAAATGGCAACAAAGAATGCGTTGAGCATCTCGAGATCGGACAAGTACGTTGAGATCGCGCATATCTTCCCTTCGCGAAGACTGAAGACAGTGGCCAAATGTTCATCGAGCTGCAGGTCGCCACGTCGAGCAGTGTTATTGAGAGAAAGCGCGACACCATGTTGGCCAATAAGAATGTGTTTGAGTGTCAAGGTCAGTCCATAACTCACGATGAGTTGGGACCGCCGAATGACCGCGTCTATACCGTGGGCTTCCCCGGAGATCAGACTGCTCCCAGGCAAACTCCAGACAATGTCTTCTGTCATGAGCGACTTCAGCGACTCCCAGTCGCGGTTGCGCAGTCCGGTGAGGAATTTCTGGGCAATTTCGGTCTTCTGTCCTTCGGTAGTCATACTTAACCCTTAAACGCGGAATGCGGATTGCGGAATGCGGAATGTTCCGGGGATTGAAAGTACGAACCTTGATCTATTCCATTCCGCATTCCGCATTCCGCACTTCATGATACAGACTCCCTGTACTCGTCGTGGCGGCGCCACCACACATACGGCGAGGATTGGGGCGAGCCCTTGGGCGAATCCTCCCAGTCCTCCTGCCGGCCGAACGGCGTCAGATCCAGGAAGGTCCAGGTGCTGCCCAGCGCCTCGACGCCGCGCCCGGCAGTGAAATAGGTGCGAAAGACCCTCTTGCGATCGCGCAGGAAGACGCTGAGGCCGAACGTTTCGCCCGCGTCGGTCGTGAGACCGAAGTCGACATTGAAGTCGTTATCGGAGGAGGAGAACCACGGCACGCTCCAGCCCATGCGCTTCTTATAACGCTGGATGTTCGCCAGCGGCGCGCGAGACACCAAGGCAAATGAGGTATTGCGAGCGTGTAGATGGGCTAGGTGGCCGATCTGGTCGACAAAGAACGAACACCCGGGGCAGCCCGCTGCCGGCCAGCCATCGACCGACGGAGCGAACATGAAGTGGTAAATGATGAGCTGACGGCGCCCTTCGAACAGATCGAGCAGATTCGCCTGGCCGTCCGGCCCCTGGAACACATAGTCCTTGTCGATCCTGACCATCGGCAACCGGCGGCGCTCCGCGGCCAGCGCGTCTCACGCCCGCGTAGCTGCTTTTTCCTTCACGAGCAACTCTTGGCGAGCGGCGTCCCATTCAGTCGGCGACACGATTCTCAGAACCATTTTGCTATCCTTAGTTTTCATTTTTTTGCTTTTTCGTAAAAGGTTGATAGCTCGATTAGCTGCTTTGTTTAGCTCAATGATACAACGAGCGAGCCAGAGCAGTCAGGACACCATGTTTTGACTTTCTCGCGTCTGCTGCGGTTGGGTCGCGAGTAGCGAGTCGAAGCGCACGGCGGGAGAAATTCCGGGGGGTCATGATAGCGGACGACCTCAGAAAGGCGCTCTAATCGAATTTTAGAGTGTGTTTTTCGACACAAACCAGGCCGAATCTGGGGCTCGGCTTCGCGCGTCGACCGACTCTTGGCTGGCAGCTCCAGGCTTCTTTCATCGATATCACTGATTATAAACTACTTATTTCTCGTTAGATATATTTGTTTTTACCATGAGTGCATGAAAACTGTGGGTGATCGAATTGCGCCAGATTGGACCGGATTGAAGGTCGCTCCATGAGATCCGGCTCTGCCAAGCAAATTATAGGCTTTTAAAAAGATTATAGGCTCTTAAAAAGAACAGTATGCCTCTGTTTATTTCCCGACGCGGCTTCTTCGCTGGCCTCGCCTTCTCTCTCTTACTCACCAGCTTTACCTTCGCGAGCACAGTGAACATCCCCCAGGACAACCCAGCAGTCTCGGTCGATATCCCGGACTCTTGGAAACCGGAGGAAACCGACAAGGGAGTCGCCTGCGAGTCGCCCGACAAAGTGGCCACCATCTTCTTTGAGGTGACCTCGAGCAGCGGGCTGGATGCGCTCATCGACGAGAACGTCGACTGGCTCACCAAAGACCAAGGGGTGCAACTCGACAAAGCCTCCGAGCAGAAGCAGGAATTCGAGGCTGGTAACCTCGGATGGAAGCGCATCTCCTGGGGCGGCACCAGCAAGGAGTGGGGCCCGGCCACCGTCGGCTTTGCGTTCACCGATGCCGGCAACGGCAAGGTGCTAACGGTGACCTATTGGATTACCAAGAAGGATCAGGAGAAGCATTTCCCTACCATCGAAAAAATCTTCGAGAGCGTGAAACGAACCGGCAGCTAGCCCGGAAAGGGGTGCTCTCTTTCAATCGCGTTGTTTCGGTCTAATTATGCGACGAACGAGCGGCCATATTCGGGACACTTCTGCCCAGTTCGTTCGCCGATATTCCATGTCACAATATGGTTTCCTATCCTGTCTTGAGTCCTGAGACTCCGTTCATGGCCCTTCGGTGGACGGAGGCTGCAAATGGTTGGACGATTTACCTATTGGGCTGGAGCGAAAAGAAATGCGGAACAAAGATGACAGTCGGCATCGGGAACAAATTCAAACGCAAGGCGCGTGCGACGAGAACCGCCTCGCGACCTTCAACCAGTATCGTGGTCTGCTGTTCTCAATTGCCTATCGCATGCTCGGAAGCGTCGCCGACGCCGAGGACATGCTGCAGGAGAGCTTTATCCGGTGGCAGGAAGCTTCGGATATTCGATCTGCCAGAGCATTTCTGGTCACCATCATCAGCCGGCTCTGCATCAATCACCTGCAGTCCGCGCGGATCCAACGCGAGGAGTACGTGGGCGAGTGGTTGCCGGAACCCTTGCTAACCGATCCGCGAAGTGATCCACTCGCGGCCCTGAAGATCGACGAATCGCTTTCGATGGCGTTTCTGGTCCTTTTGGAGCGTCTAACCCCGGTCGAGCGCGCGGTATTTCTCCTCCATGAAGTGTTCGACTACAAGCACAGCGAGATTGCAGAGGTTCTTGACCAGAGCGAGGCCAACTGCAGACAGATTCTGCGGCGGGCTCGCCAGCATGTCGGCGTGGTGGGCCGGCGCTTCAAAGCATCTACGCAGGAGCGGAATGACCTGCTCGAGCGATTTGTTCAGGCAACCCGCAACGGCGATATGGAGGGGCTAGTCGCCCTTCTCTCTCGCGATGTTGCGCTTCACTCGGATGGCGGCGGAAAAGCCATTGCGCTGCCGGATCAGATCCACGGAGCAGAAACAGTCGCCCGCGGCTTATTGACGAGCTTCAAAAAGAACGTACCGAAGAGTATCGTAGGGCGCATTAGCCAAATCAATGGTCAACGTGGCTTGATCGGCTATCTCGATGGCAAACCATTTTCGGTCCTAAGTTTTCACATCCGTGACGGGCGAATCCAGGCTATTTACGTCGTGACCAACCCAGAGAAACTGTCCCATCTACCGGGGTTGCGGGCGACTCTCACCTAGACCCGTTGTCACAAAACGTCCTCTTTGCCGGTCTCTGGGCTATGGAGACTGAAGATGGTTCGTGCATTTGAACCAAGCGCGCCAGGCAGAGCGTTCTGTAGTGCGCTGGTTCAAGAAAGTACGAAACGCTAAAAACATACTATGAAACTGCTTGTACTAGGGGCAACCGGCGGCACTGGTCTGGAGATTATCAGCCAGGCAATTGAACGAGGGCATTCGCTTACGGCGTTTGTTCGAGCCCCGGATCCACTCAAAAGGTTTGGTGACCGGATCGCTGTCATTCGAGGAGATCTACTGAACAGCTCCGAGGTTCAACGGGTGCTGAAAGGTCATGACGCGGTGCTATCCGGTTTTGGTCCGCGCCTCCCTGTATGCAGGGCGGACGCCACTCTCTTACAGCGCTTCGCTGTCGCGTTAACCAGCGGAATGGATCAAGCCGGTGTTCGGCGTGTCGTAGTCGAGTCAACCGCCTTCCTGTTCAAGGACTCGATCATCCCGCCAACGAACCTTTTCGGTCGCCTGTTCTTCCCGGACGTCGTCCGTGATGCAGGTGAGATGGAAAATGTTTTTCGAAAAAGCGGACTTGACTGGACAATGGTCCGCCCACCTAGACTGACAGACCAACCGCGGACCGGCAAATATCGGGTATTGGAAGGTCCCCTGCCCCGTTTCGGTTTCGCTATTTCGCGGGCCGATGTCGCCGATTTTATGATCAAGGCCGGGGAGAACGGTGTCTCAATCGGAAAAGTCGTTGGGGTGTCCAATTGACCACATCATGCACTCCAACCCGGCGGTCGGTGAGCGCCGTTCTAACCGAGGCGGAGACCCCGATCGAAAATAGTTGGAGTGGCTCGACCTGGAGTGATTGCTGACGGGCTGGAGCTACCCCAATCTTCTGATGATTTTAGAAAGAAAAGTCAATTTGCTTTCATGGGCTGCTCTTCTGCGTTGCTCGCTCGACCCGTATAGATTCAGATATGGGCGCTTCGCTCGCACCTTGAAAAACAGTCAACTGGCCTGCGGCGACATCATCATTATATGCGAGACGGCGCACTGGCGCAGCCTAATCCGTGGTCGCAGTGGTCGACTCAAGACGGTCGAAGCCTTTGACTCGATAGAGAATCATTGACGCGATCCAGCTCAATGCGAAAACACCTATAATGATGAGGCCAACGGCGCCAAAGTGGTCATTCAGACTTCCGACGAAGTTCCAAATCCCCCCGTTGAGGTCCAGCTCATCTTTGAGCAAGCCCAATGCTTCGATAGCTCCGACTATCAGTGCTACCACCACTGAAACGACGGTTATGGTGATGTTGTAGTACAGTTTACGAACAGGCTTTACCAAAGCCCACCCATAAGCACCGACCATTAGAAGACCATCGGTGGTGTCGGCCAACGTCATTCCGGCTGTGAACAGCGCAGGAAACACCATCATCGAAGTTGCCGGAATACCCTTGGTTGCCGCGGCCGCCGAAATACCAAGAACAGCTACCTCCGTCGCCGTGTCAAACCCTAGACCGAACAGGAACCCAATTGGGTACATATGCCAGCTGCGGGAGAGCAAATGAAAGAGCGGACGGAAAATGCGAGTCATAGGGCCTCCCGGAGCCAGCAGAAGCTCGCTTTCTGGTTCGATGTAACTACCGTTGTTACGAATCCGTCGAAAGGTGCGCCAAGCACTTCGAAGAATAAAGAGATTGATCAGCGCAATTGTTATCAGGAAGAAAGCAGACACGGAAGTCCCCAAAATTGTACCGATCGGCTTGAAGAAGGCTAATCGGTTCTGGAGAGTAGCTGCTGTGAAGTAGACTACCAACGAAGCTATCAAGACGATAGTCGAGTGTCCCAGGGCAAAGAAGAAGCCGACGGTGACGGGCTTTCGGCCCTCCTGAATGAGCTTGCGAGTCACGTTATCGATCGCCGCGATATGGTCGGCATCGACAGCATGCCGTAGACCGAGAGTATAGGCCACGAATGCAGTCCCCAGGAGCACCACGTTATCACGGAACGCGATGAACGCCCATACCCAGACCGCAATGTTGAGAGAGCCTAGAACCCCATAAAAGCCAACCACGCGATTTCGAAACCGGCCCGAAAATAGTCTATTCATAGCCTTTTCCGGCCGAGGATTGCGGGCCGGTCGAGTCGACCAAATTCGGTTTGCACAAACTCCAGGTCGACTATGGCGCTTTCATCCATATTTGTGTCGGATGTTTGAAAACCGTTCTGATAAGCGAAGTTTTTTCAGACGCGCCCCCAAACTATACGTTAGCCAACATCCGCCGGCAGCCGGCGCGGAACAAAGATCAGGACAAGGATTCCGCCAATCGCAACCGTTAAGGCGATTAAGTAAAGACTGAAGTCCGGGCGGTTAACCTGATCATTGACTTTGCCGATTAGATAAGGCCCAGCAAACCCAGCCAAACTCCCAATCGAATTGACCAGGGCGATACTGACGGCGGCCGACGTTCCCGCAAAAATGGCCGTCGGTATCGGCCAAAACAATACGAGCGTGCTTAGAATCCCGGCCGTACTGACGGAAAGGCCAAGCATCGACAGAACCGTGTTATGAACATTGATCGCACTGATAGTCAAACCAATCGCACCGAGAAACGCTGCGATCGCGAAGTGCCAACGGCGTTCCCGCCTGACATCGGAGCTTTTTCCGAACGCAACCATGCTCAAACCGGCGAGAGCGTAAGGAATCGTGGAAAGGAGTCCGATAGTCAACGGATCTATAATTCCGGTGTTCTTAATGATTTGCGGCAACCAAAACGCGATCCCATAGAGCCCCGCCGAAGAGCAGAAATAAACTATGCAGAACAGTAGGATTCGCGGCTCCGTTAAGACTTGGTGGAGCGTCAGGTGATGTTTGGCCCGATTTTCGGCTCGGATGTTTTGATTCAGGAGAACTTTCTCCTTTTCACTCAACCAACTGGCGGATTGTACGCCGTCCGGTAGCAGCAGGGGAACCAGGAACCCAATTACAATCGAAGGGATAGCTTCAAGGAGAAAAAGCATCTGCCAGGCCTTTAATCCCTGGGAATCGCGAAACGCCGCCATGGTCAAGCCCGATATCGGGCCGCCGACCACTCCGGTAACGGCAATTGCCAACATGAATAGCGCAATCATTTGACCACGGCGTTTCGAGGGGAACCAAAAAGTCAGATAGAGAATAATCCCGGGAAAAAAGCCCGCCTCGGCCACGCCCAGCATAAATCGGAGGAGGTAGAAGATTTGTGCTGACCGTACGAAAATCATCAAACCAGAGACGATGCCCCAGCTAATCATGATTCTGGCAATCCATATCCTCGCCCCAACTTTCTCGAGAAGAATATTGCTCGGCACCTCGAAGAAGAAGTATCCGATGAAAAAGATGCCAGCTCCTAACCCGTAAACCGTGTCGCTGAATTTGAGATCTGTCTTCATCTGAAGTTCTGCGAACCCAATATTCACGCGGTCAAGATAGGCGGCGATATAGCAAATAAAGAGCACCGGTACCAAACGCCAAGCCACTTTGGTGTAAACCTTTTCCTCGACCACCGTGGTTGAGTTAACAGAATCAGATCGCGCCATAAGTGGATGGATAGAAATCAGAACTAATCAGTAATCAGTAATCACTATGCAGTGGTGACAGCGAACCGAGGGTTGCAATTACTCGCTATCGGGACTTTCTACCAGATCGGCTTAAAAACTGTTGCCCTCTTTCCCGTATTACCGATCACTGATTACTGATCACTGATCACTTTCCCCGCCCTTTTAGGGGGTTGGTAGCCGATCGGGTCAATCAACATTCCAGAAAAGCCCATCAGGCGAAGATCACGTTCCAACTGAGTCGTTAACCGATATAGCCGAGCTAGTTCAGAGGGATCTACTTGAAGTTTCGCCGTGATGGCGCCGTCCTTTGCGATGTTATATCTGACCCGAAACACCCGGAATCCCTCGGCCCGCAGCCGGTCTTCGGCATTTTCGACCATGAGCAAGGCCTCGCGAGTTACCGGTGTACCGTGAGGGATTCGCGAACTGAGACAAGGTTGAGCCGGTTGGTCTGCAGTTGGCAAGTTCCGTTCCCGTGATAACCAGCGGATTTCCGCTTTCGTCAAACCAGCTTCACGGAGTGGAGATCTGACCTTGAATTCTGTAGCCGCCTCTGCGCCCGGTCGTAATTCCAGGGCGTCATCGGCATTTTCGCCATAAGCTAGCACAGGAAATCTTTCGTCGAGAGCCAACCGCTGCATTTGGTCGAAAAGCTCGTGTTTGCAGAAGTAACAACGGTTAAGTGGATTGGCTGCGTATTCTGGTTTCGCAAGTTCTCCGGTTCGAATCACCCGAAGTTGAGCACCCAAATTCTGAGCGACTGCAATCGCGGATGATAAGGCCTTCCGGGGAAGGCTCGGGCTATCGGCGATCACGCCCAGCGCGGATCTGCCTAATAAAGATGTTGCCTCTGCTAACAAGTAGGTGCTATCGACGCCGCCGGAATAAGCGATGAGCCAGCGCGGGTACAACCCAAGTATCAATTGCAGTCTCTTTTGTTTCTGTCGCATAGCCGCGACATCTAATGAAAGAGCTATCATTTCGTTGTGAATCAGGTGCGACTCGATCCTGGCTTCGTCTGTCGGGCTCGCCAGCTAACCTAGCCACACCGGGTTCCGAATGGTACCATCAAAGTGAGTGCTAGTTTTGTATAGCTCGAAAGCTCCCTTGGTTGCGGCTGTCCGGGTGCGGGCGAGCATCGCAGTTAGTTGAGATTCGTCCAGCTTCTTGTAGGTTCGGACCGCCTCAAGCGCCTGATCCAGAATTTCCGGCTTGTCGATACCGGTGATGACTACTGATGTTGGCAAACTCATGACATAATGCAGAGCTTCAATCGGTGTTACCGTATTGCTTCGGAGAATGAAGTTGTCTCCAAATGTCTTCATTGCCAGTACGCCAATGTTGTCTTTCAGGAGAACAGGCAGGACTTGATGCTGAAAACTGCGGAACTGGTGGCCGTCCATGACATTAAGAGGGAGCTGGACCGTTTCAAAACGAAAG
>DATNNZ010000150.1:0-8506 GCA_035601575.1 Chthoniobacterales bacterium
AGCGTCTTGAGGTAAGCCACAATGGCAGCGGTATCCTGGGCGTTATATTTCTTCGAGAATGATGGCATCTCGCCCTTTATCCCGCTCTGGATCACGAGAGTCATGTGCGCACCGCTAATTTGGAGTTTAAGAAGACTCGGGGCTTCCTCACCCCCATCTGCGTCCCGACCATGGCATTGAGCACAGGTTCGCAGGAAAAAACTTCGTCCTTTGACCGCCAAGTCTTCGGCTGCGAGTGGCTTGTTTCCAGGTTCCTTCTCCCCACCGCTGTGATTCCAATAGATTCCGCCAGCGGCAAATGTCGCTACCAAGACGAATGCCGACGTGATGACGGCTGCCATTGCACCCTTGATTTCGAGAGGGGTCGTCATGGTACACCTCCCCCGCTGAGGAGTATTTCTCCCCCAAAATACCCTGCCGCAGCAATGAACCCGGAAGCTACTAACATCAAGATCAGATACAGGCACAGTCCAGTCCGCGACATCGCATCTCTTACAACAAGCCTCCAGACGGCCAAACCCACCAGAAGACCAAACGCTGGCCAGACGAATCGGTGATGCCAGCCCAGATCACCGCGACCCCACAAATCACCTTTGGTAAGAGCGATTCCAGAGACCACGGCGCCCAAGGAAGCTAGAGCGGCAACGGCTAAACCGTAGAAGCTTACTAACCGCAACCCCCGCGCAAACGGCAGCTTCTTGAATGTGAAGGAGACGAAATCGCAAGCCGTCGAAAACAGTAGCAGGGCAATAGGGAAATGGGTCATTGCCCCGTGAAGATTATCCCAGGGAATCATCGAAAGACTTTCTCTTACTCGAGTGTAGAGTCCACTACGGCCAGGGTATGGTTCGTTTCTGTATAGTCAACGCTGGTCAACCCGAGCATCTGCTTGAGCTGAGTGGCTTCGACCGCCATCGGGATCGGTTAGCTGTTCTTGGAGATGTAATCTGAAGGAAGTTCTTTGATAAGATGCTTTCCGTTTAGAGGGTTCCTGGCTTCGGGTTCCCTCTGCTATGGCGGCCTGGTAAAGAGCGGCATCCTCAGTTCGACGACGTCCGAGGATTAATGGATCCATTAGAGGGGTCTTCAGACGAAGCATCTAAATCTTACGCCACCACACACGACGCACAATAAAATTGTGGTGGCGCCGCCCTGGTTGCCCCAACAATTTCGAAACGGTCAAGGATGGCGACACTCGCGCTAAACAGGGCGTCGCGCGGTTGGCACAGCGAACCGACAGTGCAGGGGGTGATGACAGGTGCCAGCAGATTTTGCCGTTCCCGACTCTTATCGAATCCACTATCCCGTCCAATGTGGTATTCGCCACAATCGTGCTGTTGAACACATCCACCTCGGACGCGCGGTTTATCTCCTCCTCCGACTTCCTTCGAGACCCGGTTCAACCACTTCCGCCATGCGATATTCCAAATTAGGGACATTTGATGACCACCAAAGAGCAGCTGCGACGCACGCCTTGCGTAGTAGGCAGCGTATCCCCTACCTAAGAACGGACCGGCAGGAGCCGGTCCCTATCGGTATTTCGCCCGCTACTTAGCGTCTTCCGGGAATAATATTTCCAGAAATTTGGTTTTCTATTTAATGGTCTTGTTTCAATGATGGACCAAGACCAGCGCACGCGCTTTGAAAATCAGATGCTGCCGCTCATGCCAGAAGCATACAACCTGGCCCGCTGGTTCATGAAAAACGAACCCGATGCCCGCGACGCCGTTCAGGAAGCTTACCTGAAGGCCTTTCGGTATTTCGAGTCGTTTCAAGGCGACTCCGGCCGGGCTTGGCTGCTTCGGATCGTCCGTAACGTTTGTTACGACGCGTTCCGGGCTAAGGAGTCGGAGCACAATATAATCTCGCTCGATGAAGAGACGGCGGCCGAAGTTCCAGATACAAAGCCCGGTCCAAATGTGCTGGCCGTCCAGAATTCAACCAAATTACGAATCCGGGAGGCGCTGGAAGCTTTGCCTTTAGAATTCAAAACCGTGATTATCCTCCGAGAATTCGATGGGTTTTCTTATAAGGAGATCTCCGATATAGCGGGCGTCCCGGTGGGTACGGTGATGTCCCGCCTTTCCCGCGCGAGACATCAACTCGCGATTCTGCTCCAAGAGGAAGGAGAGAACGAATGAATTGCGAAGAGATAATGACTTTGCTCGACGCCTATTTCGACAATGAGCTTGATCTGGCGAAAACTATTGCCGTCGAAGAGCACCTTCGGAGTTGTGCCAGCTGTCGCTCCCAATATGAGCTCAGAATAGCCCTGCGTGATCGGCTTAAAGATCCAGATTTGCGTTACGCGATTCCCAAGGATTTCGCGCACCAAATTCGCAAGAAACTTTTGCTCTCATCTCGGCCGACCAGGAGGATTCTTTCGTTTCCGTCTGCCGCCTGGATTCCGGTCGCCATTGCTGCGGCTGCGATCTTCGGAGCGTTCTTATACGCAAACATTCAACGACTGCTTCCTACCGGGCCAGCCTCGATGGTGGCTGAAGTCGCCTCCGACCACATTCGATCGCTTATTGGCACGCATTTAGTGGATGTCGAATCAAGCGACCAGCATACCGTGAAGCCTTGGTTTGCCGGCAAAATCGATTTTTCGCCGCCGGTGCGCGACTTCGCCGATCAAGGTTTTCAGTTAGTCGGGGGACGCCTGGATTATGTGAGAGGCAAAAATGTCGCGGTTCTGATCTATCGATTTAAAAAACACTACGTAAGCCTGTTCATTTGCCGTGAGCGCAATCCGGAGGCCAACTCAAAGCAACAGACTTTCGGTTATCAGGGCTACAATCTTGTCTATTGGAATGCAAACGGCCTCGATTGTTGGGCGGTATCCGACGCTGCACCTGGAACACTTCTCGAATTCGCTAAAGTTCAGCAAGAGGGGCATTCTTAGCGAGGGATTGCGCGACGCGGCTGCAGGAAAATCGGACTCGTCCGCGAAAGGAACACCGCCATTGATCAGATAGCGCAGTTTTCTCTTTCTCACAGAGAGAGAGAGATCTACTTTAGCTTGTCGAACCGAAAATCTTCCTCCCTCGCATCGGGCACTTGGAGCTTCGGTTTTCAAATACTAATTGGCATCGGACTAGCGATTCTGACGCCAGCCGTATGGGCACAGGAAGATCAAGATACTGCTGTTCGCCTCAGGCAGCGTGGTCCAATATCCAGCAGTTACTTGAAAAGCTCGAAACGGCTGTTCAATCCAGGAACCTGCCCGGGGTTCATGAACCAGGCATGAAAATTCGGGCACGTTTTAAAACGCTGAATCAGAATGGCAACACGTCGAGCGGAGACGAGAGCCAAAAATTGATCGCAATGTTAAACCAACTGGACAGTTCAATAACCGACTTACATAGCGCTACCGATGCAACAAACCAAAACAAGCGCAACACGCACTGAAAGAGGTGGGAACCGCTCTTGACCAATTGAAGGCTCAAGATCCCGACGCAGCCTTCAAAAACATGCAAGGCGTCCCTTAGCCATTGCTCGATAGGGGATCGTCTTACTGTCCTTCGGTCGAATTTTTGTTGCCACGTAAACCATTTCGGAACGCCCGCGAAGGGGTCGAGATCCAGCTCATTGCGGCACTAGAAAACGGTTCGTAAGTCTTCTGACGATCGATGTTGGCGCGCTAACCAATTGCCTCGTGGCCGTCTGTCCGTCTCGGAAGCTATAAGCGATTTTTAATCGTATTTCGTGGAGGATTCACAGATCAGGTTTGACCCGCCGCGCCAGAAAAGCGATACCCAGCGACGATGGATAGTGCGAGCGAGAATTTAGCCATTGAGACACTGAGCGATAAACGAGGAAAGCAGCGAATTGCGACATGGTCGGTTATTGCCAGTAGTGGCCTGGCAGCGTTGAAGTTCGCGGTGGGACTGCTCACCGGCAGTCTCGGACTGATAGCGGAAGCGGCCCATTCGCTGCTTGATCTGGTCTCGACTCTCATCACCCTCCTGGTCGTCAGGGTAGCAGCTATCCCACCTGATCGGGATCATCCGTATGGTCATGAAAAAGCGGAAAACCTAGGCGCTTTGGCGGGAATGGCGCTATTGGCCGCGACCGCGGCTTTCATTTTGTATCACGCTATCACCAAAATTTTTGTGCATCCAATTGCGCCGAACGTAACTATTTGGTCGTTTGCCGTTTTGATTATCTCCATCGGCGTAGACTTATCCCGCGCCAGAGCATTACGCAAAGCAGCGAAAGAACATCATAGCGACGCATTAGCATCCGACGCCGAGCATTTTTGGAATGACATGCTGGGAGCTATGGCAGTGCTCGCCGGGTTGGCTATCGTCGCCGTCTCCCGAGCTGTTCCTGTTCCAGAGTGGCTAACGGTCCGGGCGGATGCGTTTGCGGCCGCTATCGTAGCTTGTATCGCATTGCGTTCAGTTTGGAGACTCAGCGTCAAAGCCATCCGCGCATTAATGGACAACATCCCAGCGGATTTGACCGATCGGCTAAAGAAGCGAGTCGAGAGCGTAGACGGCGTGGTTAAAGGCTCCGCGGAATTGCGAACCCGATTCGTAGGCAACCGACCTTACGTCGAAATCAAGCTGGCAACGCCGCGTGGAGCCTCGCTGGAATCCGCTCATCGCTTGAGTGAAGTCGTCGAGAAAACGATACGAGCTGAGCTAGCTAATGCTCAAGCTACCGTGCACGTCGAGCCAGCAGCAATACCCAATGAAAGCCCTGCTGCTGGTATTCGGGCGATAGCCGACAGACTCGGACTTCGTGTGCATAATTTAAACATCTATAGCTTAGCGCAAAATCTGCGGGTTGAGCTGGATCTCGAGCTTCCCGACAGTTTGTCTTTGCTTGAAGCTCACAGGCATTCGGAGGCCCTTGAAAGAGTTATAGCGGAGGAACTGTCGGAGCGAGTAGAAATCACCATTCATCTGGAACCTCGTAGCGACCAACCACGTCCGGCAGTGCGCCAATCGCAAATGACCGAAAGCGTGCGTAAGGTTGTTCTGGGCCTGCCACAGGCGGCCGATGTTCGAATACACGACGTCCTATTAACCGACGAGGGATTAGTGGTAACGCTAAAGAAAGCTTTTCCTGGCCATACATCGCTCAGAGAAACGCATGAAGAAATGAGTGAACTGGAGCGTACTCTGAAATCTTTGATTCCCGAATTGGCTCGAGTTCACATTGATCCGGAAATTTCCAATCCGGATTGAAGGGATGTGAAAATTGCGATTAGGAGCATAATCGGCGGTTTTCGGGAATAAATTGAGGGATTTGCCGGTATAGAGTTTGGCGCATCGCACACTTCGTTGCGACGAGACCGCCGTACCTATATCCAAGAATGCAGAAGAAACAACAACAAAGAAGATTGATGTTAGACAATTCGGTTTACAGTTCGCTATAAAGTTGACACTAGCAACCTTCCCGAGATTGTCCTCGCGCTCTATGCGATGCCAACGCCGGATGTGCTTGCCTCTACCTACATGGAGAAGCGCGAAGTCATTTCCGAAGGATAAAACTGGTCTGTTCCGAGAATAGTATGCGCCAAGGTCCGGCCGATAGATTGGGGCGCAAGACCGGCGGCGCTTTGAAGAGATCTTTCTCCCTTATTTGGACGCCGCCTTTAACCCAGCCCGTTGGATTGTCCAAAATGATCAAGATGCGCGAGATGTTGTGCAGGGCGCGTACGTTCGAGCGTTTAAAGGATTTCACCGCTAGCGCAGGCTCGATTTCCTTTCTCGTGAGCCTGCTTCAGCGCGTTCTCGGGGTTTGGCTCTTGGTACTTCACTCAAGATAACCTTTCGATTTGAGACAGCAGGTCGGTAAATTGATAGTAGCCACATTGACCGTCATCCCAGCGGATTTCGACGCCGGAACCGTCCATTACAATCACTTCGCCCTTCATCCCATCCGGGGTCCAGACGACAATCTCATGGAGTTGGAGAGTCTGTGCTTCTTGGGCGTTCATAAGGATTAAGCATGGTCCAGATTGTCGCCGATCGACCAACTCCCTGCGCCTGTGGCCAGAGGCCACAATTTCCCGCCTTCACTGAGAAAGTCGTTGTAGGGAACCACAAGCAGGACCGCAGTCGTCTTTGGATCATATGTCCGCGCCATCACATAATAGTATGGTGTCATATATTGTCGAATCGCTTCGGCTACCAGCTCGGGATGATTCAACTCCGTCTGAAGACCAGAAGTTTGGCAATTAATCTCTGACACAGTTCGTTGCGCTGATTCAACGTATCATTCTGAATAGTCACGATCCCTCTATCAGGCTTGGATTTTGAAGGGGAGATATTGACGATCGTACTTACAACATTAAGTACGTCGCCCGGTCTTGTTGGCCTTGGCCAAGTGACCTCACCGCCCGCACCGATGATCCCGCCTGCCAGTGGAACGTTATGGACAAGCAACCTCATAGTGATGGCGGCGGTATGCCACCCGCTTGCGACAAGGCCCTCGAACACGGTCTTACGCGCTACATCCTCGTCCAGATGAAAGGGTTGAGGATCGAAATTCTGCGCGAATTCGCGTATCTCTTGTGCTTCGACCGCGTATTCTCCGCTGTGAAATTCAGCTCCCACAGCCAAATCATCGAGAAAGAGTTTTCCGGTCTTAGGTATGTCTGTCATCAGACAAGCTCCGCGCATCTCTTAATCCTTTCTTCGGTTGCAGATGAATTGCTTCATCTGTCGTTTTGGACTTTCTACTATTTCAGAGGCACGCGAAAAATCCCTTTTGTTCGTTTACCACAAAGTTAGTTACCTCTTTCGTTTTAGTTGTTCTCTGAACAATCTATGCTTAGTTACAAGCTACGAGTGTAGGTACACCTAATGCAAGTAGAACTTCTCAAAAGATTGCACCCGCCCAAGCTTGGTCCCTGCGCCTGTTCTCAGGTTCGCAGATGAGCGAGGAAACTTTCCTCCCTTTACGACACCCTTCTGTCTCGCGAGGGCCTGACCATCACGGAGTATTCGTTACTCGCGAAACATTGAGCGCGCGGGCCAACTGAGCTACGCGGTGCTAGCCGAGAAGGTCGGGATGGAGCCCACCACATTGACGAGCAATCTACGTCCGCTGACGAGGGCCAATCCGCGTAAGTGTTTGGTAAAGTTTAGCTTCTCTGACGAAGCGCGGAAATTAGCGCGTCGGTCAATTTCTCGGGCTGGTTTATTTTGCATCCAGTGCAAAGCTCGCTCAATTCCGGCTCAGAGTCAGGGTCGAGTTGCGGCCGAGCATCCAACTTTCGATTTCCATATCGCTTGGCGCAGGGACAGGGCATAGACCTTTTGCTTAGCGGTCGCCCAGGAACTGTTGGACCGCGTAGTTGAAAAGTGCAGGGTCCTGTAGGAAGGCGAAATGGCTTGCGTTGGGTAGGATCAGCAGTCCGGCGCGTGGTATTGTTGAAGCGATGTATTCGGTGTGCTCGCGCTTGATCGCTTCGTCGTGGTCGCCGTCTGCCACCAAAACGGGTGCAGTGATGGCCTTGAGTTGCGCATCTGTCCAGTTCGGTTGGCTCGCCCACATCTTGCTGATTTGCGCGACAAAGGCATCATATTCCTTTGGTGTCGCCGAGTGCGCCTCGTATTCATGGCCGGCGCGCTCGATAAAGGCGGCGAATGTCGGGTTCTTCTCCAGGCCGTCCTTGACGCCCGAAGTCACAGTGTTGGCGGCAAACGCAAAGACCTTATTCACCCGGTCCGGGTGACGCATCGCGAGGTCGAGGCCGAGGATGGCACCGTCACTCCACCCGACGATGTCGGCTTTTGGCACCTTCAACACGTCCATCAGCGCAACTACATCGTCCGCCATCAGATCGTAGCCATAAGGCCGGGAATCGCGGGTGCTGCGGCCATGGCCGCGACTGTCCAGGACGATCACGGTATGGTGCAGCGCCAACGCCTTTATCTGGTTGCCCCAGTAGTCCGCGTTTGCCAGGCCGCCATGCAGCAGGATCACCGGCGAGCCCTTGCCGTAGACCGCATAGTAGATACTGATCCCGTTGGCGTTGGCTTGGCCGCTACGTTCGGAGTGGATCGCCGCAGGCGTGGGTGGCAGCACCTCCCAGCGCTCGGTGGCACTGGCGGGCAGCGCAGCCCAAGCGAGAATTAGCAACAGAAGATGCCTGAATTTCCTCCTCATCACGAATTCCCTGTTGATCATACGATTCTCCGACAAAACTGGCTAACATGTATTTAGTTGGGACCTACTAGAACTCAGTACTTTAAAGATCCGCCCTTTTTGTTCCAACTGCCGTAATTGCTGTCGTAATCGTTTCAGCTCCTATCTCTCTCATTCAAGAAACGCCATCGACAGGATATATGATGCTAGTCATTGCTATTGATGATGTTCATCATGAGAGTGCGTCGCGACCCGGCATGATCCTTTCCCCTGCTTCTGGCATTTATCGTGATCAGAAGACCGACGGGTCGTCTTTGATCAGTTCGCCGATATGCTTCGTGCCTTAGTGACGCGCAAAAGCGACAAAGGCCGCCTCTGATAGAATTGCCAATTGGGA
>DATNNZ010000151.1:0-9381 GCA_035601575.1 Chthoniobacterales bacterium
GATCATCAGGATGAGCTTCCACCGCCTGGAAGAAGTACCTCCGGGCGTGGGCCCAGCAGCCAGACAAGCCCAACGAAATTCGCGAGGGCAAAAACAAAGGGGCCATAGGTCTTCGCCGGGTCGTGCGCGAGAATACCGATGTTGTGGAATCGGCTGACTTGCTTCCTGGATCATCCGATCTTGGAGTTGAGTACCAATGCCGCGGAGAACGCCATTCGGCCAGTGGCTTTGGGCCGCAACTATGAACAGTTGGGAATTAGGCAAAGTTTAACATGGGCTAAGCGCGATTTGCCTCGATGGGCATTGGATATGGCCGACGATGCAGCATCTCCTGTCTTCGCATAATTCTGTTCCAAGATGGCGACTGGCGCGCCAGAACCCAAAGTGTTCACCGCCTGGGTACATAGGTGAATGGTGTTTCGGCGATACCCCTTTTCGTACAACCAATCGGCATACCGAAACAGAATTATGCCAAGACCGCTAGCCGCCATCCGAACGGCAAGCTCATTTGCGGAGTAATAAAGAAGAACCCAAAGCGAGCCAACCAGAGCCTCTCGACACCCCGCCAGTTTTCACCCTATGACTGCGCAGCAAAAATGCAAATTTCCTTCTCCGGCCCCAACTTTGCCTAATTCCCAACTGTTCATAGTTGCGGTTATGCAAAGATTTGCATAATCGCAAAAACTGGATCCACTTCGGAAGCCAAGAAGCCGGACCACGTATCGCGGCCATCCTCTCCATCGTCGAAACCTGCCGTCGCTTGCAGATCCCTATCCGCGATTATCTCGCTGCTATCCTGCCCGGTTTAGCTGACCTTCCGGTCAGACGCGTTGCTGAGCTGACCCCTACTGCCTGGGCCGCTCGGTCCTAACCAACTACGCCGGTTATCAAAGTCCACCGTAACGGCCGTCAACCCTGTGCTTCACTAAACGGTTACTCTGGAATGGTCGGAGAGAATACCACGCTTTATGCGGACTGCATCCATGCGCGGAGCGTGGACGGGCCGCCTTCACCCGAGCCGCACCGATCATTGGTTGGAAACCTCCGGCTGGACTTCTAACTTTCTTTTCTTTCCAATCAATTTTATCATCTCCTAATTTGAGGTTTCAGCCACACCCTCTTACAGCCAACAGCTACAAGCATGGCCCTTGAGTTGCCACTGCCCAAAGACAGTGATTTGCCAGAAGACGTTCTTGAGCGTCTTAGGAGCTTGCCCGCTATCAACATTTACCGAATGTTAGGGCATGCCCCCCAGGCCGTCATCCCCTGGACTGATCTCACAAAGGCGCTATATCAGAGCAAGCTGAATCCTCGCTATCGCGAGATTGCGATACTACGGCAGGCACATCGTGCCAATGCTCCTTATGAGATACACCAGCATCGCTTCATTGCGATGAACAATGGGATTACAGAGGAAGAATTATCTCTAATACTCACCGACGACAAAGTACGGAGTCTCTCACCGCTCGAGAACTTAATTTGCCAGGCAGCGGATGAAATGGAGTCGCATGCTACTATTACTAATGACACCTTCAGGGCTCTAAATGAGCAGCTTGATCATCGAGAGCTAGTCGAGCTTTTATTGGTCATCAGCGTATATTGTGCGGTGGCGCGCTTTTTGAACAGCACGAGAATCCAAATCGAAGACGATAATCCGTTAGCGGGAGAGAGTTCGCCAACCGGAAGACATTAACCTGATACCGGTCGAAGAACTGGGAGCCTAGTGGGCCTCCCAGAAATGCACTTGGGAACGGCCTCAGGATCACAAGCTGCTTAACTGTTATTAACCACGGATCCGCCTACTTCCCGTCCGCAACTTAGCCAAAATAATGGATAGACAGATGGATGAGTTCGAGAACAATCACCGCCACCAGGATCCGAAAGACCCAGGTACGCGCTTGCTCTTGACTCGATAGCTTCGCACCAAAATAACCTCCAAGCAGACTGCCAGCCGAGAGAAGAAGACCTTCGGTCCACCAGATATCACCGGCCCGCGCGAAGAGGACGATCGGCACCAGCGTAGTCGTCATCGCCAGGAACACTTTCAGGGCATTTGCGTGCGGCAGATCGTATCCGAACAACAGGATCAGCACGAGCAAGAGGTAGGTTGCACCGTCGAGAACGATGAAGCCGAGCCAGACTCCAACCAGAAACAACACCAACAACCCAAGCGGGGTTATACGCGGAAGCCGATGATAATCCTTGGCCAATGCCTCTTTGAGTTTGGTGAAGAGCAGCAGCAATGCGACCAGCACCGCGGCGGTGATAACAAGCCCCAACTGCCGATTACCAAGCGTCTCGGCCAAGTAAACGCCAACCACGCTCCCGAGCGTTGCCGGTAGCACGATCTTCCAAGCCGCCGGCCAATCCATCTTACCCGCGGCTTGAAAAGTCAGCAAGGCCATCAGCGAACCGAACAGGACCGGGAGTCGATTAGTTGCATTGGCGGCCAGCGCAGGCAAACCAAGCGTCATCAACATCGGGAGCGAGACCGCCGATCCAGAGGAAGCCAAGGTATTAATGAAGCCGCAAGCAATGCCAGCGATCAATAACACCAGTACATAAGGAACGATGGTAGCGAGTGTATGCATATTTGCTTCGTATCCGGCGTCGCCTTTTGAGGCCAAGAATGAGTGAAACTCTTGGCGGGGAAGCGCCAGGGTAACAGGCACAAAGAAAAACCGTCAAGCTCCGTCTCTCAATCTTCATACCTTGGCGTCTTTGCACTTCGCCGACGTATAAGTTGCGGGCCGAAGCTGAAGGGAACCCGCTGCCAGAGCCGGGAGACCTAGTCGGAGCATAGATCTAATCTATGCTAGCGACATAGACGGCCCGCGGCTCCGCTTCTGCTCGATTTTCCGCGCTTTCGCCTGCTGTTTCTTAAACCGCAGCTCGCTGATCAATTCGTGCCGTCGTTGCACGGCGCTCTTTACTCTTTGCGCAACACGTCGACCTGAAATCAGATAACTAACCGAGATGTTCTTTTTCGAGGTAGGAACGGTAACAGATCCGACCGGGCCTGGAACAGGTCGTCATCGAGACCGGGCAATCATCCCGGCCAATCTCCTTCAATGTGAGATTGCACCACGCGTGAGCCACGGCGGGAATCGAATTGCTATCCTCCTGCGTGGTGACCGATTCCTCTGTGAACAGCTCTTTATAACGCAAATATCTGCACGGCTGAAAAGACATAGTTTAGCTGACAATTCTAGTGAGAGCGCGGCGGATTAATGCCTGGGCAATTGGAACTCTATAACCGTTGTGGGCTAGAGGTGTAGCTTTGGAGGCGATGCTCTCCGCTATGGATTCAATGGCTTCTTTCGACAACACTCCACTTCCGAGGAGCGGAGATTCCACGCGATAGGGTATCGGTGCAACAGCACCTAGAAAAACAGAGAGATCATCCCACCGATCCCCGACATTTTGTCCAGCTGCCGCACAGCTCACGAGCGCCCAATCAAAATCGCTCTTTTCGCTGACCTGCAAATAGGTGCTGCGATTCTTTCGGGTCGGGATCTCGACATGAACGATAAGATCGCCTGGTAGTAGCGAGTTGTGAGCAAGGGGATTGTTCCAAGCATCGAAATAAAGTTCCCCGATCGTGAGGGTGAGCTCTTTATCGCCCCGTCGTACATTAATCTTCGCGTCAAGCGCCGCTAAAATAACTGCAAGATTTGAAACGATCGGGCTGATACAGGGGTTGCCGGAAAACAGACTGTGGTACTTGTTTTCTCCCTCTCGAGCGTAACAGGTGCTGCCGCCCCGTTTGAGACAGCGCAGGTCGCGGTGGCGATAATACCAGCATCGCGAATGTTGCGCCAGATTTCCTCCGAGTGTGGCGACATTGCGAATCTGAGGAGAGCCCACTTCCAATGCTGCTTCGGCTAATCCCGGCAGGGCTGCATTGATCCGCTGGTTTTTTGCGATCTCGGCGATCGTAACGTTCGCGCCAAGCGTCCAGACAGGGGCGGAAGTATCGATCTGATCGAGACCCGGAATCAGCTTTAGATCGATCACCCGCCTCGGACTGACAATATATTCCTTCATTTCGCCGAGCAGATCGATGCCCCCGGCGAGGAACCGGCTCTCAGGTGTCGATAGCCGAATTGCTCCATCGACTGAGCTGGCTCTGGCGTATTCGAAATTCTTCATGCCGATCTTCGTTCTGGTATCAGCCTGTTCCGGATCGGTAGGTGGAACGAGATCACAGGTATCTTTTGCAACAAGCCAAGAATCTCGGGCGGCGTAATTGGAAGGCGAGTAACCCGTTTCCCGGTCGCATTGGAGACCGCGTTCGCGATCGCGGCAGCGGTTGGAATTGTCACCGGTTCTCCGATTCCAATGACGCCTCGTTCGGGCATATCCTGAAGAATCACGTCAAGTTCCGGAATATCAGCAGCACCCGGCAACTTGTAGGTCTCGAAGTTTGGATTAAGGACTACTCCGGTCTGACGATCCAGGATTCGTTCTTCATATAGCGCGAAGCCAATGCCCATAATAATCCCTCCGCGGACCTGGCTGATGCTAGCAAGCCGGTTAACCACCAGACCGCAGTCTTGCACACAAAGAATCCGTTTAACCCTGACGAATCCGGTTTCAGTGTCTACTTCCACTTCTGCCATTTGCACACCGCCGACGCCGCGGCTCGAAAGTCCTTCTTTCCAGCGGCCACGAGCCACTATCGGATTTATCCGCAAACGCGCAGTAGCAGACCACCAATTCGAGCCGGTTGGATCCGAAATACCCGAAACCGATGCGAGCTCGGCAAGCGCGTTCTGGCAGGCATCGAACACCGCGGGCGCAACCGAAGCTGCAGTCGTACTTCCGCCGCTTCCACCGGACGGCGGAAACGCGGTGTCACCTATCCTTACCGAGATCGCGGCAGGCTCGAGGCCAAACATTTCGGCGGCCACGATTGCGATCAACGTCTTTGTTCCTGTCCCAAGGTCCTGCGTCCCGCAGCGGACTTCCACAGTCCCATCAGGATTGATCCGCACGTCGACTTCAGAGCTTTGCCCGCCACCGCCCCAGGTAGCGGCTGCACACCCGACTCCCGTCTTCACTGGACCTTCAGAAGATCCCGGAGAGCGATACTTGGCGTTCCACCCGAAACGTTGAGCGGCAACCCGGTACTGTTGGCGCCGAATCTCGGATGGATCATTCTTTATTCGCAGCTCAACCGGATCCATCCCTAGAGCAAGCGCCATTTCATCCAGGATAGATTCCATACCAAACGACGCTTGAGGATGGCCCGGCGCTCGCATCGCCCGCGCTGCCCCGGCGTTAATAGCCACCGCGGTTTGTCGAACGCGTGTGTTCGGAATTCGATAAATGTAGGGTGCCGGGAACCCAGCGCCTCCGCCTCCACCTGCCGTGGCACCGCCGCTAGCGTATCCGCCAGTGCCAAACGCCTCCAACTCATAGGCGATTAGGGTCCCATCTTTCTTGGCGCCTAACCGCACTTTCTGAAACGACGATGGTCTATTCCCGACCGCCAATGCTTCGTCGAAGCGAGTGAGCATCAGGCGTACCGGAACGTTCCCTGCCTCTTTAGACAGTCTTGCTGCAAGTCCTCCTTCTATTCCGGCGCCGAATTTGGAACCAAACCCGCCTCCCATGAATTCCGATATGACGTGAATCTTATCCAGCGGCACGCCAGTATTGTCGGCGAGGCCATCTCTCACACTAAAAATCCCCTGGGTGGAGGCCCAGCAAGTGATTCCCTCTGGAGTAACCTGAACAGTGTTTCCATGTGTCTCGAGGCAGTGGTGCAACTGCACTTGCGTTTGAAAGAATCCTTCCACTGTTTTATCCACGGTTCGAAACGCAGCGTCGACCTCTCCGGTTTCCATTTCTCGCGGTTCGCCGGCGTTTGGTTGATTTGCAAAAACTCTAGGTGAAGTATCGCGCAGTGCGTCCTCTTCCTTGACCACGAACGGGAGAAGGTCAGCCTCCACTTTGATCGCGCCTAAGGCGTCCAGACATGCTTGCTTGGAGAGACCTGCCACTGCTGCAACTTCCTCACCGTAATAGCGAACTGTGAAGGGCGGATCGTTCGCCACCACAGCTGCGCGGATGCCCGAGATACCTAAAGCCGGCCGTAGGTCAACGGCCCGAATTCGTGCAGCCGGCCAGGGTGAACGCAAGATCATTGCATAAAGCCAGCCGACGGGCTGCATGTCGGAAGTATACTTTGCAGCGCCAGTGACTACGAGCGACGACGCACCATACCTCGGGTGTTCTTTACCCAGTTGCTTCGGATTTTTTGGCCATCCAGGCATCGCAAGTTTCAACTAGTCTTTGAGGTCTCCGATTGAGCCACTTTTTGAGCTGCTTCGAATATGTGAGGATAGGCACCACATCGGCAAAGATTTCCTGAGCATGCTTTTCGGATCTCTTCCAACGTGGGATTCGGTTTAGCGCGAAACAGCGCAGTTAACGACATCACAAAACCAGGAGTGCAATATCCGCACATCAATGCGTCGCACTCGACGAATGCTTGTTGAACCGGCGTCAGATTGGTCGGACCACCGAGCCCTTCGATGGTGGTGATCTCTTGAGCTTGCATCTCGATTGCCAGTTTCATGCAAGAGTAAACCGGTTGACCATTCACAAGCACCGTGCATGCGCCGCAGGTCGCTCGATCGCAGACTTCCTTTGTGCCAGTGAGCTGAAGCCGATTTCTCAGCGCATCAAGCAGCGTGACCCGAGGCTCAACTTCCACTTCATGCCGTTTGCCGTTGACCTGCAAGACCAGTTTTATCGGCTCGGGTCCGACCGCTTTCTGATCGTCCAAAGATTCAACCGATTGAGCAGCAGCCGCGGCTTTTGCTACAGCGCCTGCGACAGCCGACGCACCGACACCTCGGAGAAAATTTCTGCGTGAAATTCGTTCGTCCACCGTCCTGGGGGGGAATTAGGTTCTCAATGATCGGTCGAGTCAGCGAGTTGAACACTGCTTCCGTCTGGACCGAAACTCGCCAGAAAAACGTTTGGTCGGTCATGGTCGATCCAGACAAAATTCAAGCCGGAGTCCCGGATTTTCGAGACTCGAGATGCAACCACCTCGAACGAGGAATGTTTCGCCTGGGGTTCGTACCAAACGGTTTGACCGCAAGAACCTGAGCTGCACGTACCAATTGCCGTTGTGGAAAGCGCGATGGAATCACCAACTGCTGCCTCTACAGTGGCTCCAGAGCGCTGATAAGTGATTTCGGCTTCCACCACCCGCGTTGAGGAAGCGGTGATGCCCTGTGAGGTCATCCAGAAGAGCAACGCCTCTTTCTGCGCTAGCCCTAAACCTTTTGGTACGAAAAATACCGCCTTCTCAACCTTTGCCTCGTTTTCCGCAAGATTCGCCGATCCTAGCTCCAGAAGGGCAACCTTCAGGCCCGCCAGATCCTGATTAGCCCATCGCCCTTGGCTGATCGACCAAATTCGAAACAGTTGGCGTCCAAGGAGGGTAGATTCAGATGAAGCCGTGCAACCTCCGGTGTAGAGATCGCAGGAGTGTAATTCGACAAATTCACCGGATGGCTCTGCCCCGAAGCTGGGTTGCAGCGCTACCAAGAGAGAACAAAAGAAAACATAAGTCTTCACGACATTGGCACCTCCCGAGTACAAATTGTCGCTGCAACCTGATCGGTCGGCAACCACCAATAATCGGAACTGATGGCCGTCGTAGGAATCAAGGACTCTTCAAATGGTTTGGATGTGTCGAATCGCTTAGGTAAGTAGCAGATTTGCCAAGCAAGGGTTATCGGGAGTAAAGGTCATTATAACACTATAGCTCCTGACTTTGGCTGTAAGCGCATAGAGAAGGGATGTGGTCACCATGCTTCCTGATTTCCTCGGCAGAGCGGGACGAATACGATCATCCCGCTCTAAGGCCGTTTGCCACGATTGCTCGCTCGTACATCGCTATCAAAAATCAAAAACAAAACGCCGGTCTACTATGCGGAAATTGGCGCACGATTGAGATGATCGGCTTCACGGTCAATGACCGCGAGTTGTTCTTTGCCCAAAAACTAGGAACCTCACCGCCACTCAATATGCGGTCTGCCACGGCGTGTGCGCTGAAAATCGAGCTGCATCTGATGTTTGATTCTTTTTGGAACGCCAGGGCTTCTTTCCAATCGATTTGCGATTCCAGGCCGAGCACAATTGCTCCGATGAGCGCATCGGCACGGTCCGGTGACTCGACACCGCGGGCTTTCAGGTCAGCCCGATACAAACTAGGTTAATGTCGAAATGGGCTCATGCTCGGCGTGGCTTTTACGAAGCCTTCGATCATGCACCCAAAGAAGCCGGTTGGGTTCTGATCCAGATCGGTCACCTCTACGACATTGAAAGAAGCTTACGGCGTCAACGGGCTGGTTCAGCGTTGTGAGATGCCTATCGCGCCAGTCAGAGTGTGCCCATTTGCAGACGAATCCAGCGTGTCCTGCAGCGGTGGTACATCACCCGCCGTTTCCTGCCCAGGAGCACGATGGGCAAAGCCCTCAGTTACACATTGGCCCAATGGGAATCACTGGAGGTTTACCTCAAAGAACCCGAAATCGAGATCGACAATAACCTGGTCGAGAATGCGATCCGACCTACAGCTCTTGGAAAGAAGAACTGGTTATTTTTCGGTGACGCCGATGCAGGCCAACGCAGCGCCATCATTTACTCGATCATCGAAAGCTGCCGGCGTCACCATATCGAGCCCTACACTTATCTGCGCGACGTACTGACGCGCCTGCCCACAATGACCAATCGTCAGATTAAAGACATTGTTCCAAAAGCTTGGGCAGCCACCAGAAACTCTGCACCTTTATGCGGCTAGGCGAGCTGGGGGAAGTAAAATCGGTTGGGGGGCGAAAAACCGGAGGAATAGCTCAAACTGTTTCCTGTATTTATCTAAAGTTCTCTCTGGATGTAATGCCAAGAAATGAGCCAGATAGCTGCGAACGTCGTACTCTAGCACGCTAAATTCGTGCATGATTTCGCCACGAGCTTGCGAAAAAGTGTGGCACATACGGTTTTCCTTGGCGACTTATACGAGACTCTTTGGCCGATTAAAAGTAAACATTGCGTCTTGGGGTCAGCACGAACTTCTCGATAATATGCGAGATTGGTTGGAGCGTATGGAGTTCGAAAACGGACTTCCGCCGATACTTCTCGGGTACGCCTTCGTATCGGTAGACGTGGTCGGATACGATTCTTAAACCTTCGCTGCTCGATCGAGCGCTGCCTGGTATTCGAGCCGGGTGGCGCTTTTCTTTTGGGAGGACCGAATCCGGAACCCGCTGTTAAATTTCAGTCCTCAAAACCATACGCCCCTGGGCTTTCGTATTTCCAGCCCAACTTCTTCCTCTTTATCCAAACTTAGTGCTTTCG
>DATNNZ010000152.1:0-2653 GCA_035601575.1 Chthoniobacterales bacterium
AAACACTGCATGAAAGTCGGAAGTAGAAATTAGAAAGTAGAAAGCGGGATGCAGAAAATGCGCCGAACAAACGCCAGTCCCAGCTGGCTGCGCTTGTCTGACGACAGCGGGCTCGCGTGGAAGTTGAGAGTTGATGGTTGAGAGTTGAGAGATCTCAGAGGGTTAGCGGGCGCACGTGCTTCTGGCAAAGCCTTGTCATGCTCACTTTTCGCTGAAGGCAGTCGCCAAGGTCACTTCTTTGGTTTCGCCTTCTTCACCGCGGACTTCTTGGCGCCCTTCTTTGCGCTGCTCTTGGAAAGCCCGGCCGTTTGCTCCGCAAGCCGTTACGGGAAAGCCCGGTCGAAGACTCGCCGTGGTGAGCCGCTCCTTCACCCGCGTTACGGCCCATGACCGTGAGTGCCCTCGCCGCCTGGTAATTGGCCATGGGAGAGGGACGGAGGGGTCGGTTCTTGATAATGGCTACTTTCGGCCGGATTTCCTCTGGCCATCCCCTTCCTCCTGGTTGGGAGATTAGATCGATACCCGGCGTTAGCCGCCCTGAACAGAAAAGTCTCCCAGGGAGATTTGCTGAGCATACCAAGAGCGTTATTGATCTGAGTTAAAGACTAAAATCTCCTTGTTACCTGAGTGCAGATGCGAGCCTGAGGAGGCTTTCTCGAATTTGCGTGGGCGTCCAGGCAGCAAAACCGAAAACAAACGCTGGTTTGAGCTTCGCCTCGATGCAATAAAATGATAGCGGTGAGGGCCCGATTCCGATCTCGGCACTGACACGCACGACTCTTGCGAAATCTGCTTCGGATCGAAGCCAGGCCACGAAGTTTAGTCCGGCTTCCGGAATCTGGAGAAGGAAACGATCACTGAGTAATCTGTTGAATTCTTTGATGAAGAACTCTCGCCGCTCGGCGTAGAGTTTTCGCATTTGTTTGAGATGGCTCAGGAAAAATCCCTCGGTGATGAAAGGCGCAAGTGTAGCCTGGTCGATCGCCGACGAGTGTTGGTCCATTGTGCTGCGGATTTTGACCAACGGGTCGATCAACTGCTCCGGCGCAACGACGTAGCCCAGCCGCAAGGAAGGATAGAGAATCTTACTCATCGTTCCGGCGTAAATGACCCGGCTAAAATTGTCCATTCCCTGCAGGCAGGGGAGCGGCGGCCCGGTAAAGCGGAACTCCGCGTAAAAGTCGTCTTCAAAAATAAATGCATTGTGAGCGCGCGCGAAATCGAGCAGCGCAGTCCTGCGCTCGAAACTCATCGTCATGCCGAGCGGATATTGATGCGAAGGCGTTACATGGATCATTTTTGGCTGCTTTTCTTTTGGCGATCGCGCGATCACAATTCCTTCCTGATCCAGCGGCTTCGGAACCACTTTAGCGCCTGCTAAGATAAAGACTCTCCGTGCCTGATGAAAACCAGGGTCTTCAATCCACACCGGCTCGCCCGGATCCAGCAGCGCCATGGCGCTGATTAGCATTGCCTGCTGCATTCCCCCGACAATCAGGATTTGATCTGGATGACAGCGTGCGCCTCTAAAATCGCACAGGTAAGTGGCAACTGCTTTGCGTAGAGCCACGTCGCCACGACTCGATGCGTGGCGTAGCAGATGGGCACCCCTTTGTGCGAGCACCTGCGATCTGAGCCGTTCCCAAATAACGATTGGGAATTCGTCGACTGCTGGAAGTCCGGGAACTAGGGAGACACCTGGTCCGGCCTCCAGCGCTCCGAGATCAAACTGTTTCCTTACGCGCTGATCTGGAATTGCTTTCACCCGATCGGAAATGCGAAGTGGTCGCTCAATTGCCGGAGGCTCTGTCGGCTTGACTGCGTTCAAAAACATTTCGGGGAGAGGATCTGCAACGAATGTTCCAGATCTCACCTTCGATTGGAGATACCCTTCCGCATGAAGTTTTGAGAACGCCAGGCTGACCGTCAATCGTGAGATTCCCAAGTCAGCAGCCAGAGCCCGAGAGGAAGGAAGCCGAGACGCACCGTCGGTAAAACTGCCCGATCTCAACTCATCGCGGATTTGGCGGTATAGTTGCTTCTGTAGTGGTTCAGCAGCGGTCCGGTCGAGGCGAATCATTTCAAACGCGATGATTGAACGTCGCCGTCTCTTTTTCAGAAGCGATTTCCTCTCGGACATAATCCAACCGTGCCCCTTCCGCGGACTAGTTTTCAGTTTGCACGGGTATTATCAAAAAACAACGGAATCACGTATGCCAAAAGCTTTGACAGCGGCCACGATAGCGCTGTAGCAGGGTGGCTGAGCCTCGGCTGCCGATTTCCTGTTGGCGCTAAAGAGCGCGGTAAGCAACCAGCGGCCGCAACGAAGCCAGATAACACGCAAACTGGCTTTATCGAAATTCGCTACCTGGATCTTGTGCCTTTGCCAGATCGGCGTTTTAGGAATGGAAATTCAACTAAGGAGGCAATAAACATCATGAAACCAAAACAAATAATTATCAGCATTCTGGCAGTTCTGTTCGTGTTCCCATTGATGGGGACGTTCGCTCAGCAAGCAGCGCCTTCAGGCTCTATCGAAGTGATCACGACTTTTGATTATCCCGGGACCGGAAATCTGACCTTGCCGCAAAAGATTAATGGAAGAGGCGACATCGTTGGCGAGTTCATTGATTCAACCGGAGTGACGCGCGGT
>DATNNZ010000153.1:0-34763 GCA_035601575.1 Chthoniobacterales bacterium
CTAAGTAAGCGGAAGCCGACGAAGCGGCCATCAATGAAGCAGGACATTCTGGCAAAATTGGAGCAACGCCTCGGGCGAGTGTATACCAGCCAGCGGCTCGGAATTGAAAAGGATCATGAGCGACGCGTGTTTGGCGGTGGCATCAATTTCTTTCACTTTGAGAACTGGTATTCGATCCACTCAGTGATTCGCAATTCCTTGAAGCTTGTTGGGTTGTATCAGCACGGGTGTGACAATGCCGAACGCATACAGGTACGCCACAACCATGTCCAACTAACAGAATTGCCGATCGCTTTCGATGGGTTCACTATCCTCCACATCAGCGACATGCATGCGGACATGAGTCGAGGGGCAATGGGTCGTTTAGCAGAGCTGCTGGATGAATTGACGTACGATCTTTGTGTTCTGACCGGTGATTACCGCGGTAAGACCTTTGGCCCATTCGATGCGGCTCTTGAAGAAGTGACGCGAGTGCGATCGCATCTCAAAGCACCGGTGTACGGGGTGTTAGGCAACCACGACACGATCAGCATGGTTCCCGAACTCGAGGAGATGGGAATCCGGATGCTACTCAACGAATGCGAAACGATCGTGCGCAGCGATCAACGAATCCATCTCGCCGGCATCGATGATGCGCATTATTATCGCGTCGACAACATTGAAAAGGCAGCCTTACCGATCCCGCACGACGAATTCTCGATCCTGTTGTCGCACACCCCGGAGATTTATCGGCAGGCTGCCCATGCCGACTTCAATCTGCTGCTGAGCGGCCATACCCATGGCGGACAAATCTGCTTGCCCGGATCGATTCCTATCACGCTCGATTCGGTCTTGCCGCGGTATATGGCGTCAGGACCATGGAAATATCACAAAATGCTCGGCTACACTTCCGTCGGCGTCGGAGCGTGTATCGTCGCCGTACGGCTCAACTGTCTGCCCGAAATTACATTGCATCACCTCTCCAGGAATAACGCTGCCACCGCTGAGAATGCCGATAACGCCCCATAGACGAGATCCTCGTTCATGGGAAGCTGTTCCATCAGTATGGGCGGTCGCGCAGACGAAACTTGTAAAGAATTCGGGAGATCAATATCTCACCAATAAAAAAGGCCATGACGGTGACTACTGTGTCAAAAGCCGTCAGCGAAAAAGGTCGGCGACAGGCAAGCAGCGGGAATAGCGACTCAGGTACTTGGTCTAACCCGATCGCTCTGCTGCTTGGCGGCAGCTTCATCCGGCGCTTTAAGAAGCTGGAAAAGAGATCGCCGGCCATAGCGGTGCTTCCTACCATTGCTCCGGTTTTGCATCCCAGGCCCGACAAGTGCGCCCCAATTACGGTTGCCAACACCGAAAGGAAGATCCCGCGCATAGTTTTCGATGCGCCAAACAAAGGCTGCCCATCGCGACATCTGGCGTCCCCGTCAAGAGGACGCGAGAATCGATTGCCCAAGACCTTCTTTGCTACCACCGGCATAGCATTGGCCAGTACCACCAGTAATAGCAGTCGCGTGATCACCCAGAGCTGCATTCCTTACGCTAGCTTAGTCCCCATCCACGGCAAAAATAGCCGCTCTTTTGGTCTGTACTAAATAGACTCAAAATCTCATTTTTTCGCGAAGATTTTCTCTGCAACCGCGAATAAAAACCAATCTTATTCGTGTGTATGCGCTTCATTCGTGGTTTTGGAGAATACGAGCGCTCTGATCAACCACGAATGGACGCCAATGGACGTGAATAAAGACAATCCTATTCGTGTGTAATTGCGTCCATTCGTGGTTTAAGAAGGCTTTTGGTTGAACAGATCCTCGAGCAGTTTTCGGAACGCGGCAGGCTCAGTTACCCTAAATCGAGCTTGGGTAGGCCCGCTGCCTACTTTGATGGTCAACATGCGCGGGACATTGAGATCAAACATGCTTTCGTCCGGTAGGTCATCGCCGGCACACAGAATTACTTCGTAATCGTTTTGCTCGAGCACTCGGGCAACGGCCGCCCCCTTATTGTTTAGTGTTGCCGTCACTTCCACAATTTTCTTGCCTTGGCGTACCTTAATCGGATGATTGGCGGTCAATGCGGATAACTCTTCTGTTAATTGATTCGCTTTCCAATCACCGAACTCCTCGTCGGCCTTCCGATAATGCCAAACGATCGAAGAATGCTTCTCCTCCAGCGCGCTACCGGGAGTGGCCTGTTCGTAGATTCGCAGAATAGGCAGCAGCTTCTCTTTCCAAGCATAATTCACATTGTTATCTAATCGTTCCCACTGCTTCTTGCCGGGTGCCCGCCAGGTCGCTCCGTGCTCGGCGATCAGGCGGAAAGGATACGCACCTAAAAATGCTTCAAGGTCCTCTTGGGAGCGGCCGCTCAAGATGGTAACGTCCACATTTGACTGCTGGCTTAGTCGGCGCAGCAAATTCTCAAGCGCCGGGTTCGGCTTAGCTGCCCCGGGTTCACGCTCAATTTCGCGTAGCGTCCCGTCGTAGTCCAAAAACAAAGCGATCCTCTTACCGGCTGCGATAGCTTGGTGGAGTTCTTGGCGCACATCTCTGATATCGTATGTGGCCGCTCGAGTATCGGCAATGGCGTCCGACTTCAGGGCGTCAACGAAAGAACGCGCCCAGTGCTGGGCATCATAGCGTAGAACGTGCTCTCGCATAGGCAGAATTCGCTGTCGCCTATCTTCCGTGGGAAGAGCCAAAGCAGTCCGCAAGGTCTCTGCCACTCCTGCCGTGTCATAAGGATTGACCAGGAAGGCATTAAAGAGTTCTTCGGCTGCACCGGCGAACTCGCTCAATATGAGAAGGCCAGCGTTCTCTCGCTGGCAGGCAATGAACTCTTTGGCCACCAGGTTCATTCCATCAATCAGCGGCGTCACCAGCGCGGTATCAGCCAAGGCATACAACGCACAAAGGTCGACAAAAGGAATCGAGCCATGGACGAAATGTATGGGACTGCCAAGTAAAGTTGCATATTTGCCGTTCAGCTGACCGACTCGCGATTCGACTTCCTCTACCAACTTCTGATATTCTTCAATTCCTTCGCGCGAAGGTACGCTGACAAAGAGGAAACGGATGTCGTCATTCTTGTCCGATTTGGCCAGGAAATTGTCGATCGCCTCAAGCCGGTGCAGAATACCTTTCGTATAGTCCATGCGTTCGACTGAAATCACAAGCCGTTTGCCTTGATGAGCGAGACGGAACTCGTCCTGACGCTGACGAAACTCTTTCGAGTCGAGCGTTTGCTGAAACTTAGGCGCGTTGATCCCGATTGGATAAACACCTAAGGCCGTGATGTGTTCTTCGCTCGAGATATGCGTAAGCTCTGTTTCGATCCGGAGGATCCGATGCACGGTGGTGCAGAAGTGCCGCAGATATCCAAAGGCATGAAAACCGATCCGGTTCGCTCCCAAGACTCCCGCAATCAGTTCGGAACGGCGCGGATGGCAGCGAAAAATTTCGTAGGCCGGAAAAGGAGTGTGTAAGAAGAACCCAATTCTAAGATCGGGAGCCGCCGCTCGTAGTATGGCCGGCACGAGCATCAGCTGATAATCATGTACCCAGACCAGGTCGCCCTCCTGAGCGATCTCGAGCACCTTTTCCGCGAAAGTTCGGTTTACGTTTTGGTAATGGTCCCACCAGGCCGGTTCGTACCGCAAAAAATTGGGTGAATAATGCAATAAAGGCCAGATACTGGAATTGGAGAAACCTTCGTAGAAACCAGTGGCTTCTTTTTCGCTAAGAAAGACCGGAACACAGCCATATTCTTCGGAGAGCCTTTGCTCAATTTCCCGTTGCCGATCTTTGTCGGGGAATGCGGCACCCGGCCAACCGATCCGTCTAGTTTTGAATCGTTCTTCGGGAAGTCCTTCCAGAGCCGCCACCAGGCCACCGGAAGACGTGGTGATCTGACCTTCTTGGACGGTTACGGGCAAACGATTGGAGACATTGATGAGAGTGCGAGGCATTGCGACTTCAATGTTCGCGATTGCTCAACCTCGTGGTTGTCAGTCATCCATGCTAGAGCTTTCTCACCGGTCGCCGTTCCCACATCGATACCGCGAGAGCGAATACTGCGGAAGAGAGGCCTTGCTTGTTCAGGAACGGTCTATCGCGCGCGTTTCTTCGTCGGCGACGCTGAGCGAGCCTTGCCCTTCGTTTTCCTCGTCGCAGAGTCGGACCTCACGCTCTCAGGCTCAAGCATCAGGTCGATCAATTCGTGAGTTATACGACCGGCTTCGTTGGTGCGACCAGGCATTGGCCGTGGAATTTTCAAGTTCAGGGCGCAAGCGAGCGTGCGAAACGCAAGCGAAAGGGATCGCGCATCAAGAGGAGGCTTGCGTCCCGCCCGAGCAAACAGCTCGGCGATGATGTCGGCATAGAAATTGGTGAGCCGCTCTTCTAGCGCGTAGAAGCGCTCCGCAAACTCCGGATTGCGACGTGCATGGAGTTGAAGCTCCATGCTCATGACATCCCAATCCATATCGGCGTTCATCGTATCAAGCCACTTGTTGTAGGCGTCGCGGGTCGCTCCGGGGTCGAGTTGCATGATCGCCCTGAAGTCGGCCATCTGCTCCTCGCCATACCGCTCGAGCAACTCGACCAGGATCGCTTCTTTTGTCTCGAAGTTCGAGTAGATGGCCCCTTTGGAGTAGCCAGCTTCCTCGGCGATCATGTCAACGGAGGCGCCGCCAAAGCCATGTCGGGCGAAAACCTGTCGCGCAGCGACAAGCAACCGCTCGCGAGTCTGAGCGTGGCTTTCTGCACGGGTGAGCCTGATCCGCTTGTTCATGATACTTTTGTAATTTGGATACCGATATCACTCAAGTACCGAATGGGCGCTCGAATGGCCTTCAGCCGCGAGCCCCGGCGTCGGAAACACGCCATCACCCGAATCAATGAATTGAGTGGCACTCCACACCGTCGGAAGGAGCACGTCCTTGCGACAGGCCGAGCCGCCGGGGGGCCGGGCGAGAATCTGCGCTTCGATCCAGATAAGAATTAAAATACCATTTGATCGTCGAAAATCGTTCGGTATTTATGTTGCGCAACCGACCTATCACGGAGGATTAACATGACAACTACTATTCTCGGTAACCCACTGAACCTTCCTTGCGGCACAACCTTACCGAACCGCCTGGCGAAGGCGGCCATGAGCGAGGGACTCGCCGACGCGGACAATCATGCGACGCCACGGCTCGAAGCGCTCTACCGGCGCTGGGCGAATTCTGGCGCAGGGTTGCTATTCAGCGGCAACTTTCAAGTCGACCGGTGGCATTTGGAGCGGCCGAGCAATGTCGTGCTCGACGATGAGGCCGATTTGCCCGCTTTAGCGGCTGTGGCTGCTGCCGGGAAGGCGGGAGGAAGCCACTTCTGGGCTCAGCTCAGTCATACCGGCCGCCAAGTCAGTGACGCGATCAATCCCGCGCCGCTCTCACCATCGTCGGTGGCTATCGACGTACCGCGCGGTCTTGGTTATTCCTTCGCCAAACCCCGCGAGATGACGGAAGCGGACATCGACCACACGATCCGTCAGTTTGCTTTCGCCGCGCAATATGCTCAGCGCGCAGGTTTCACCGGTGTCCAGTTGCATGCCGCCCACGGATATCTGATCTCGCAATTCCTCAGCCCGCTCTCCAATCGTCGAACCGACCGCTGGGGAGGGCCACTGGAGAGCCGATCGCGGTTTCTGCTCACGATCCTAGGCGCAGTTCGAGACGCTGTAGGTTCTGATTTTCCGATCGGCATCAAATTGAACTCCTCCGATTTCCAAAAGGGCGGCTTCACCAACGCCGAATGCATCGAGCTGGTTCGCAGGTTGAATGACTCAACGCTTGATTTGCTGGAATTGTCTGGAGGCTCGCTCGAACAGCCCAAGCTCGTCGGCATATCGGTCAAGGACGAAGGCGAAGACAGACGACCGGAAAGCACCATCAAGCGGGAAGCGTACTTCGTCGAGTTCGCGGGCGCCGTCCGCGCTGTCGCCCGCATGCCGGTCATGGTCACTGGCGGCTTCAGAACGGCGAGTGGCATGGTCGGAGCCCTGGCGGGAGAGGAACTCGACCTCGTCGGCATTGGCCGTCCACTCATAGCCGATCCTTCCATAGCGCGGCGGCTGATTACCGGCGAGGTCGAAAAGTCGCCCACACCCGAAGCGACCCTCGAAATTTTCCATATCCTGCCATGGTTCATTATGCAGATCGAGCGCATGGGCGACGATTTGGAGCCCGATCTCACTTTATCGGGACAGGCGGCAGCCGAGCAATGCGAGCTTCTGGAGACAGGCTATATGGCGCGACTCTTGGAAAGACGCAGGTTTACTCATCGGTCATCGAATTTGAAAAGAGTTTTGGTTTCTGGGGCTCTAGAGCGTGGTGCAGGAGCTCTCCGACAATCCGAATCTGGAGAGCGAATCCAAAGGTAAAGGCTCTCTTGGAGCAGTTCCAAGCGAATGCAGCACAGCATCCAGCCCCAACCGCACCCCTTTCCCGCGAAGGAGAGGACTATCGCAACACGACGGATGATAGGTTCGTACGCTGCGCTGAGGCACCGTGTTTCGAGTGGTCGGTTCATGGTCTTGGTTCGTACAGATGATGTCTATTTAGGTGTAAAAGGATCAGTTGTTTTCAGATTCCACCCGTTGGCGTCTGCACTTGCTCCGGCGTTACTCTAGGATGCAGGTCGGTGAGGGTGAGTTCTTCGGGCTGAGGAATTCCGGGATCGCTAATCACCGCCACCGGACCTCCACCGGTCAAGCCGGTCCGTTTACGGTAAAGGGACTGTTATCCGGTTTGTTCTGTCCGAAGGCAAAGGTATTGATATCCCAGTGTTCAAGCAGGACTCCGTCTTTCATGCGGATAATGTCTGTCGCAATCACCGGCCGCCCGATGCCCGAGAACCGGCCGTGGATGATGACGAAGTCTCCCTCGGCTACGATTATTCCGGGCTCATACTTGAGCGTGGGCGGGGTACTCTTGATCAGGTTGAAGAGACCGTCACGCCCCGGCTCAATGTGCGCGCTGTGCTGAGTGTAGTGGGGAGACCAGAAGCGCTCCGCTGCCGCATAATCTCTCTTATTAAACAGGGTCTCGAAGGCCTCCAGCACAATTGCCTTATTGTTCTGTGCTTTTGAATCGATCACTGTTATTTCTGCCTTTTCACGAAGCTGTTGGTTGTTAATTCCAGATGTGTCCCAGACGAGGGCTGCTGTATCATCAAATCGTTGGTACCGCGATCATTCGGCGGCGAAGGTCGTCTCTGCCGCTCTCCAAATGCGTGCATTATTCCGAGTTGTCGATAGTCAGCGGCTGCCCGCTCAAAGGCAGCGCGGCGTTGGGGCAACGATGCAGCATTGAGGTTCTGCACGCGAGCTAATATTCCTTGGGGAGCCGTATCAGGGCGTCCTGCGTTAAAATGCGGTTCAGGTGCATATTCGAGCAATCGTGGACATAGGACGAATCATTAGACGCAAGGAACAACACAGCCTTAATGGCCTCATCCGCCTGGCCCCACCGATCGGAGGAGTCCTAACCACAGACGATGAAGTCGTAATGTGCCTTAGTTCCAGAGGTGTTTGGTTTGATTCACGTGCACCCGCTGGCGAAATCTGTTGCGTGGGTACTTGGTTCAAGGCTCGCTGTACTATTTGGATTGGTCTTCATGAATCTGCGTTCTTCCGCAGAGATTCATTGATGACGTTGTGGTTATCTTGGAGCTTTGCGCGCAGTTCTTTGGTAGAAAACCGCTCTCAGAACAAACAACCGAGGGCTTTGAACGGTTCGGCGCTACGCCGACCCGGGCCGTGGCAGACCGCGAACAGGATTTCGATGCTTGATTGATTAAACTGGCCGACGCTTACGTTCGTTTCGCCACCGAACATTCAGCGCTGATTGGACTGATGTTTGCAGCCAAACACTAAGCCGCCGCGCCTCCCGAGCTAATCGAGCCCACCGACCCACGCGTTTGCGTCAGGACCTCTTACCATCGCAGAAGGGTAAGCCGCCGGTCTGGTAGTCGAAGGTAATCCCGAACGTCTGGCCTGGGTCGAGTTTTCGGCACGCGAGGGCCGGCTTGCGGAGACTAAGCGCTGCTCAGTTAAAACAACGACTACGACAGCTCGGACAAAAACCGCCTGGTGCTTAAACTTTGATGTTAATGCTTTTGACACCATCGATAAGGTAAGAATTACAAGAGAATTACAATGAAGGACCCGCACAGTATTTCTTTCTGGCGCACAAACGGAGAACTCTTGCCTGCCAACCCCCTTTCTCGGGTTGTTCTCTCGAGCGCTGGCACAAAATGGACCGATGTCGCGGTGGAACAGCACGAATTTTCCAGCATTGAACTGGCCGATATAATGTTCAAGCGACATGTGATTGCTATCAATATTGGTCACTCCTTTACTAATGAATTCAAGAAAGAGGGGCGGTTTCAGTGTGGCTTAAGGCCAAGAGGCGCGATTTGCCTCTTCCCGAGCGATCAGCCTTTTTTTCAGCGGCAGAAAGTAGAGAGGGGCGTATTTGGGAACGCTCTCCTTCTGGCTTTGGACCCTGTTTTCGTGAGCCGCATTGCTGAGGGACTGGAGTTGAATTCAGACCGTATTGAACTAATTGAGCAGCGACGAGATACCGACCCTACACTTCAGCACATTGCTATGGCATTGCGGGCCGCAGTCCGGACCGGCGATGCCCTTGACCACATGTATGGGGAGGGACTATCAACCGCGCTCGCCGCTCATCTCCTACGCGAATATGGCGTGGCAGTACTAAGGCCGAAAAGGCAGTATGGTAGGTTGCCGCGCAAAAAGCTGGCGCGTGCTGTCGAATATATTCAAGATCAACTGGATGCAGACTTAACTGTTTCCGGGATTGCTCAGGCGGTTGGCATGAGTCCCGATCACTTCACCAGGCTGTTCAAAAAGTCTACCGGCCAGTCGCCTCACCAGTATGTCGTCGAGGCCAGGGTGAGAAAAGCAAAGGAACTTCTGACGACAGGCAAGTTCACCATCAGCGAAGCTGCATACCATGTCGGTTTCGTCGATCAGAGCCATCTTACACGTCATTTCAAAAGAGTTTTCGGTTTACCCCCTAAGACGATGCTTAGTCGCAGAAGGCCACAGATTGTGGTCTAAGAGTTTAGCGTTTCCGTTGTGCGTTATGCACCGCCATGACCCGGTCCTGCCGTGCATAGACAGGCTTCGTCAGCCATTCCCCACTCCACACTACTGGCTCGTGGCAGCCTCCACTTCCTTGAATTGCAAATGTTTCGGGGTTGTCGACGCGGTAGTTATGTGCAGCAGATGATTCATTCCGCCAAGTCCACGACTGACTGACGGGCATGATATCCATGTCGCATCACATAAACGTTCCATCCACATAACATAATCACCCTTCGGGCGACTCCAGTCCGAGCGAAGCCGATATGAGGCTAACCCGCAGAATCTCTGAGGCCGCCAAGATTCTTCAAATCGGAACTCTACAGGATCCATGTTGAGCTTGATCGCGAGTTCATCCATCGCGGACTCGGTTGCAAAAAGACCTGGAACGGCGCCTGGACCGCGCATGGCAGTAGGCGTACCGACATTGCGCCGGGCTAGTCCGGACGAGACGCGCAAGTTGGGAACACTATAAAGATATGGCGTCGCTTCGCCGCAATTCTCTTCGTAATTGTCCAGGATGGACGTGTGATTTACATAATCATGTTGAAAGGAAGCAAGCTTGCCGTCGGGAGTCGCTGCTAACCGGACCCTTTGCTGGGTGAGGGGGCGATGGCCAACGTTGGAGAACATCATACTGCGGCTTATCACGAGCTTCACAGGACGATACAGATCGCGGGAAGCGGCTGCTGCCAAGGCGCTATGCGGCCAGGGGAAGAGTTTTCCGCCAAAGCCAGAACCAAGAAAAAGCGATATGACTTGCACATTTTCTTTCGGCACTCCAAGAACCTGCGCCATCACAGCCCGATGATTGACGACTCCTTGTGTCGTTTCGTAGAGCGTGAACTTGCTTCCATCCTAGATGGAGACTGAAGCATGCAGTTCCATGGGGTTATGCGTCTCCACTGGAGTCACATAGGTTTCGTCGATTTTCACGGGAGCGGTTGCGAATGCCGCCTCGGTGTCGCCGCGAATACTCTCAATCTTCAGTTTCCCTTCGGGTTCGAGATTGTTACTAAGGTCCGGTTTTTCCGCGCTATAGACAACCTGGACAGCGGCCGCGGCGGCTTGTGCCTGTTCGAATGTCTCGGCAACGGCGAGCGCTACATACTGGCCGTTGTAATAAATGACATCATCTTCAAATGGAGGACGTCTTTCGTCGAGATAAGCACTAAAGGTCAGATCTCGCGCAGACCTGTACAGCCTGCCAATATTCTCGCGATGCAGGATTGCCACAACGCCTGGCATCTTCTCGGCATCCGAGGTGTCAAGTCGTGTAATTCTGCCCTTAGCCACTGTGCTGCACACAGGAACTGCGTAGACCATCTCCGGGAAATAGAAATCCGCAGTGTACTTTGCGTTTCCGCTGACCTTGAGAGGGCCGTCGATACGCGGTACCGCTGCTCCAATAATGGGAGGGGGGAGTGCGTTTTCTGCTGAGGCCATAATCGTCTCCTTTGAATTATTACGCGGTTCGCGTCGCGAGCTTCAGCGCGCGAACCAAGCAACGCTTTGCGAGTTCGACCTTGAAACGATTCTGACTTTGCGGACGGGCATCGCGAAGAGCTGCTTCTGCCGCCGCACGAAAGTGCTCCTCGTTGGCAGTCTTTCCGTCCAAGGCTGTCTCGGCCTCGAGGGAGCGCCAAGGCTTGGTGCCAACGCCACCCAAAGCGATGCGAATGCGTGTGATTCTACCTTGCTGGACACTGGCGACAACCGCCGCTGACGCCAAGGCAAACTCATAGGAAGCCCTGTCGCGAAGCTTCAGATAGATGGATTTGTTGCCGACAGAAGGTGGCGGCAGGGTCACGAATGTGATCAACTCTCCCGCCTCAACCACAGTTTCGCGGTGCGGCGTGTCTCCAGGGAGCAGGAAAAACTGATCAATTGGCACACTCCGCTCACCCTTCGTACCCTGGATATGAATGGTCGCTTCCAAAGCAGTTAGTGCTACGCTCATATCCGATGGGTTGCTGCCATCCGTGTACCGCTGGCAGCACTCGCTTCGAGCACGTCGACGGAGCGCCTGAGCATAAGTTCGGCTGCGTCGATTTGGGCGGACGCCTCTCCGGCTTGCAGGTGCGTGATCGCAGCTTCGTCCTGCTTCTCATACCAAGTGTACGCGATGCCGCGATGTGGTGCTTTCTCTAAAAACAGTTCGAGGGCGGCTTTCGCCATCCCCAAGGCCGGAAACACTAGGTTAGTCGCAAAAAAAGGGATCAACGCCAGCCGGTACAGCGGCTCATCACGCAGATGCGTGGAGGCGTAATCTTCCTGCAGAGTTTTGCTGAGCAGCGCAATGCGTTCGTCCGGGACAAACACGTCTTTTACCGCAACACTGGTGCTCCCGCTACCTCGCAGGGCCGATGGTATCCCAGTCGTGCAACAACGTGACCTGCGATATGGGAATCAATGCGGAACCGCTATCGATGAATTGCCCGGACTCGTCAAAGATGGGAATGCTCAAGATGTCCCACTGCGCACGGTAAACACCACTATTAAAACTCCACGATCCTTCCTCGATCAAAACCCCACCATCGACACGTTTTGTCTTCACCTTGTGCGGGGCTAGCACACTCGCTGTACGGAAATTTCCACCGGAAAATACTTCGTCGACAACGTGCTTTGGATAGAGCGTTGCCGCCATCCAGATGCCGGCCGAGACGATAGTAAGCGCCCACGCCGCAGAACCGTCCCCTCGACCCAGTTCTACCACCACGTCCATGAAGGTTCTCGGAGAGCATTGCAGTCCGCCATATATCTTTGGAACGAGCATGTCGAACAGGTACGCCTTCTCGAGATTAGCAATTGTGGAGTCTGGGAGGCGAGCTAGCGCATCCGTTTCCGAGCTCCGCGAACGCAACGCAGGAATCAGCGCAGTGGCAGCCGCGACCAGGTTTAATCCGTACTCGCCACAACCTCAGGGTGGCCATCAACCAATTTAACGGATGTGGAAATCATATTAACTCCTTTTCTTCTTGGCCTTCAATCTTTCGAATGCCGGCGAAACAAGTTTGCCTCACTTTGAACGTTCGAGGGAATAGACGGCAAAATCGTAGAGATCCGCCGCTTTTTTGTCCGAGCCGCCGTAATCGCTGTTCCAAAGATACGTCCCTTCATTCACTATAGACCGAGCAGTTCTCACCCGTCTGCCCATCCTGGCGAATCCTGAGTGAATCAAACTCTGAACAGTATTCGACCGCCTTCCCGCGGATCAACGAACTGGATTTTCCTTCAGTCCTGGACGCTCGATTGAGTTTTGCTGCTTCTTCTTGGACGCTCGAGCAAAGATCTTCATGATCACAGAGAAAAACACTGGGGTGAAAAAGATTCCAAAAAAGGTCACCCCGATCATTCCAGCGAATACCGCGGTACCCAATGCCTGATCCATTTCGGCCCCGGCGCCTTTCGCGATCACTAACGGTAACACGCCAAGAATGAAAGCAAACGAGGTCATGAGAATTGGCCGCAAACGCAACCGGGCAGCTTCTGCTGCAGCCTCGATTCGCCCTTTCCCGGACAGCATCTCCTGCCGGGCAAACTCCACGATCAAGATCGCATTCTTACAGGCTAGCCCGACGAGAACAATGAATCCGATTTGGGTGAAGATATTGTTGTCCTGTCCGCGAAAATAGACTCCAGCCATAGCCGACAATAAGCACATGGGAACGATCAGAATGACCGCCAGTGGCAAGGACCAATTCTCGTATTGAGCGGCCAACGCCAGAAACACAAACAAGACACAAAGCGGGAAGATGAAAACCGCGGTGTTACCAGCGGTCACTTCTTGATAGGTCAATTGGGTCCACTCGAACGAGAATTGGCTGGGCAGATTTTCTCGACAGATTCGTTCCATCTTTTCGATCGCCTGGCCGGAACTGATTCCTGGCAATGTGGTCCCTTGAATGAGGGCTGCGGGATAGACGTTATAATGGCCCACCGTATCCGGACCATTGATCCGTTGAACATCCATTAAACTACCTAATGGCACCATTCCGCCGGTGTTATTGCGAGCGTACATCCTCAGGATCTGATTGGGATCCGACCGAAAGGCAGCGTCACCTTGCAAGTTTACCTGATAGGTTCGCCCCAGGAAGTTGAAGTCGCCCACGTAGTTGCTTCCAAGATAACTCTGGAGGGTATTAAACACGGAACTGATCGGCACATTCATGCTCTGGACCTTTTCCCGGTCGATATTGAGAAAGAGCTGAGGTCCCCGGGAACGATAGGTAGTAAAGACACTGCTTAAGCCCGGCTCCGCGTTGGCCGCCGCGGTGACTGCGTCGGTTGCCTGCTGCAACGCGCTCAACCCGGCGTTTCGGTGATCCTCGATCTCGAGCTGGAATCCACCCGCATTCCCCATTCCTCGAACCGAAGGAGGCTGGATCGCAACCACAAACGCATCTTGAATCGCGGAAAATGCGCTCTGCAGTTTCGCCCCGATCGCCGTAGCCGATTGCTCCGGATGACCGATTCGTTCACTAAATGGTTTCAGAAGGAAAAAGGAAGTCAAGGCATTGGACTTGGTGGTCGAATCCAGAACCGATAAGCCTTCGATCGCGAAGGTGCGCTCCACCCCGGGGGTATTCTTGCCGATCTCCGCAATTTGTCGTTGGACGTCGTCGGTCCGTTGCAGCGAGGCTCCGTCCGGTAGCTGCGCAAACACGACGAGGTAGCCCTGATCCATGGTTGGGATAAAACCGCCCGGCACCTTCTGGAACATCAGTCCGGTCAGAGCGAGAAGTCCTATATAGACCACTAACACCAATCCGCTGACCCGAAGTAGCCGGCGAACCACCGCTCCGTAACCGGCGATTCCCAGATCGAAAGTTCGATTAAATAAGCGGAAAAACCAACCCAGCAAAGTGTCAATCAGCCGGCTAAGCAGATCCTTTTTCGCGTGGCCTGGTTTGATCAAGAGGGCGGCTAAGGCCGGGCTCAGGGTGAGCGAGTTAAATGCCGAAATTAGGGTCGCGATCGCGATGGTCAATGCGAACTGCCGATAAAATTGGCCGCTGATGCCGCTGACCAGTGCGGTCGGAACGAACACAGCTGTCAGCACCACCGCAATCGAGATCACCGCTCCGCCCACTTCATCCATTGCCTTCCTAGTGGCCTCTTTCGGGTCCAGGCCATGCTCAATCCATCGTTGCACGTTCTCGACCACCACGATCGCGTCATCCACCACGATGCCGATCGCCAATATTAGTCCGAACAATGAAAGTGAATTAAGGGAAAACCCCATCAGAGCCATCACCGCAAAGGTTCCAATCAACGAAACCGGCACCGCAATGAGCGGGATCAAAGCGATTCTCCAGGACTGGAGAAATAGCATGACTACAATCACGACCAGAACAATGGCGGTCCGTAACGTATCATAGACCGCGTCAATCGACTGTTGAGTAAAGAGCGTGGGGTCATAGTTGATGCTGTATTCCATTCCCGGAGGAAAAGACTTCGCCATTTCCGCGATCTGCTTTTTTACCAGTGCTGCGGTTTTTAGCTCGTTGGACCCGGGTAACTGAAAGATCCCGATAGCGACAGCTGGCAGTCCATCCTGATAGGTAGTACTGGTGTAGTTCTGTCCGCCCAGTTCGAGCCTCGCGACATCGCCCAAGTAAACCAACTGCCCATTATCGCCTCGTTTCAAAATGATCTTCGAAAACTGTTCCGGAGTAATCAGACGGCCCTTGGTGTTAAGAATAAACTGAAATTCCGTCTTGGGCCGTGCTGGCTCGGCTCCGATGCTTCCGGGGGCAACTTGAACGTTTTGTGCCTGAACCGCACTCACCACGTCATCCACAGTTAGCCCACGGGAAAACATTAGATCCGGATTTAACCATACCCGCATGCTGTAGGGCTGCGCGCCCCAAACCAGGACATTTCCCACACCGTCGATTCGCTTAAGGGAATCCTCTATCTGGGTGTAAGCATAGTTACTGAGATAGAGCGGGGTATAGGTGTTACTTTTGGAGGTCAGTCCGATCGCCATCAGAATATCCGGTGACTGCTTCTGCGTGGTAACACCGATATTTCTGGTCTGCAGCGGCAATTGCGGCTGGGCAATCGCAACTCGATTCTGAACCAGTACCTGCGCTATGTTCGGATCGGTCCCTAACTTGAACGTTACCGTCAGCTGCATGGTGCCATCCATGGCTGAGACGGAGGACATGTATAACATGTTTTCTACCCCATTGACCTGCTGCTCGATTGGCTCGGCCACTGTGTCCGCCAGGGTCTTCGGATCTGCACCCGGATACTGCGCCTGCACTACTACCGTCGGTGGCGCGATCTCCGGAAACTGCGCCACTGGCAAGATGGTATAAGCAATCGCCCCTAGCAGTATGGTGACAATCGAAATTACGATTCCGAAAATCGGGCGATCGATAAAGAAATGAGATAACTTCATTAATTGTTTCGCCTTAAGGCGTTGCCTTCTTAACGCTCTGTGCCGGCATGGGATGCGCTCGATTGGGAGCTGATCAGCGGCATGGAAATGTCGTTCGCACTGAATTGCTCCATCGTCCCCGGCTGCGGCTTTACCGGGCTATCGGGCCGCACCTTAATAATTCCATTGATAATCACGACATCATCCGGTTGCAGTCCCGATTTTACGACCCGCAATCCCTCGGCCAGCTGTCCCGTCTTGATGTGACGCAGCCGGGCGACGTTCTTGGAATCCACAACATATACGAAGCTCTGATCCTGATCGGAGCCGATCGCCCGATCAGCCACCAGGAGCGCGTCGTATTTAGGACTCGAGGCCACTCGCACCCGGACAAAGTTTCCCGGCGTTAAAAATCCATCGCTGTTCGGAAATGATCCTCGGATGAGGAGCGTACCGGTCGATGAGTCGAAGGAGTTATCCGAAAAATCGATCGTTCCCTCATGAGGAAATCCGGTTTCATCCTGCAACTGAAGATAGACGGGAACCTTGCCATCCTGAGAACTGGCAACTTTCCCTTCCCGGATGAGTCGTTGATAGCTCAGTGCCGCCAGCTCATCCACGCTGAAGTAAGCATAGATCGGATCGATGCTGACGATGGTGGTGAGTCGAGTGGAGTCAGCTTGTACCAGGTTGCCAATATTCACCAACTGGTGGCTGACCCGTCCGTCGATTGGCGACGTAACGTGAGTAAATTCAAGATTCAGTTGAGCCGAATTGCGGGCCGCTTGCGCCGAGACCACCTGCGCCGCGGCTTGGTTCTTGTTCGACAGTGCCGTATCGTAATCTTCCTTCGCTATGACCCCCGTCTCTCGCAAACGTTGTTGGCGCTCGAACGTCGCATCCTGCAGTTGTTGATTGGCTTGCGCCTGCTGCAACTGGCCAACCGCCTGGTCGTAAGCATCCTGATACGGGCGCGGATCGATTTGGAAAAGCAAATCACCTTTGTGGACAATGTCGCCTTCCTTAAAGGGAATATCGACAATGTAACCGCTGACCCGAGGCGTTACCGTGACCAGCTTGACCGCTGCGGTTCTTCCGGTGAACTCGTTCCAATTCACCACCTCCTTCTGCTCCGGTTTGCTGACCGTAACCTCCGGAGCTGGTAAGCCATACGTTGCGGGCTGCTGGTTGTTGCAGCCCGCCAGCCAAAGACTGAGCGCGACAATAATCAAGCGCTCACTGCAGATCTGAAGTCGCCTGGCCGACGTGATGGGTTGCTCCGTACGACTAGTGCTGGCTAATATTTGAATGAACAATCTGTGCCTCTTTAGGTAGTTGCTTTGAGTGCTGCCGCGTCTGCATTCTCCGGCAGACATTCATTGAAGACGTTGTGATTGTATTGGAGCCTCGTGCGGTTCTTTGGTAGATAACTGCTCCTGCTGCACGGATAAGGTCGACCGGATCGGCCTGATGCATCAGTGTCCCTCTCGGCCAAAGCTTTGTGGATGAAGTGAACTTTACCGACCAACTGCGGTCAGATCTCAATCCAGTCGGTGAATAAAGCAGCTACGCCGTAGCGCTGGGATTTCAGTTGGTCGTAGTAGTCTGACCAACGGCTAATTTTCCCATTCTTTATCTGGACGACAGATATGCCTCGCACGCAAATTGGCACTTTTCGCAAACGTCCGCCCAGAAATTCTTCGGTCTGCGTGGCCGTAAGTGTCCATTCACTAATGACGCGGTCTCCGCTGCTGAAGATGGTGTTGTCGCTTCTTTTAGAATCCGGGAACCGTTCACGTATCTTTACCCAGAATTCCGTCAAGCGTCCCTTGTCCTTGAATTCAAGTCCGAGCGCATGGTCGGTGAATGTGAATTGGTCGTCAAACTGATCTACGGCCGCAACAAGATTCCCCTCTCTCCAGGCTGCCAAAGCGGTTTGCAGAATTCGGTCAGAGCTAATGGCTCCCGCCGAAACATGATCGAGAAGCGTACTGTGTGTGTTCATTGCAATTACTCTTTCTTCTGCCGCCGGGCAGTTTGGTCTAACCGTGACGGTTTTGTTTATAACTTATGATCGGCTTTCAGTATTTCGCTGGCGCGCTCGCCGATAATGACACAGGGAGCCATGGTGTTGCCGGTGGTCACGCGCGGCATGATGGATCCGTCGGCAATCCGCAGGTTTTCGACTCCATAGACTTTGAGGTTGGCGTCTACTACCGACATGGGATCACGGCCCATCTTGGCGGTACACGTCTGATGCCAGTAGGTAACGACTGAATCCCGGATGAAGTTTTCCAGTTCAGCCCCTTTCAAGTTACCCGGCATCACCTCGCGCTTTACGAAAGGGCGAAACACAGTCGAGTTACCTATTTCACGGCAGAGTTGCACACCGCCTATCGCCGCCTTTAGGTCGTCCGGATGGGACATCATATCGGTCTCGATCTGGACACGGTCCGTGGGATTGGGCCCCGTTAGCCGAATCCTGCCTCGGCTCTTTGGCCGTACGATCCCGGCGAACATTGACCAGGAGCCGGCCGGCGCGTTGTACCTGGCGAGCATTTCGGCAGCAGCGAGCGGTACTTCAGCCTGGCATGTCTGTATGTCTGGCGTGTCGAGATTCGGATCGCTCTTCCAGAAAAAAGTGACAGAGCCGGTGCGTGGCGGAAGCGGTTTTTCGTACTCCCAGACGCAGCCAATACCTGGGTGGTCCTGAAAGTTCTGCCCGACGCCTGGAAGATGCTGCACCAGAGGGATGCCGAAGCGTTGTGACTCGACCTCATCGCCAATGCCGGATTGCATCAGCACCTTCGGCGTATGAATTGCGCCCAGTGACAGCACCACTTCGAGCCCTGCGCTGATCCGATGGGTTTTGCCGTTGTAAATACACTCCACTCCGGTCGCACGCTTGCCCTCCAAAGTTATCCGGGTGACTAATGCGTGAGTGAGCACCGTCAGATTCGGCCGGTCCATATAGGGGAAGGTATAAGAACGAAATACGGACTCGCGCTTTCCATCGCGAACCCGTAAGTCGACGATCGAGCAACCGCCCGCACCTTCCATCATGCGACCGTTCTGATTTTCGAAAGTTGGGATCCCGACCGAGCGTGTTCCTTCCAGCATGGCCAGAGCAACTGGGCTGGGGTCAGCCGCGGGTTGGACAAAAACCGGCCCCCCCGTTCCACGGTACTTTGGGTCTGGCGCGCCATGCCAATCTTCGATTCGCCGATACATATTCAGCACTGACTCATAGCTCCACGCGGGATCGCCCGCCTCCGATGCGAAATAGTCCCAGTCGTTCTGGTGTCCGCGCGACCAAAACATCACATTGATGCTGGATCCACCACCCAGCACCTTGCCCATATTCGTTGGAATAGAGCGTCCATTCAGATGCGGATTCGGTTGAGCCTGGAAGGCCCAATCCCGATCGCTACCAAGATTGGAGGGCCATTGATCGGCCTCCATGACGCTGGGCACATCGTCGCTGCCGCCGGCTTCCAGCAGCAGTACCTTCACATCCGGATTTTCGGCCAGCCGGCGCGCTACCACCGAACCAGAGGAGCCCGAACCACAGACGACGAAGTCGTAGTGTAGCCTTAATTCAGAGGTAAGTTTTGCTTGATTCACGCGTACCCGCTCGGCGAAATCTGCCGCGTGGGTACTCGGTTCAAGGTTCGCTGTACCGTTCGCATTAGTCTTCATAAATCTGCGTTCCCCCGCAGACATTCATTGAAGACGTTGGATTGTCTTGGAGCCTCGTGCGGTTCTTTGGTAGATAAGTGCTCTTAGAACAAAGAACCGGGGGCTTTGAACGGCTCGGCGGTACGCTGACCCGACCCGTGGCAGACCGTGAACATGATTTCGATGCTCGAGGGCCTGCTTGCGGAGACTAAGAGCTGCGCAGTTAAAGCAACGATTACGACAACTCGGACAAAAAACGCCTAGTCCCTAAACTTTGATGTTAAGGGTTGGGATTCGCCGGGAAGGTGAGAATTACGATGAAGTACCCGCACAGTATTCCTCTCTGGCACACAAACGGAGAACTCTTTCCCGGCGGTACCCCTTCTCGGGTTGTTCTCTCGAGCGTTGGCACAAAATGGAACGATATCGTGCTGGAACAGCATCACTTTCCCAGCAGTGAACTGGCTGATGTCATGTTCAAGCGGCATGTGATTGCTATCAATATTAGTCACGCCGTTACCGGAGAATACAAGAAAGAGGGGCGGTTTCAGCGCTTCTTCAAGGCAAAAGGCTCGATTTCCTTATTCCCGAGCAATCAGCCTTTTTCTCAGCGGCTGAAAATAGAGAGGGGCGTATGTGCGAGCGTTCTCTTTCTGGCTCTGGACCCCGCTTTCATTAGCCGCACTGCTTTGGGGCTGGAGTTGGATTCAGACCGTATCGAACTGGTTGAGCAGCGACGAAGTACCGATCCTACACTTCGCCACATTGCTATGGCATTGCGGGCCGGAATCCAGAGCGGCGCTGCCCTTGACCGCATGTATGGGGAGGCATTATCAACCGCGCTCGCCGTTCACCTCCTACGCGAATATGGCGCGCCAGTGCTCGGGCCGAAGAGGCAGTATGGTGGCGGGTTGCCCCGCGAAAAGCTGGTGCGTGCTGTCGAATATATTCAAGATCAACTGGATACAGAGTTAACTGTTTCCGGGATTGCTAAGGCGGTTTACATGAGTCCCTATCACTTTACCAGGCTGTTCAAAGAGTCTACCGGCCAATCGCCTTACCAGTATGTCGTCGATGCCAGGGTGAGAAAAGCGAAGGAACTCCTGACCACCGGCAAGTTCACCATCAGCGAAGCTGCACGCCAGGTCGGTTTCGTCGATCAGAGTCATCTTACACGGCATTTCAAAAGAGTTTTCGGCTTGCCTCCTAAGAGACTGCTGAATCGTAGAAGGCCAGAGATTGTGCTCTGAGACTCTAGCCCTTCAGTTGCGCCTTATCTTCTTTTCCATCAGTGGAGAGTCCAAAGTGGAAACGGATCTCGGATGCTAAGGCCTGGGTTTTGGTAGTAGACCAAGTTAAGCCTGCCATCCTGCAAGGAACCGCTGTGCGGTTTGATCTCACCAAAGACTAGGGTATTAAATGAACCTCGATATTTAGGACTGATTTCAACGATCACTTGATACTGAGCACCGCGTTTCTCGATGATTATGACTTTTGCGGGAAGCGGCGTCATGATCGACGTGATGCGACCATGCGCAGGTGTGAACTGGTTAAGATCGAGAGCTCTACGCGCCTAAAATAGGCTGACTCGCTTCCGGCGCTCAGAGATAGTGTAGTTGTGTGATATCTCCAATTGTACATCCGTCTCCAACTACTTCTTTACCCCAAGAATCGCGTCCTTCGCCACCTTCGCGACTCGGAATTTGACGACAGTCTTGGCTGGAATCTTGATCTTTTGTTGTGTTTTGGGATTAAAGCCGGTGCGCGCTTTCCTTTTCTGCTTCACCAGCTTGCCAAACCCGGGCAACACAAATTCCCCGTTCTTTTTGATCGCTTTGTAAGCAAGGTTGCTGAGCGTATCTAGGAATACACCAGCGGTTCTTTTGTCAGTCTGGGTGGCTGTAGCGAGCGCGATTTGAAGTTCAGTCTTGGTCATCTCTAGCCGTGGTTTATGGCAGCGAAATCGAATGATTTCAAGGGAATCGTAATTGTTCGTATATAAGCGAACATTGGAAATAAGCCAATTTTTGGGCTATTATTGCTTCATGCGAATGCCGTTACACCCGGCCAAAAGCCAGATGACTTTGCCCAATGTCCTCTTTGCTTTAAGTGATCCAACTCGGCTCCAGATCGTCCAGGCGATCGCCAAGCACGACAAGATGAACTGTTGCGAAATCGAGATCGATCTTAGCAAATCGACCGCCTCCCGCCATTTTCGTGTTCTACGCGAGGCCGGCATTATTCGCATGGAACCGCGCGGCATCGTCTGTATGAATTCCTTGCGGCGCCAGGAACTGGACGAACTTTTTCCTGGTCTCTTAGATTCGGTACTGCAGGCAATGGAGCCGGCTCGTCCGCGGGCCCGCAGCACAGCAAAAGCAGCTTGATCGATTTCGCGGCGCTCAGTCGCAAATCTGCTGACACAGGGTTGTCACCCGGCAGGTCTATCCTCGCCGGCCAATCGAAATCTTCACCTGGAGAAAGAAGAATCGTGACTCAATATCCCAAGCTGCCGCCCGGTAGCCCAAATACTCTGCCTCGCTTCTTTCCGCACCAGCCGACGGGCGTGGGAAGACCTGGAGTTGGAAAATCGTTGTGCGGCTTGGAGCGAGGCCACTGGGGTCAGGCCGGGGAGAAAGTTGTGGTTACGCTTGCCTGGGCCGGCTTGTTCGTGTATATGCGAACAATGCAACTCACTTTCGTGTCTCAGCTGCCTCCTCTCATTCGTCGCGTAATTGAGCCGAAACCAACCGAAAAGGAAGTTCTGAACACAATTGCATCAGCTATGGATGGAATTCGATCTTACCATTGGGCACTCGCCCTCTTTTGGGTAACCTCTCTCACCGCTTGTAAATTCACCCACACCGAAACCAACAACGCTCCTCCGCCTCCTTCGGTAACTGTGTCTTCCGGTGAACAAAGCCAGGTCATCGACTGGGAAACCGCAACGGCCAGAATCGATGCCGTGGACGCGGTTGAGATTCGTCCCCGGGTCTCCGGGCATATCACCGAAATCCATTTCGCAGCGGGACAAATTGTTCACAAAGGTGACGTGCTCTTCGTGATCGATCGCCGCTGGTACAAGGCTGAGCTAGATCGGACAACGGCCGAGGTCGCCCACGCCGCTGCCGCGTTGGAAAATGCTCAAAGGATTAGCAAGCGCGCGGATGAGTTGTTGAAGAGTCATACTATCTCCCAGGAGGAAGCCGATGGCCGGCGCTCCGAGCTGGCGGAAGCCGTTGCGGCACTCAAGTCGGCGGAGGCGGCGCGCGATTCCGCCCAATTGGACTACGAGCAAAGTGAAGTTCGAGCCCCGATTTCCGGCAGAATCAGTCGAGCTTTTCTGACCGAAGGCAACTACGCCAGCGGCGTTCCCGGATCCAATACGCTGCTCACCACGATAGTCAGCGTTGATCCGGTATACACTTACGCCACGCTCGATGAGGCGGCATATCTCCGTCTGTTGCGCCTCAAAACCATGGGACAGCTGCCGCTGGATCAGAATGGCAATCTTCCGATTCAAATGGAATTAACTGATGAAGAGGGATTTCCTCGAACCGGCTATATTGAGTCATTCGATAATCGGGTCACCGCGGATACCGCCAGCATCACGGTTCGTGCGGTCTTTCCAAACACCGATGGGAGACTGACTCCGGGCTTATTCGCTCGCGTGCGAATACCCGCTACCGCACAACATTCTGCTCTACTGATATCCGAGACCGCCATTGGCACCGATCAGGGGCAGAGATATGTGCTCGTCGTCGGCAAAGATGACATTACTCAGTATCGCAAGGTTACGCTGGGCGGTCTGGTTGAGGGAAAGAGAATCGTGACCGCAGGCATCAGCCCGGCCGATCAGATCATTGTGGATGGACAAGCCCGCGTCCGGCCAGGAATGAAAGTTCTTCCCCAGGCTACCAGCAGGAGCGCATCCATACCTCCGAAGCAGAAAGAATCTTAGAGCGCCAATTTCGGATCTCACGTTCCGCATTCCGCAATCTACCTCATGAACATCTCTCGATTTTTCATCGGGCGTCCAGTTTTTGCCTGCGTCGTTTCGCTTGTCATCTTATTGATTGGACTGATCGCGCTGAAATTTCTGCCGGTTAGTGAATACCCGGAAGTGGTGCCGCCGACGGTAGTTGTGCGGGCGACCTACCCGGGAGCCAATCCCAAAACGATTGCCGAAACAGTCTCTTCGCCACTCGAACAGGTCATCACCGGCGTCGAGAACAGCCTTTATATGTCTTCTCAGGCGACGACTGACGGTGTCATGACCCTCACGATTACGTTCAAGCTGGGCACTGATCTGGATAAGGCACAGGTGCAGGTGCAGAATCGTGTTGCCCAGGCTTTACCGAAGCTGCCAACCGAGGTTCAACGTCTGGGAGTAACGACTCTCAAGAGTTCGCCTGACCTGGCGCTGGTTGTTCACCTTTTCAGTCCGACTGGAATATACGACGACATTTATGTTAGGAATTACGCGACGCTACAAGTCAAGGACGTGCTGGCGCGACTACCTGGCGTGGGACAGGTGCAGATATTCGGTTCCGGCGACTATGCCATGCGAGTGTGGCTTGATCCGGGAAAGCTGGAGGCTAGAGGGCTGACCGCGGCCGATGTTATCACTGCTATCACCGAACAAAACGCGCAGGTCGCTGCCGGTACCATCGGCCAGGAGCCGCAAAAATCAGGGTCGGACTTCGCCTTTACCATCAATACCAATGGACGGCTAATCGACGAAGAAGAGTTTGCTCGGATCATCGTCAAGACAGGAGTACACGGAGAAAACGTTCTCTTGCGTGATGTCGCCCGGATTGAATTAGGAGCATCGGATTACTCACTGCGAAGTCTGCTTAATAACAAAGCAGCGGTCGCACTTCCGATCTCTCAGCTACCGGGTTCCAATGCGATCGAACTTTCTGACAACGTGCGGAAAGCAATGGCGGAGTTGAAGCGCAATTTCCCGGAAGGTCTTGATTACAGTGTTGTCTACGATCCTACTATTTTTGTCCGACACTCCATCGAAGCGGTCGTTCACACGCTTTTTGAGGCGCTGATTCTGGTGGTCATTGTAGTGATCGTCTTTCTCCAGACATGGCGGGCTTCGATCATTCCGCTGGCCGCGGTTCCAGTCTCACTGATTGGAACCTTTGCCGCCATGTTGGCACTTGGATTCTCCATCAACGCTCTCTCCCTGTTCGGGCTGGTCTTAGCCATTGGGATTGTGGTCGACGACGCGATCGTCGTGGTTGAAAACGTCGAAAGGAACATTCATCTTGGGCTATCGCCGCGCGATGCAACGAACCAGGCGATGAAAGAGGTCACCGGGCCAATCATTGCTACTGCTCTGGTTCTTTGTGCGGTGTTCATTCCGACCGCATTCATTAGCGGTCTGACCGGCCAATTTTATCGACAATTCGCACTCACTATCGCGATCTCGACCGTAATCAGCGCTTTCAATTCGCTCACGCTCAGCCCGGCCTTGTGCGCAATCTTGCTTCGCCCGGCTCATGCCCCGGATGATCGGGTCACCCGCGTCCTCAATTTTGCGTTTGGATGGTTCTTCCGGCCATTCAATCAATTCTTTCGTTGGTCAGCAAATTTATATTCCAACATCGTGCAGGGCCTGCTGCGGCGCGCAATCTTTGCTCTCATCGTTTACGCTGCCCTGGTGGTATTGACGTTCCAGATGTTTCGGATCACGCCAACCGGCTTCATCCCGCTTCAAGACAAACAATACCTGGTCGCGTTCGCTCAACTTCCGGAAGCGGCCTCACTGGATCGCACTGACAGCATCATCCGGCAAATGAGCGAGATTGCTCTCCAACATCCAGCGGTAGACAGCGCAGTCTCTTTTCCGGGGCTGTCGATCAATGGGTTCACGAATAGTACCAACTCTGGCATCGTTTTCGCGACGCTGAAGCCTTTTGAAGAACGAACGACACCTGAGCTCAGCGGGTTGGCGGTAGCCAACGATCTGCAGCAGAAGTTCGCTTCCATTCAAGGTGCTTTTATCGCCATCTTCCCTCCGCCGCCGGTCCAGGGTCTCGGGACGATCGGCGGGTTCCGGCTCCAACTGGAGGACCGCGCCGGTCTTGGTTACGAAGCGCTCTACAATGCAACGCAGGAAGTGCTCAAACGCGCTTCGGCGACGCCGGAGCTGGGCAATCTCTTTACCGCTTTCACCGTCAACGTGCCACAGCTCAAGGCAGACATCGATGTGGAAAAGGCGGCAACGCTTGGGCTGACCAAGACCGATGTGGCCAACGCCCTGCAAGTCAATCTGGGATCGCTGTACGTCAATGATTTCAATCGATTCGGGCGAACCTATCAAGTTATTGCCCAAGCCGATGAAAAGTTCAGAAAGAACCCATCCGATATCTTGGCACTCAAGGTGCGAAATAAGAACGGACTGATTGTTCCGATCGGATCGATCGTGAAAGTCAAAGAAAGCTATGGGCCGGATCGTGCCGAGCACTACAATAGTTACCTTACCGCCCCCATCAACGGCGCCCCGGGCAAAGGATTCAGCAGTGGACAAGCTGAAGCGGCGATGGCTCGGGTGGTTTCAGAGACCTTACCGAAAGGCATGTCATTCGAGTGGACCGATCTGACTTTCCAAAACGTGATCGCTGGGAATACCGCTATCTACATCTTTCCTCTTTGCGTTTTATTGGTCTTTCTCGTCTTGGCAGCTCAGTACGAGAGCTTGCGTCTGCCGTTGGCTATCGTGCTGATCGTTCCGCTCTGTCTCCTGTTCGCTTTGTTGGGCGTTCGGATTGATGGCGGAGACAACAATATCTTTACCCAGATCGGCCTAATCGTGCTGATAGGTTTGGCCTGTAAGAATGCGATCCTGATCGTGGAGTTTGCTAAAACAAAGAATCAGGAGGAGCACTTTCCCTCGGAAAAGGCGGCGCTAGCGGCCTGCCAGTTGCGGCTTCGACCGATCCTGATGACTTCGACCGCTTTTATTGCCGGGGTCTGGCCGCTGGTTGCATCGCACGGCGCTGGAGCTGAAATGCGGCACGCAATGGGTATCGCAACGTTTTCAGGTATGATCGGCGTCACGCTCTTTGGATTGTTGCTGACTCCAGTCTTCTATGTGCTGGTGAGTAAACTTGGGCAAAAAAAGGGCCCTGGCGATCGACGTGCACATCGTGAACCGCGAAAGCGGGAACTGGTCACCGAATCTGTCAGCTAGCAACCACAAATGGCAGCCGAAAGGCTGATTAGTGAAAAGTGATTGGTGCTCGGTAAGATAATGCTCGCCGAACATTCGATGGGAACCGCAAATGGACATCGATAAGACCATGAAAACAAAAGTGCTCTCCCGACTAGATCGTGAATCAGTTGCGATTCTCACATTTGAACGTCCGACCAAACTGAATGCTCTGAACTACGAACTCGTTGATTCGATTGTTCACGCATTGGAGCGAATTGAAGAGGAGAAACATATTCGAGCGGTTGTTCTTACCGGTTCCGGTCGTGCTTTCAGTGCCGGGGCTGATATACACGAATTCTCGAAGGACGTCGGGCTGGGACCCCAGGCGGCTTATCGCCGTTTTGTCCGGCGCGGTCAGAACATGACTAGGCGCATAGAGAATTTCTCGAAGCCGATCATTGCGGCAGTGAACGGCCTCGCCTACGGCGGCGGATGCGAAATCGTGGAGGCAACACATCTCTCGATCGCGGCCCCGGAGGCGCACTTTGCCAAAGCGGAGATAGCGCTAGGGATGCCTCCTTGCTTTGGCGGAACACAGCGGTTACCGCGGTTAATCGGGCGCAAGCGAGCGCTACAGATGATACTTACGGGGGACTCGATCAGCGCAGTACAAGCAATGGAAAACGGGCTGATCAATGCGATTGCACCAAAAGAAACCCTGATTGATGAAGCCGTCGGACTCGGCCAGCGAGTTGCCCGTTTTGCTCCGGAGGCGGTCGAAGTCTGCATTTACGCAGTGCAGCACGGGCTCAACACAACAATCGACGAAGGACTAGCCATTGAGGCTGAGGCGTTCGGAAAGATGGTGCCCACCGCTGCTTTGCGACAAGGGCTCGACGATTTTATAGCGGCACGGAAATGAAAGCGATTCTTCTCGATGCGCCTGGTCCCCCATCCTCTTTAAGAGTTGGTGAGTTGGAAGATCCAGTACCTTCGCCGAACGAAGTGCTAGTTCGGGTGCAGGCAACATCGCTTAATCCAGTCGATTTCAAAGTGGCGGCCATCGGGAGCGATCTATGGACTTATCCGCATGTGCTCGGAGTCGACGCGGCCGGAATCATCGAACAGGCCGGCGCGAAGGTGAGCAACTGGCTACCTGGTGATCGGGTGTTTTATCACACCACATGGCGTCGACCAGGCACCTACGCGGAATTGAATACGGTCCCGAGCCACACGATCGCGAGAATTCCAGAGTCGGTAAACTACGTGGACGCCGCTGCCATTCCATGTGCCGGGCTGACCGCCTACAGTTCACTCTATCGGCGACTGCACGCTAACTCCGGAGATCTGGTCCTGGTTCATAGCGGAAGTGGCGGAGTCGGCGGGTTTGCCATTCAGTTGGCCAAACGGGCCGGAGCGACCGTGGTAACAACTTGTTCGGCCGCCAACACCGATTACGTGCGTAAGCTGGGTGCAGACCAAGTAATCGATTACCGGAGCGAAAACGTATTCGAGCGAGCTCGAGAGATCGCGGGTCCGCGGCTTTTTGATGCGATTATCGATAATATCGGCCCGAGGAATGGCGTCGATAATTTGCGCTTGCTCGCACCGGAGGGAGGCGTGGCCTTTATCGCCGGCCTACCCGATCTATCTCGGCTAGATGATCTACCTTACTCCATCGCCATTCATGATATCGGTCTAGGCGGTGTACTCGTTGCCGCCCAGTTCCGGCGCCAACAGGAGGATCTGGCCAAAATGGCATCCGAAATGATTGGGCTGGTCCAACAAGGCGAGATCCACTCCACGGTCTCACGGGTCATATCATTGGAAGACATTCCGCGAAGCTTGACCACTTTGGCGGAAGGACATGTCCGAGGCAAGATCGTCGCTCAGTTGGTCTAATGGGCACGCCAGCCTTACGCCAAAAAGGAAGACAGGCCAGTTAGATTTCTAGCGCATGCCGCCTGAGACGAGGAGTATCTCGCCTGTGACCCAGCGCGATGCTTCAGATGACAGGAATACTGCAACCGGCGCAATATCCTCAGGCTGCCCGAATCGACCTAGGGGTGTTTGAGAGATGAGGTGTTTCTCAAACTCGCTGCCCATGACGCCCAGCGCATGAGCGCCCTCGGTCTCCGTGCCACCTGGATTGATCGAGTTCACCCGGATCTTCTTAGGCCCAAGCTCCTTCGCCAAAACCTGAGTGACTATGTCGATTGAGCCCTTGGTTGAAAGATACAGAGCCATTGCCGGACCAGGATTCTTCGTGCCAGCGGTTCCAATGTTGACGATACTACCGCCCTTCGCTCCAAACAACTTCACCGCCTCTTGCGTCGCCAGAAGTGTTCCTAATACATTCGTGTTGTACTGCCGGTGAAACTCTGTCTCCGTGATCGACTCCAACGGACCGAACGAATACACGCCGGCGTTATTGACCAATACATCCAGTCCGCCGAACTCCCGTACTACCTCTGCGAAGAGTTGCTGCACATCGTCCTTTTTCGAGACGTCGCCCTGCGCCGCGAACGCCTTGCCGCCCTGTGCTACGATCTCCGACACAACACGGTGTGCGCCCTCCTTGCTGGAGGCATAGTTCACTACGACGGAGGCGCCGGCTGCCGCTAATCCCTTGGCAATGCCTGCGCCTATACCCTTGGAAGCTCCCGTTACCAGTGCGACCTTATCGTCTAAAATGCCCATTCTCATTCCTCAAGTTTTCTGCCTGTCATGCTGACTCACTTCCTGATGGTATCGAAAGAATACCTAGTGTCAATTAGGCACCTGTGCTACACTAGGTGGAATCAAGGTAACTAGCCATGGGTAAAGCAATTGAGAAGAGTGTTCGGTTGGACCGCGTGCTTCTGGACCAGATCGCTCGGCGGTGGCACCTTCTGATTCTCAGCGCACTTTGCGATCACGGGCACAAGGCGCGATTCAATGCTCTGAAGTGCGCCGTCCCCGGCATCTCTCAGACTCGTTTTCAGGGCCTGCGAAGAGCAGTCAATGCGGCGGAATCTCGGCGACAGTTAAGACAATGATTACGGCAGGTGGGACAAAATAATAGGTGGCTGCGGAGGCCGTAATCTTTATTCCTTTGAACTACTGTGCGAGGCAAAGCGCAGGCCGGTACAATAGATTTTAGAAAAAACCGATATTCTATGTCTTTGAGGCGATGCACTTTTTCCGAATCGGACTGGACCGCACTCGCTCCATATTGGTATCCCGTAGCCTTCTCTCATGAGGTGGCAGAAAAACCGATTGCTGCACAACTTCTTGATGAACGTCTTGTGCTCTACCGGCTGGCCAACGGGAAGGTGACTGCGGCACGCGATCTTTGCCTGCACCGCGGTATTCCTTTGAGCATGGGGTTCTTGGAAGGAGACACGCTTGTCTGTGCCTATCATGGATTCCGCTACGATGACGAGGGTCGTTGCGTATGCATACCGGCACATCCGGGTGCGGCAATTCCTCCCAAGCTAAAGCTGCAGACCTATCCGACGCAGGAGCGATATGGATTAGTGTGGAGCCGATTGGTCAATGATGGACCGAAGAACTTGCCCGAATTCGATGAATGGTTCGACCCCGATTATCTACAGGTGCTTCCAAACAGCATCGAATTGGAGGCTTCAGCCGGACGCCAGATCGAAGGATTCCTGGATGTTGGTCACTTCGCTTTTGTGCATGTCGAAACTTTTGGAGACCGCACCAATCCGGAAGTACCAACTTACGAGGTGACACCGACATCAAATGGGTTTCAGGCAGATTACTTAAGTACGGTCAGCAACTATCCAAAGCACCTCGAGCATCTTAATCCACCTGGGTTCAAGTGGCGTCGGTTGTTCGACGTTTTTTTGCCCTTCACAGCGAAATTATCAGTCTTTTTTCCGAAGGATGGTCGGCTGCATATTCTCAACGCAGCCTGTCCAGTCTCGGCTCGGAAGACACGTGTGTTTGTGCCGATCTGCCGCAATTTCGATAAGGATGCGCCGTTGCACGACACGCTCGATTTTAATCACCAAGTCTTCGCGGAGGATAAAATAATTGTAGAACAACAATATCCTGAAGATTTGCCAATTGATCTTCAGGAGGAAGTGCATATCCGGGCTGACCGCAGTTCCATTACGTATCGGCAGAAACTCGCCGCTTTGGGACTGGGCAGAACTTTCACGGCATAGACATCGTATCCTACCGAATCGACACCAACCATTTGCAGAGCGCGCTACGAAAGGTTAGAGCTCAGCTCTTGAGCAGCCCAGGAGACCGAATGCTGGTACAAAAGGAACAGGAACAAAACTGAAGAGCGCCGCCTCATGGACGATCACACAGTCAGATTGAATGGAGTCGATATTCATTATCGGACTATCGGCGACGGCCCTGTGCTGTTTCTTGTGTCTCCGGGCTGGGGAGTAGCTTCCGCCTACTTGCAGCGCGCATTCAGCTCGCTGGCGAAGCATCTTAGACTCGTCTTTATCGATACCCGAGGTAGTGGTCTCTCAGGTCGTCCGGCCGATCCGATGCACATGGGAAGCGTCGATATGGCGAATGATCTCGAAGCACTGCGAGTGCATCTCGGCCTCTCCGAAATCAGCATTCTAGGCCACTCGAACTCTGGCGCCATTGCTCTGGCCTGTGCGGCTCGCTATCCCGACCGAGTGAGCAAGCTGGTGCTCATTGACAGCCAGGTGCTTGGCTTGAGCGCGGATGCCGATACGCAAAGAATCCTCCAGAACAGAGCCGCTGATCCCCGTTTTAAGGAGGCGACGAGAACTGTGTCCACATTTTTCACCGGACAAATGAACCCTGCTACGAGTGATGAAAGCCTCGAAGCATTTATCGCACAGGTTCTGCCACTCTTCCTTCACAGCCCGGAGAAGTCGCTTCCTCTGGCCCAGGAGCAGCTTTCCGGACCCATCTCATCATATGCCTTCACCTCTCAATATGCGGCCGACGCAGCTTTTCCAATTGATCAGATCAAATCGTTAGGCGTAATAAGGGCGAAGGTACTCATCATGGTAGGCAGACATGATTATATTTGTCCTGTGGCCTTATCTGAGCGGCTGCACGAGCGCATCCCTCAATCTCAGTTAGTGATCTTTGAGGAAAGCGGTCACTTGCCGTGGCTGGAAGAGCCAAATGCGTTTTTCGCAGAACTGGAACGTTTTCTTATCTCATGACGTTAGTGATTTCTTTAGTGGCCCCAGATAGACACTGGCAAAGACGTATCCCCAGATGGCATCGCAAGTTAGCGAATTGTGCCGCACCACAAAAAAAAAATCCCTCAGACGAGAAACGGAAGATAAAGCCATTGACGCTCCAACCATGGACACTCGATAGAGAGCAAACAATGGAACTTGGTTCGGTTTGGCGTACCCAACTTTAAACGACATCAACACGCATGGAATTCAGACAATTGGGCGGTTCCGGATTTAAAGTGCCGGTCCTGAGTCTCGGCACAGGGACATTTGGCGCTGGAAACGAATTTTTCCGCGCCTGGGGCGCTAGCGACGTAAAACATGCCACGCTCCTGGTCGATATCTGCCTGGAAAACGGGCTCAACATGTTCGATAGCGCGGACGTTTACTCGGTCGGTGCAGCCGAAGAAATTCTCGGCAAAGCGATTGCCGGGCGGCGGGATCAGGTGATTATTTCAACTAAGGCGACCTTCCGTTGGGGCGATGGACCAAACGATGTCGGTTCGTCACGGTACCATCTCATCCGGTCGGTGGAAGGTAGCCTGCGCCGTCTCGGCACCGACTACATTGACCTTTTCCAATTGCATGGCTTCGATGCGATGACTCCAGTCGAGGAAACGCTCACCGTCCTTGATGACTTAGTTCAGGCCGGTAAGATCCGCTACATCGGCTGTTCCAATTTTTCCGGCTGGCATTTGATGAAATCGCTCGCTGTCTCAGAGAAATACGGACTCGCGCGGTACGTAGCGCATCAAGCGTATTACTCGTTGATCGGACGAGAGTACGAATGGGAATTGATGCCGCTCGGCCTGGATCAAAAGGTCGGCGCGGTCGTTTGGAGTCCGCTCGGTTGGGCTCGGCTCACCGGAAAGATCCGACGCGGCCAACCCCTACCGGAAGTCAGCCGGCTCCACAATCAAGCAGTGGCTGATGGAGCTCCGCCAGCCGATGACGAGTATCTCTATCGCGTGGTGGATGCCCTCGACAAAATTGCTGCGGAGACCGGGAAGACCGTACCGCAGATCGCCCTCAACTGGTTGCTCAAGAGACCGACGGTGGCCAACATCATCATTGGGGCGCGGGACGAGAAGCAATTACGCCAGAACCTGGATGCGGTGGGTTGGAATTTGGCACCCGAACAAATCGCCAAACTGGATGCCGCTAGTGCGAGGCCCCTGGTCTACCCTTATTTTCACCAGCGCGGCTTTACCGAGCGCAATCCGCCACCGGTTTGATCGGACGCTCCAAAGCGAGCTATCAAGAATCACAGACTGGAGATCGCGCTTTTCAACCGAGTGAGACCTTCAGTCAGTGTCGCGCGTGAACACGCAAAATTAAGACGGACATACTCACCCTTGGGCGCGCCGAACGGAGTACCGTCATTTAGGGCGACGCCGTGTTTGATAAAATGGGCCGCTGGATTTCCGAGGTGAAGTTCGCGAACGTTAAGCCACGCCAAATAAGTAGCCTCAATCGGCGCTTCGATCTTAATGATCGGCAGTTCGGTATGTACAAGCTTGACGAGATAGTCTCGATTCGATCGCAGATATCCGACCAGCTCCTTCCGCCAGGGTTCGCAATCGCGATAGGCCGCTTCACAGGCGACATAACCAATTGGGTCAGTCACTGCAGCCACTCCGCTCATCGCACGAACAAAACGCCCTCTCAGTGCATCATTTGGAATGATTGCAAGGGATGTACCGAGGCCCGCCAGATTGTAGGTTTTGCTCGGCGAAATAAGCGTAATGGTTCTGTTGGCCAAACGCGAATCGAGCATACCAGCAGGACAATGAGTCAACGCCGGATCAAGAATCAGATCGCAATGAACTTCGTCCGAACATAAATAAAGATTGTGACGAAGGCAAAATTCTCCAATGAGGTTCAGTTCGTCACGTCGCCAAACTCGACCGATTGGGTTGTGCGGGTGGCAAAGAAACAAACCCCGTGTGCTTGGCGTAACAGCAGCCTCCAAGGCGGCCCAGTCGATTTCCCAACTGTTATTTTTGGAATCCAGAACCAGAGGAACAGTGCGCGAAATGCGATCTCCATTCGTTGGTGCGTCGATGATCGGGGGCAAACTCGGAGTAAAATGAAGAATCTCTTCACCAGGCTCCGCGCAAGCTCTTGCGGCAACATTCAAGCCGATAACCAACCCCGGCAACCAGACTATCCAGCTCGGATCGATTTTCCATTGGTGCCGTTCCTCCAGCATGGCGACCACAGATTCAATCGTTGACGCCAGTGGTTGCGCGTAACCGAATATGCCATGTTCAACGCGCTGCCGAATGGCCTCAATGATTGGCGGCGGCGAAGGGAAATCCATATCTGCGATCCACATCGGCACGACGTCTTTATTTCCGTACGTCTGCCACTTTATCGAATCGGAATTTCGGCGATCCGGTACCTGGTCAAAGTCAAACGTCATGAAAGCGGCTGGTTTTGATCGGTCAATGACGAAACCGACGGTCATCATTGCTTTAAGATTCGATGATTTACCAAAGCGCTGAGGAATCTAGCCCTAATCTAGCGTTTGATCAGAGTCACTAAAGCCCGCTAGAGTCAAGATAAGCCAATTTTTGTCTGAACTGACGTAATCGTTGACTCAATCATATCGATTGGGCCAATCAATCCTTCCCCAGGGCTCCAAAACGCCTGCGAAACAGCTGGACGAACGTCCAGCTAAAAGCCGAGATCGCTTAGTCCGGGATGGTCATCCGGCCGACGTCCCAACGGCCAATGATACTTACGCTCCGTTTTCTTAATCGGAAGATCGTTTATACTTGCCAGCCTTAGGCCCATGAACCCGTCATTATCGAATTCCCAATTCTCATTGCCATATGAGCGAAACCAGTTTCCGGAATCATCGTGCCACTCGTAGGCAAAGCGCACGGCGATGTGATTGCCAGTGAAAGCCCAAAGCTCTTTGATCAGTCGGTAGTCTATTTCTTTTGCCCATTTGCGGGTAAGAAACGCGACGATTTCTTGCCTTCCATTCACGAATTCAAAACGGTTTCTCCACCGGGAGTTCGGCGTGTAGGCCAAAGCTACTCTTTCAGGATCACGAGAATTCCAGGCATCTTCCGCCAAGCGAACCTTCAGCACGGCAGTTTCATGGGTGAATGGTGGCAATGGAGGCTTGGTATGAATTAATTTCTGAGTTTCCATACTCCACTCAATCGCCGATTCATTC
>DATNNZ010000154.1:0-15337 GCA_035601575.1 Chthoniobacterales bacterium
GACTGCTGAGATAAGCGGATCTCCGATTGAGGGAAATCGAGGCAGAGAAGCGCAGGCCAGCTGATGGATAAGGCCTGAGGATGACTATCATGTTGTGCTCGTGGTCACCGCAGCAACCGCTTTCTCCTATGCCAATCGGGAATTAGCCGAGGCAGCCATTGAGGAACTAATCCAAGACCTTGCGAGTGAATGGCAACGACCTCTACAGTGGAACGGGAACGCTCATTGGGCAGATCGATGGCTTTGTGAGTGAGCAGAGTTGGCCATTGTCGGAGGCGGGCTATCCCGAGCAGAGCAAGCGAGGCTAAATTGGAAATGAAAAAGAACCACGATTTGGATTTCATTGATCCATTCCTGATGATGGGCATCGAGGGCATGATCTATGCGGAGTACTCCGATGAGGAGATGCTTAATCACTTCCAGCAGATCCTCAAAGAGGATTATCGGCAGAAGCATCGGAAAGCACTATTAGCCGAGTTAATAGAAGAAATGAAACCGAGCCGCACTCTCGGTGCCGTGCTTGATGCGCTGGCAAAGGACGCCAAAAAGCGGGTGGTAAGCATTCGCAAAAAAGCAGAGGCTCGGAAGTTCCGCTCACTCGGGAAGCGTGGGCGTCGTGGCTCTAATTAATCAGCCTCGAGAAGTCGCCTAAGCCAGATCTTGCCTGCGGGGGTTGGCATCGGGTATCAACTGACTCCAATCATGGTAAGGCCCACGGACAACGCTGGATGCGGGCGTTCGTCTGCGACCTACAGAGATTTGATGAGAAGTTGAGAGACTTGTTATCAGTTTGTTATCATTTCAACCGGTTTTGGCACGCGACTCTCCACCTAAGTCCTTCAGAATCAAGAGGTGGAGGCGAGGGGAGTTGAACCCCTGTCCTTAAGACCGTCAAACCGAACCTCTACATGCTTATCTGACCGCTAGTAGAGCAAGGCGAGCCGGTCAGCTGCCTGCCTTACCCTTGCGTCCACGAGATTTTTCTCGTCCTCCGGCGCGGCCGCTCCGCCATCAGACCAGCCTGCTGTCGTCGCTCCCAGCCTTAGCAGGCGTCCAGCTGGAAGCGTCACGGTCAATTAAGCCGCGAGGGCCAATTCTTGGTTGGCTGTTGATTTTTTGACTCGGTTTTTAACGAGGCCAACGAGTCGTCCTCGGCATGCCGTCCGGTCTTCAGACCTCAAGTCGAAACCAGTACGCCCCCATTTAGGGAAAGTATACAATAGCTGCAAACCGGGCTCAGGCAAACACCGCCTCAGGCCATTTCTCTTATCCTCGAGATCAGGGCCGGCTCAGCCCTTTGTTCTTATTCAGTTTACAGACCTTCGCAGGCGATCGGATGTCGAAGAACGCTCAGCGCTGCACGGATTTCACGCTGGAGATCAGCCAGCATCTCTCGGGTCACTTCGATCTGCTTGGCTCGATGTTCCGTCCATTCGTGGGCAGCAGCTTGCAAACGGTGGTAGCTGTCTGCGATATAGGCGGCCGCGGCGGCCGAGAGGCTGGGGCTGGCAAGCCTTCTTTCCAGTTGGCGTTGGGCCTCAGCGAGTTCGCAAAGCACGATTTTTTCGGTGGGCACCCGGCGAAGTTGTTTGGCCAGACCAACCTTGGACAGCGTCCAAATGATCCACTTGGTGGGATCGATCTGCCATGGCTTTACTCCGTTGCGGTAGTCGTATTGAAATTCGTGGTGATAGTTATGGTACCCTTCGCCTAGGGTAACAATGGCCATGAGCCATGAATCCCGGGCGCTGCATTTCGAAGAGTACGGCTGTTCGCCTATGTAATGACACAGCGAATTGATACAAAAAGTGGCGTGTTGCAGCACGACGACGCGTAGCACTCCAGCAACCAGGAAAGCGCCGAGCGCCGCTTTCCAGCCGCCCCAGGCAAAGCCGACGGTCGCAGGCAGTGCGAACGCAACCAAGACGGCGAGCAGATGAATGTGCCGATCCTGCCAAACCAAGAGTGGATCCTTTTTCAGATCCGCGACATTATCGAAATTGGGTTCTGGCTTCAGCTTGAACATCAGCCACCCAATGTGTGCGTAAAATAGGCCCTTAGAGATCGAATAGGGATCTTCGTCGTGATCGACATGCTTGTGGTGGCTGCGATGTTCGCAGGCCCAGAGGAGGACGGAATTTTCAAACGCTCCAGCACCGAAAACCACGGTAAAAAGCCGGACAAGCCAGTGAGCCTTGAAGGTGAGATGAGAAAAGAGCCGATGATAACCTAGGGTGATGGAAAAGCCGCAGGCACAAAGCATGACAAAGAAGAGCGCAATCTGGAACCAGTCGATTCCGAAGAAATAGAGGTATAAAGGCACCGCCGTAAGCGAAAGGAACAGAGTACCAATGAGGAATGAACTGACGAGCCAATCGACTCTGTTGAAAGGGAATCGAGAAAACATTGTGTTTGTTAAATAGAGATTTGGACCAGCGAGCAAGCGACATTAGCTCGAATCGATCGGAAAGCCAGCTTGATATGGAAGCGCCGGGAACGCATGGGAACGTCGGTAGCGTTTGGCGTTCGGCGTTCGGCGTTCCCGTGCGTTGTCCCGATACGACCGCTATGATTTCTTCGACCGGTGCCGATGAGAACCGTGTCCGCTGCCCCGCGCATCTTCCGCCCGGGAAAGGGGCGCCCAGATTTCCGGTACGGAAGGAATGCCCTCATCGTCCAGCCGCGATTGCTCCACGATGCCAGTGGCGATCCCTTCCGCAATCCGTTGGCGAGCGTTGGAATCGGCCACTCGGGCATTTTCCTGGGCATTGGTCAGGTACGCGCATTCGCAAAGCACGCAACGAATGTCGGGATTCCGAGTAAGCCGGAGACGGCGACGAATCACGCCACCATAGTGTTCACCGGTTGCGCTCACCAGGTGCGATTCGATCCGAGTCGCGAGTCCGTGACTATCGGCTCGCCAAAAATAGGTTTCTGCGCCGTCGGCCGAGGAATTTGCTGTCGCGTTGTAATGGATGCTGACGAGGATAGCGTTGCTACCTTCCCTGTTTGCCCGGGCGACGCGATCATCTAATTCGACGAAATAATCGCCGTCACGCATCATGACAACTCTGAAACCAGAACGGCGAAGCAGATCGCGAACCCGCTTGGCGGTATCGAGGGTCAAATTCTTCTCGAATTGAAACGGGTTTGAGCCTCTCCGGCTGGTTCCACCGTTGTCTTTTCCTCCGTGACCGGCATCGAGAACGACGGTCGTAAATCCTCCTTTGGAAATATTTCCGACCTTGGTTCCGACGTGAGTGCAGGCGCTAAAAAGCAGTAAGCTGCTCGACAACAAAACGGCGCAAATTCGTTTGAGCGACATGCTTTGGCCTCCAATTCGGCTGCATAACGACAAAGGTCAAGCCTCCACCAATGGTCCTTATGAACGCTAAACCGGGCCAAGTTGACCCGCGGCTGTGAAGGGCTGTCCGTTATTTCACAAAGAAGTCGACAATCGCGCGTGACCCTCCCAAAATCGATCCGGCTATGAGTCCCGACGACGTTTGGCGAGCGTGGGACCGGTCCGCAAAAAGAGTCTGTTGGTAGTGACTGGCAAATGGAAACGGAGCTCAATTTCAGTTGCACGTTCCGCTGCGTCGAGAGGAGAAACTCGTGAACCCCGTCAAGCTTGCTGGTCGATCGAATCCCCAAGGATGCGCCGGGGAGTCGGTCACGAGTTCTGGGCCGGTTGCTCGGGATGAGTTCGAAACGACTGCACCGATCGCGCTTACACCCCTGACGGGTCGCGATACCGAGTTCAGTTTACTGAAAGATCGGTGGGAGCAGGCCCAAGAGGGAATGGGCCAAATCGTCCTCGTGGTGGGAGAAGCGGGCTTGGGCAAGTCGCGCCTGGTGCAGACGATCACACAACTTGTACAGGACGAGGTAACTTCCCCAGCAATAACCAGCGACTCCACGACTGCGGCGTGCGACCAGGAATCGCCGGTCATCGAATGGCGTTGCTCGCAACATTTCCAGAACTCGGAACTCTTCCCGGTGTCCGAATTTATGGAGCGCTTCCTCGGGTTTGGCCGCGATGAATCACCGACGGTCCGCTTCGACCGACTGGCACGACATTTGGAGGATTGCGGTCTGGGCCGCCGGGAATCTATTGCACTCTTTGCCAAACTGCTCTTTCTCCCCTTGGACGAACGATATTTCGCGGCTGGCCTAACCCCCGCCCGGGAGCGCGAAGAGACATTTCGCGTGCTACGCCAATGGTTGCAGGCATACTCAGCGAAGCGGCCAGTCCTATTCGTGGTAGAGGACTTGCATTGGAGCGACGCGTCGAGTCTCGAGTTCCTCGGGCAGTTCATCAGCGAGGGTCCGCACGATCGAATCCTCACGGTGCTCACCTTCCGCCCGGAATTCAAAATCCCGTGGCCGGCAACGGCCCATCAAACTATCCTCGCGCTCAATCGTCTGACGCGCCGGCAAGTAGCGGAATGGATGCGCAGGGATTCAGGCGGCCCATTACCGGAATCTTTGGTTGCGCAAATCTACCTACGCACCGGCGGCGTACCGCTTCTGGTCGAAGAGTTTACCCGGATGGTCCGCGAGTCAGCTGTATTCGAGTGCGTCGGCAACGTCTCCAACCCAGACGCGGCGGGGAGCGCAAGAACAATACCTGCGACGCTGCAGGATCTTGTGATCGCTCGGCTTGATCGCATGTCGAGCAATCTCGAGGTAGCGCAGCTCGCCGCCACGCTCGGGCGACAGTTTGACTACGAATTGCTCGCCGCGGTCGCGAGTGTCGACGAACCGACGCTTCGGTCCGAGTTAGCCAAGCTGGTTTCAGCCGGGATTCTCTACAAGCAAGGTCAGCCGCCACCCGGCACTTATGTTTTTAAGCACACGCTGCTGGAGGAAGCGCTGTACGGTGCAATCGAAAAGCCGAATCGTCAGCAATTCCATCGACGGATCGCGGAGGTCATAGAAACGCGGTTTACCAATTCGGCGGAGACACAGCCTGAACTGCTCGCGGAGCATTTTAATGAAGCCGGCATCACTGAGAAGGCGGTCGCGTATTGCTTAAAGGCGGGGTTACGGTCGCGCAACCGATTCGCCAACGTCGAGGCGATCAGCCATTTGACCAAAGGTCTGAAGCTGCTCGAAACGCTCGACTCATCGTCCGAACGCGATGCCCGCGAATTGGAATTTCTCGGTCCGCTAGGCACCGCCTACATCGCGTGGCGAGGCTATGCCGCGCCGGAAGTCGGTCCGATTTTCCGTCGCGCTCACGCGTTGTGCGAACGAGTGGGGCAAACGCCACAGGTCTTCGCGATCATGTGGGGAAATTTCGCGTTTCATATTGTGCGGGGCGACTTTCGCATCTGCACCGATCTCGCTGAGGAAGCGATCGCGTTTGGCGAACGGCTGAACGATCCCGGCATCCTCATGGAAGCTCTTTTTCTCAGAGGCGTGACGCGACTGTATCGCGGTGATTTTGCCGGTGTTCGCGACTGTTGTGCGCGGGCTATCGCCGACTTTGACGACCGCGAGCGCACCGCTTTCTGGGCTGCGCTGGTCGGCGAAGATGCTGGCGTTACTCACCGTTGCTATCTGGCGCTGGCCATGTGGCACCTCGGTTTTCCGGACCAAGCGCTGCAACTCAACCGCGAGACTCTGGAACTCGCGCGCGCGATCAACCAGCCCTTTAGCCTCGAATACACGTTACATCACACCGGTTGGCTCCACCAGCATTGCCGGCTCGGAGTCCAAACGCATGCGTCCGGTGAAGAGCAAATGCGGATTGCGACCGAGCAAGGGTTTCTTTTCTGGCATGCGTCGGGCACGCTCTACGCCGCGGGCGGCTTACTCCTGCAGGGCCGGTTGGAGCAAGGGCTCCGCCTGCTCCAAAAGGGTCTCGACGCTTATCGAGGTACCGGCGCCGAACTGGCGCTCCCCTATTACCTCAGCATGCTGGCGGATGCCTGCACACAGACAGGCAGATTCGATGAAGCGCACACCGCTCTAGACGAGGCGCTCTCTCTAGTCGAAAAAAACGACGAGCGGTTTCAGGAACCAGAGTTGCATCGACTCAAGGGCGAATTGCTCTTGGCCGAGTCAGACCATCAAACCGCAGCTGAGGAATGCTTCCGTCGCGCCGTGGAATCGGCCGATCGCCACCAGAGCAAAGCGTGGAAACTGCGCGCCACGACGAGCCTCGCGCAGCTTTGGCAGAAGCAAGGCCGCCGGGAAGAGGCGCTCAAGGCCGTCAGTGCTGCGCACAGTATGTTTACCGAGGGCTTCACGATGCCCGATCTCGTGGACGCCGCCGCCTTAATTGAGAATCTCGGCAATCAGCGCATGCGCGCGGAATTCGCCGCCGGCATCAAATATGTGCGCGACTGCATCCCTCCGCCGATGGACGGCTTGGTCTCGGTTGACTGGCGCTACATCCCCGCTTCCACCCTCGGCGGCGATACCATCGGGTTTCACTGGGTGGACGATGATCACCTCGCCCTCCACCTTATCGACGTCACCGGACACGGGCTGGATTCCGCCCTCCTATCGGTCACCGTGACCAACGTGATACGCGCGGGCGCATTACCGGGCGCCGACATGAGGAGACCCGACCAAGTACTGGCTAAGCTGAATGAGGCATTCCAAGGACAGCAGCACGGAAGTAAATACTTTACGATCTGGTATGGGGTTTACCAGGTCGCGGCCCGGACAATGACTTGGGCCGGCGGAGGACATCATCCCTCCATTGTGCTTGTTCCTGGCCAGCCGAATCCAATCGTTCTGACTTCAGAGGGATTGATGATGGGCGTGCTTCGTGGCGTAGATTTCCCAGCTCAGTCGTGCCATATCCCGGCTGGTGCGCGCCTATTAATCTTCAGCGATGGCGTCTTTGAAATCTTTCGCGAGGGACGTGAGCTGTGGAACCTCGCTGGTTGCATCGCGCATCTGGCGGTCCTGGGCGAACGGGAAGGAAGCCTGATGGATGAACTGCTAAATCACGTTCGGCACGTGCGCGGATCGCCTCGACTCGATGATGACTTCTCCATCATTGAGGCTCGCTTCCACTAGGAAGCGAACGAAAGTCGCCCAGTACGAGGTGCTGGGTCACGTTTTTTTAAAGCGATCCGCCCCGCTTGATTTTTTTTAAGGTCCGAAAGAATTCCATATTAAGAAGTTGCCGCCCATTAGCTATTGGCTATTTGCTATGGTCATCACACTTGGTGCGCCCATTCCTTCCACGGAAACGGGCGCGATCCTCCAAATCCCTCAATTATCATGGCAAGACCAGTAACCTTGTTTACCGGCCAATGGGCCGACCTACCCCTCAAAGAACTCGCGCCCCTGGCTAAGAATATGGGCTTCGACGGGCTAGAACTCGCCTGTTGGGGCGACCACTTCGATGTCAACGCCGCAGCTGAATCTAAACAGTATTGCCAGGAACAATGGAAGATTCTGACCGATAACGGGCTGACGGCATTCTCAGTCTCGAACCACTTGGTTGGACAGGCGGTTTGCGACTTAATCGATGAACGACACAAAGCGATTCTTTCGCCTGAGATCTGGGGCAACGGCGACCCTGAAGGCGTTCGTCAGCGGGCCGCGGAAAACCTGAAGAAGAGCGCCAAAGCCTGCCGAAACTTCATCGATTCCAAGCCGCGCAAAGACATCGACTTTCCTGCTGTCGTAAATGGATTTAGCGGATCGAGCATCTGGCATGCCTGCTACGCTTTCCCGCCAACGAGTCAGGTGTTTCTGCAAAAGGGGTATGATGACTTTGCTAAACGGTTTATCCCTATTTTGGACGCGTTTGACGCCGTGGATGTGAACTTCGCGTTGGAAGTTCACCCGACCGAGATCGCTTTTGATATCGGCTCGGCTCATCGGGCCCTGGATGCGGTGAAGAATCATCGGCGCTTTGGATTTAATTACGATCCGTCGCATCTTGGCTACCAGGGCGTTGACTACGTGAAGTTTATTCGCGAATTCAAAGACCGGATTTACCACTGCCACATGAAAGATGCGTGGTGGGGTCACGGTAATGGCGATGTCGGGGTCTTCGGCGGACACACTGATTTTGGCGATGCCCGCCGATACTGGGATTTCCGATCAATCGGTCACGGCGATGTTCGTTTTGAGGATATCATTGTTGCCCTTAACGATATCGGCTACAACGGCCCGCTTTCGATCGAGTGGGAAGATATCCGAATGGATCGCGTACACGGCGGGTCGGAATCGTGTCGAAATGTGAAATCATACGACTTCACGCCGAGCCGACAGGCTTTCGATGCAGCCTTTGAGCGCGAGAAATAAGAACCAGGAAAACAGCTATGACGCGTAAACTGAAAATGGGAATGGTCGGTGGGGGACGGGATGCATTCATCGGCGCCGTTCATCGAATGGCGGCCTGGCTCGACGGCAAAATTGCTCTGGTGGCCGGTGCTTTTTCGACCAATGCTGAAAAGTCGCGGCTTTCCGGCGAAGATCTCGGACTCGATCCGAAACGGGTCTATCCAGATTATGAAACCATGGCGAAGGCCGAAGCCGGCCTACCAAAAAATGAGCGTATCGACTTCGTCTCCATTGTTACGCCGAACCACGCGCATTTCCCAGTGGCGAAGACCTTCCTGGAAGCAGGATTTAACGTGGTTTGCGATAAGCCGATGACCTTTGACCTCGCCGAAGCAATCCAGCTCCGCGATCTGGTCAAGAAGACGGGAAAAGTGTTCGCGCTCACCCATAACTACACCGGTTATCCGATGGTCAAAGAAGCGCGGGAGATGGTTCGCAAGGGGGAGCTGGGAAAAATCTTGAAGGTAGTTGCTGAATATCCGCAGGGCTGGCTGATTCAGCCGATTGATGCCGAAGGTAAAAAAGGAGCCGCATGGCGCACTGATCCGAGCAAGGCTGGAGCGTCCAGCGCGATTGGCGACATCGGTACTCACGCGGAAAATTTGGGACGCTACATCACCGGTCTGGAGATCGAAGAGCTTTGCGCGGAATTTACCACTTTCGTCCCTGGACGAAGACTCGAAGATGACGGCAACCTGCTGCTCCGCTACCGGGGCGGCGCTAAGGGTGTGCTTTGCGCTTCTCAGATTTCTGTTGGCGAAGAGAACGATCTCAATATTCGAGTATACGGAACCAAAGCCTCGTTAGAATGGCATCAGGAACAACCGAACGAGCTGATCGTGAAATATCCTGACGCGCCGCGCAAGATTGTTCGCCGCGGCAACGATTACGTTAGCGAAGTTGCCAAAAAGTTTACCCGACTGCCGTTTGGCCATCCGGAAGCCTTCATCGAGGCGTTCGCGAACATTTACCTGGAAGCTGCACGCGCGATTGAAGCGGAGGTTGCCGGTAAACCGATCCCGACCGATGTTGATTATCCTAACGTCGATGATGGAGTCAAGGGCATGGCGTTCATCGCAACCGCAGTTAAAAGCGCGAAGAACGGCGCCGTTTGGACGAAATTTGAGAAGGCATGAGGCGTTCGGCGCTCGGCGTTCGGCAGGCGGGTCTAAGCGTGATAATGGACATTGGGCGCGGGGGAAAGGCGCGAAGCGCAGAAAAGATTGTAGGCTGGGCTGTCAGGCCCAGGCAAACGTCCGCATAGCGGTTCAGCGCTGAAGGCTTGGTGGATTTTGAGAACCGCTCAAGCCCGAGAGATAGCGTGTCAAACGGTTTTGGGTTAGGTGAATTTGCCCCACATTGCTCGCGACAATAGAACAACGATTTCCGCCGCGCCTTCAGCGCTACTCGCCTTTATTTCACATTCCCTGGGCGTTCCGTCATCGGTAATTCCCGGGAGGCGCAAGCACCTCCTCTCCGTCATCAGGGATCGAGTGCGCGCAGGGTCACCTGGATCGGCCTTTCGGGGCGCAATGTCATCGATGCTTTCGGTTTCACTGTTTGGCCTGGAACTATTTCAAATCGCCAACGGCGCAAAATTTCAGTCAGCACAATCCCAAGCTCCATCCAGGCGAAGCCTTCACCAATGCAGGATCTTGGTCCACCGCCAAACGGGAAGAAAGCATATTTCGGCAGGGTGCGTTGAAATTCCGGCGTCCAACGATCCGGATCGAATTCGGTCGGGTTCGCAAAATATCGGTCGGAGCGGTGCAGGGCCCACTGGCAAGCCAGAACAATCGCACCTTTGGTTATGTTGGTTCCTCCGATTTGCAGATCATGCGTCGCTCGCCGGCCGACAGCCCAAACCGGCGGATAAAGGCGCAGGGATTCCCGGATGACCTGGGATAGCAAGGTGTCCTGGTTGATCCCAAACTCTGGTTCTGCAAGATCAGTGGACCGACGAGCCGCCTCGGGATTTGAGGCAAGCTCGGCTTTCGGCGATGCAGGCGCAGAGCTCACTTCTTTGGCGACCCGCTCGGCGATTTCCGGATGTTGGGTAAGCAGATAGATCGTCCAGGCCAAAGCGTTGGCGGTGGTTTCGTGTCCGGCCAAAAATAAGGTCATAACTTCGTCCCGCAATTGCTCGTCCGACATGCCAAGCCCGGTCTCCGGATCTTGAGCAGCGAAGAGAAGCGTCAACAGATCTTTGCGCGAGTGATTCGTTTTGCGGCGCTCGTCGATCATGGTCTGGACGATTGCGCTCAGCTCGTGTCGAGCTTTTGCTGCTCGTCTCAGTTTGGGATGTCCAAAAAACTCGAAGATCGACGCCAGCGGACTCATGAACAGAAAGAAAGTCTCCATGACCGTCTCCATCAACTGCGAGACACGGTCGGTCCGATCACCTACTTCCGTGCCAAAGAGCGCTTCCCCGACGATCACCAGAGTAAGCGCGTGCATTTCCTGGTTGAGATTCAATGTCTGGCCGGCTTTCCAGCTCTCCGCGCGTTGGCGAGCGCGTTCTTGCATGATCGCGGCGATTTCCTTCAAATTACCGTGGTGAAAAATCGGTTGGATCAGTTTTCGCTGCTGCCGGTGAAGCTCGCCTTCACTGGTGAGTAAACCTTCGCCCAGCAGCGCTTTCGCGCGCTCCAATCCTCGGCTCTTATGAAAATCGGAGGCGAACATGACCAACAATTCACGAACCAGATCGGGTTCTCGCAAATAAAAGACCTTTGTTCCGGCGATTCGCAGGGTCGCAATGGGTTCGCTACCGGTCTGCAGATCCGCAAAGAATTGAAGGGGATCGCGAAAGACCCAGGGCGAAATGGGCAGCCTGGATAGCAGTTCCATCTTTTGGGCGGATCGCTCTGGACCGGTGATTTGAGTTCGCATTTAGATTCTCCTCAAGCTAAACGTCGGATCTATTCCCGTAGGTGATTAATGCAGCAGCTCCGTTCTTTCCTCAACGCGGCCACCCCTGAACTGCTACTCTTTTTGGTAGCCGCCGGCATTTATTTAGTTGGTCTCCTGGTCGGCCGACTCTGCAAACGCCGGTTGAACATTCGTTTGGGCTGGACATACCAAGTCTTCATTCTAGCGGCAGCGATCGGTACTGCAGCACTCATCCTTCACATCCAAATACCAGGAGCGCGCACGCTCGGACTCATTGCCGTCTTTACCGCAGCGTTTCCGCTCAATGCCGTACTCTATCGTTTCCTCTGGCCACTGTACGGCTATCCGGGCGAGCGCGCGCGGATTCCATCGTTCCTACCCCAAATCGTTGCTATCATCGTCACGATCACGGCGCTTTTCGTCGCGCTCGGAGTTTTCTTCCAAGTCACCGTTCCGAGTCTTCTGGCGAGTTCAGGACTAATCGCTATCGTTATCGGTCTCGCCCTTCAGGACACGCTCGGAAATATTTTTGCCGGCCTCGGGCTGCAAGCGGGCAAGGCTTACCGGGTTGGAGACTGGCTGATCGTCGATGGGAAGCATTTGGAAGTGGTCGAGATTCATTGGCGTTCGACCCGCCTCCGGAACAATGACGCAGTCACGTTTGACATTCCTAATAACCAACTGGCCAAAGCGACTATTGTTAATCTCTACCAACCGACCCGTGTGCACGCCATGCGAGTGAGCGTAAGCATCCCTTATGCGGTACCTCCCAATACGGTGAAGCAGGCTCTGCTCAAGGCCGCCAGCAGCGCCGCCGGTGTTTTGGCAGAGCCAGCTCCATACGTTTTCTTAATGAATTTTGGCGATTCGGGGATCGCTTACGAGCTCAGATTCTGGTTGAACGACGCCGCCCGTTACCCCAAGATCGTTGACGGGGTTCGCACCAACGTCTGGTACGAGTTGAATCGACAGCAGATCGAGTTCGCTTTCCCGATACGCCTAGTGGAAATGAACACACCAACCGATTCTGATCGGGAGACAAGAGTCGCAACGAATCTTTTGCTCCTGCAACCTCTTTTCATCGGTATGCAGGCCGATGAGCTCGAGGAGCTGGGCAAATCAGCGATCCATTTGCGATTCGGAGCGGGAGAAAAGATCATCGAACAGGGAAAGCCAGGCAAATCGATGTATATCCTGGCTGACGGCTCAGCGGAAGTGAAAGTGGAACATAATGGTGAACTTGTGCGAGTTGGTCGACTCGGACAGGGTGACTGTTTCGGTGAAATCTCGCTGCTGACCGGAGAACCTCGTACGGCTACTGTGATTGCGGAATCCGACTGCGAGGTGGTGAAGATTGAAAAATCGGCAATGCGCGCTCTCTTGCTCCAACACCCGCGCTTAGCGGAAACCTTGAGTGAAACGTTGGCCGCAAGACGAACGGAACTGGAAGCAGAGATCAACGCGTACCGGACCAATCAACCAATCGTGCCAAGCGGAGCAACGAAAGAGAGTTTCCTGGCCCGTTTACGACAATTCTTTGAGTTGTGAGGGCTAGCCGAGGAGTAGCGGATATCGATCGTGAGAAGTGAGAGGTGAAAGGTGGAACAGGGAATCCTGATACGCACGCCAACTTGTCCTGTTTCCCCTTCGGGGAAGACAAAGCGCGCCGCCTAACGCCTACCGCCTAACGCCGAGCGCCTAACGCCTAACGCAATCCTCCATCCCCATGAATTCTGAATCCAAAAATGACCAGGCCTGGATGCGGATCGCCTTGGTTGAAGCGCGGAAAGGATTGGGTACCACAAATCCAAATCCGGCGGTTGGAGCGGTGATCGTCAAAGATGGCAGACTATTGGCTCGAGGCTACCATCGACGGGCTGGTCGACCTCACGCCGAGATCGAAGCATTACGGCGATTGCCTGCCAGCCAACATGCCCAAGGCGCTACCCTCTACGTGACCTTGGAACCATGTTCAACTAGCGGTCGGACTCCGCCTTGTACCGAAGCGATTATCCGGTCTGGAATTCGCCGAGTCGTGGTGGGTGCTATCGATCCTAACCCGAAACATCAAGGACGCGGATTGCAGCGCCTGCAAGAGGAGGGAATCTCGGTCACTGCGGGTGTCCTGGACCGAGCATGCACCGAGCTGAACGTGGGTTTCAATCGCTGGATCACGACCAAACGGCCTTGGGTGATCGCTAAGATTGCTCAATCGTTGGATGGCCGAATCAGTCGTCCGCCAAATGAGAGCCAATGGTTGACCGGCGAGTCTGCGCGACGTCGAACGCATCAACTACGTTCGACGGTTCACGCGATCCTGGTTGGTGCAGAGACAATCCGATCTGATAATCCACTGCTGACGGTCAGAAACATCCGACAAGCTCGCCAACCCTGGCGAGTGGTGGTGACACATTCTGGGAACCTGCCGCCGACCGCTCACGTGTTTTCTGATCGTTATCGTGATCGCACGATGGTCTGTCGCGATCGATCCTGGAACGAAGTTTTGGATGAGTTAGGTCGTCGCGGGGTGACGCGGCTTCTGATCGAAGGCGGTGGCAATGTGCTTGGTCAACTCTTCGACCAAAATCGGATCGACGAGCTTTGGTCCTTTTATGCGCCTATGTTAACGGCCGGTGACAAACCGAGCCTCGCTGGATCTGGTGTAACTGCTAACGAATTGGCCGTCTCGCTCATCGAACCGAAATTCGAACGCTTCGGCGATGACATATTGGTCCGAGGATACGTAACGCCCCCTTGGGGCGATAACGACGCCCCTTTGGGGCGATAGCAAATAGCAAATGACAAATGGCAGCAGTCGCCATCGTTCTCCTGATTCCGGAGATCTACGTGCATCGCCGGACTAAAGATGCCGACCCAATCAGGAGACCGTCACATCCTTGACCATAAAATAGCGTATATGCCCGGGAGGATAATCCTTCAGGTCGCCGAAAATCCGGAACCGAAACTTTTCGTAAAAACCGGGCGCCTGGAAATCGAAGGTATCGAGATAGATGGCGTCACATCGGTTCTGCAGCGCGAGCTTCTCTGCTGCTGAGAGCAGTTCCCGCCCGACACCCTTGGCCCGCTGGGATTCGTCCACGAATACGGCGCTCACGAAAAGATAGTTCCAATGACAAGTACAGAGTAAGCCGGCTAGGAGCTCACCGTCTTGATCGCGCGCGAAAATGCCAAAGTTCCGCACGTTTCTGGATCCAGCCCTCGACTCGTTAAAGGCGACTAGGCGATCTATAACCCAGCTCGTGTCAGCCGAAGATGGGTCTGGCTCGACAGTATAGGTGAGGCTCATGGGTCATTAATGAAAGCTACTTCGGAAAGAATCAGTCAATCCCGTTATCGCTCAATCCAGTCTTTCGTCCTAGCATTCTGACCTGATGAGCGGATACGATCTCGTCCAGGATCTCGCGATTGTGTTGGTGATTGCCGGAATCGTCGGGTTCGTTTTTCAGCGGATCGGGCTATCCAACATTGTCGGTTTCTTGGCCGCCGGTCTGCTGGTTGGACCGCACGCATCGCGGTTCGGGCTGGTGACGGATCCACACGCTATCGAGGCGCTTTCTCAACTCGGTCTGGCCTTCTTGATGTTCTCGATCGGTTTGGATTTGAGCATCAGCAAAATGCGGCGGTTTGGTCTCGGTGTCGCTGTCGCCGTCGTCATATCGGCTGCACTGGTATTCAACACTTTCCGCTTTCTCACTCCGCTTTTCGGCATAACCGGCCGCCAACCCATTTTCATTGCCAGCATGATGGTTGCATCGAGCTCGGCAATGATCGGAAAGATGTTGCACGACTCCGGTTTGCTTCACCAGCGCTCCGGTAACCTGGCCATGAGCATCAGTGTGCTGGAGGACATTGTTGCGGTCATTGTTCTGACCTTTGTCTCCTCCCTCGCTAACATGAATGCAGGGCCCCAGGCGCGGCCCGTCACGATCCTAGGAACTTTGGTCGCTTTCGTCACCATCGTGGTGATCCTGGGATTGTTGCTTTTGCCGAAAGCGCTGCAGCTCCTGGCCAAGGCGGGTCTGGATCTAGTGATGCTCTTCATTACGGGACTAGCGCTCGAGGTCGGAATCATCGCGGTGCGCACCGGCTATTCTCTGGCCCTGGG
>DATNNZ010000155.1:0-2315 GCA_035601575.1 Chthoniobacterales bacterium
ATGTTCCTTCGACCAGTAGACCAACCCCGTGGCAACATGCCAACCCCAACTACCGATATGGCCTATCCTCTCTCCTTGGGCCAAGAAACCCTCGCTGCGGCGCAGCTCCTCCTCCGCCTGCTTGCGTTCCGTGATATCCTTGAAAAGGATGGCGACTTTTCTGTCTCCTGGTTCTCCGACGCGGAAAGCATAAGCGTCATACCAACGGTGCAGGTGTGCGGCTTGGTTTTCGAAGCGTACGGGTTCGCCCGTCAAGGCTATGCGGCCGTAAATTTCAAACCAGTGCTCTTCGTGCTGCGGGGCGATCTCGCGCATTCTTCTGCCTTGAGCGTTTTGAATCCCCGTCTGTTTCTCAAACGACGGATTGACTTCCAGGAAGCGATAATCAATCGGATTATCGTTTCCGTCGAACAGCACCTCGATAGTGCAAAAACCTTCGTCAATCGAATCGAAGAGCGTGCGGTACTTTTTTTCGGACTCGCGCAACGCTTCGTTTACTGTGGTCAGTTGTGCGGTCCGGTCCGCGACGCGACGTTCGAGTTCCTCCGCGGCGCGATTCTGCTCGTGCAATTGCCGGGCTTCCTGCAAGGCGACCAGCGCCTGATTCGCCGCCACCCGCAGCAAAAGCGTTTCGGTCGGCGTCGGAAAATCGGCCCGCTTCGAGCCGGCGACCAGCAGGCCGATCTCATCCATAAGCCCGAGCCGGAGAGGCGCGATCCTGACTTCGCCGTCGCCCGCTGGATTCGGCACGGCCAGAGGCGCGTTGGCGGACTGGTTGGTCAACCAGCGCTCGAGCGCGCGGCCGATCTCCTGGGGTTGCGGCGGGGCAGTGCGACGTTGTGTCGATCGGACGAACTCCACTGGCGATCCGTTGATGGAATCGCTCAATCGCGCGTAAGCGAAATCCAGTCGCAGCATGCTCACCAGCACGTCGAGCAACGTGCTGGCAATGTGGCCTGACTCCCGGCCGTTCCAGATGGCGGGCAGCGCCTGGATGCTGATCAGGTCATTGATAGAACCTTGCAGCCGCCTGATCTCTTGGTCGGCCGTTTTTTGGGTCATTTGGCCACGTCACTTCGCCGCGGGCTGCAATCCATCGCGCACGCGGCGTTCGCGCAGCTCCTGCAAGAACTGCTCCGGCGGAATGAAGAAGGGATTCACCTGCAACACGCCGCCGAGGATCACCATTGGATGAGTCCGCAGGACGCCCATGATAATGTCCCCGCTGAACCGGGTGAGGTCGTAGGTGCAGATGACCGGGTCGCGGCCGCCCTTGTACATCAGGCTGAACTTCGCCTCGTATTCGATCAGGTCACTCGCCCCTTCGTGATCCTCCAGCGCCCACTCCATGTGGCATACCAGGCGGGTGCGGGAAAAACCCCGCTGCCCGGCCGCCACGAGCACGTCCCGCCATAGGGCGAGCATTCGATTCTGGTCGAAGTAGCCGTCCGGGAGATACACTTGCGTCCAATTGCAAAGTTCCAGCTGACCGCTTTTCTCTGCCTCCGTCACGTTGATACCGGCAGAATTTAACCGCCGAAGGTGATCATCAAGCAGTTTGGGATCAACGATATGGAATGCCTTTTCGCCGCGCTCAAAGCCTTCTTTGATAAACGGCAACAGTAGATGATACTCCTCCTCGGGGTTGCGGAAGAATCCGCAGATGTGGCAATCCGCGCCCAGCTCCGAGCCGGCGAAGCGAATCGGATCGTCCTTGTCAGGACTAATGACGTTCATGGCGGTGTCCTTTCAGTCTTGGAACGGTTGTCTCGCTGGCTGACCAACGAGCCGAATAGACATTACTAAACTATATACCACGTTGGCTAGGAACGAAATGGCTTAAGAGCGGGCGTCTTACATTGCTTTTGGATGGCCTCGATGAGATTCCCGCTGCCTGTAGGAGGGCATGTATCGAAGCAATTAAGGAGTACGAGAAATCAAATTTGTGCCCATGGATTGGTCGTCGGCTCTCGTCTAGTATTCTTTGTCGTGCGCGATCAAAACTCAGCTCTTTAAATTGCTTTGCTCTACCGTCTCAACTTATGCAAGACTCGTTGCTCGAGGCCCTCCAAAATTAGGGGGGATCGAACAAAACCCAAGACATCAGAACAAAACGAATAAAAGTTTTGTGCGAAGTGCAGGAACAAAAAATCCCGCTTTGGTATTCGATTTTCAAACCGGTGAGTTTACCGGATTTTCAGATCGGCAATGACAGTTGTGCCCGCATTGGAACGTTGGCAATGAGTGCTCCGGAGAAAGAAGTGAGTGGTGCTAACGCACTCGCAAGTTCTCAGCTCCGTGTGCCGAAGGATTCA
>DATNNZ010000156.1:0-5890 GCA_035601575.1 Chthoniobacterales bacterium
GCCACCGCCAAACACGCGTCGCTCATGATCCTTTTCAATTCCGAGCCGCTGGCTGGTATACACTCGCCCGAGGCGTTGCTCCAATTTTGCCAGAATGTCCTGCTTCATTGATGGCCGCTTCGTCGGCTTCCGCTTACTTAGTGCCAAATGTGGTCGGCCAAGTCTAAGCCTCCTGACCCACGGTTGTCACGGCGCCGGTTTTATCCTGTCCGAGGTACCTGATTGTCTTCACAGATTCTGGTCGGACCACTATGATCCGCCGCCATGGGGACTTTACGTGTTCGAGAAATGGCCGCAATCGTCGGACTTTTATTCGGCTGGTTGGTGCTTCTTCTTTTGCACACGTGGGCGACACTCGCGATTTACTTCGCCAATTATCATCATCCGTTCGCCAGAACTCTGCTTCCGATTGTTTATGTTCTCGTCTTGATCTCGCTCGCGGTCTTTATTCGGCGACACATTTTTCGTCTGCTAGCCGTTTTCGTGGTCTTTATCTTGGTCACACTTTGGTGGATGTGCATCCAACCAACTGGGCGCGGTGATTATCTACCCCCCGTTGCGGTGCAAGCATATCCGGAGTTTCACGGGAATATCGTAACTATCCACAACCTCCACAATTTCGAAGCAATTTGAAACTCTTCTACGTTATCGGTGACGAACGCGATGTGATTCGTGTCCGCACCAATTACCAGAACGAAGAAGTTCAGCTCTACCGGACAAATTGTACTCCAGAGAATGCGAGAAAATTGTTGGTGGATTTTTTGAAAGGCGCCGACACGCTTCGTTCCCATCCAAGGTTTTACAGCACTCTATTCTGTAACTGCACAACCACGCTGATTGAGCATATCAATCGCGTCCTTCCGACCAAAGTCCCGTTTTGGCAGCGGCGCATGATGAACGGGTATACCGATCAGGCAGCCTATGAGAACGGCTGGCTGGCCGGGCACGAGAGTTTTGCCGAGCTCCGAGCTAAATCAAACATCAACGCGCGTGCGTTAAAGGCAGACCAAGATCCCGATTTTTCAGAGAAAATCAGAACGCATTTCGAATAGGGCTAGAAATCTTGCTTTTTCCGCGACTCGTTCATGCGCTGAGCGGAAGATTATTTCGACAGCTATCCCTGGCTGTGCAACAGGCTAATCGCAGTTTCTCGCAAGGTCTTGCGGTCGATTTTGCCGGTCGGTCCAGACGGAAGGCTCTCGGCAAAAATAATCTGGTGCGGAACTTTATATTCGGGCAGATGCATTCCCGCAAAATCGATCAATTGCCGGTCCGCTATCGGAACGCTTCCTCGCTTAAGAACGACGTGTGCCTGCACTAATTCATGACCGAGTCGATCTGGTACGCCGATGACACCTGCCTGCCGGACCGATGAATGTTGATACAACACCCCTTCGACTTCGATGGGTGACACCATTCCAGCCCGATGCCGGATGATTTCTGATTTGCGGCTCACGAACCAGTAAAAATCTTCTTCGTCCTTATAGGCAAGGTCGCCGGTATGGAACCATCCGTTCTTTATGTTCCTGGCCGTCAGTTGCGGATCACGCCAGTAACCTGCGGTCATACTCCCACCGCGGACGATCATCTCACCGATTTCGCCAGTGGTCGAAATTGGATGACCGATTTCGTCGATCAAAGAAACTTCCATGCCAGCGATGGGTTGCCCGATCGAGCCGGTTTTTTTTTGGCCATATGGGGGATTCATGCTGTAAATCTGTAACTCGGTCATGCCGCAACCTTCAGTAATCTCGACGCCGAATATTCGCTTGAACCGCTGCTGGATAGCGACTGGAACCGCTTCACCGGCGGAGAAACAGAAATTGAGTGACCGGATATCGTACCGGCCGGCTTCCGGATAATTAACTAAATCATTGTACAACTGTGGGAAGCCATAGGTTTTCGTTGGTTTATATGTTTGTATGGTTTCGAGCGCTAACCGTGGCTCAAAATGAGGTAGTAGGATGCAGCTTGCCCCGCTGCTGTGAAACGGCAAAATCTGAGAGCCGAACCCAATCAAATAGCATATGGGGAACATAATAAGTGTTCTGTCCTCAGAAGAAATTGCGATCTGGTCAATTTGAATTTGCGTGGCCTGTGCCAGACTCGCGTGGGAATGGACCACTGCCTTCGGCAATCCCGTTGTGCCTGATGTATAGTAAATCGCGGCTGCACAGTTCTGATCCAACACTGGCAGACCAGCGGAATCGAACTTCGCTTCGAGCAACTCACTAAAGGGCCGAACGTATGTCGTGTGGCTCGAGGTCAGGTAATAGTGTTCAACTCCAGGTAGCGAGGATCTGATCTCTTCGATCCGGCCAAAGAGCTCTGGTTCGCTGATGAGGACACGCGCACCGCTGTGAGTGAGACAATACTTCAGGAGTTCGGGTTGAAACCGAATATTAAGGGGTACCGCGATCGCACCGATTTTGAAGCAGGCATAATAGCACAGCACTATTTCCAGACAGTTTGGCAACAGAAACGCAACGCGATCTCCCGGACTGATTCCTCGCTGCAATAGAGAAGCGGCCAGGCACTGCGTTAGCTGGGAAAGGTCTGCATAGGTGTAGCTCCTGTTTTGAAAAATTAAAGCGACGTTAAGCGGAAACTGGGCACTGGTGTTATCCAGGAGGAGGTTCATCATCGTCACAGCCTTCGACACAGCGAAAGGTGTAGTATGCACGCGCCGCGAAATAAAGAACGGATCCACAAAACCGATCCAGATCCTCCTGGTTGGACAGCAGAGAGTGATAGAAAAAGACCAACGTGATTTTTTTGGTCTCCCGACTGCGCAGACGAATTTACAGGGAGGCGGCGATAATTTGGATCATCTGATCATAGGTCGGTACTCTGGGATTGTTGGTATAGTCGGGAAGTACCATCGACTGCTTGGCTAGCGCGGGGATCTCGTCTTTGGAGACACCAAAATCTTTCAGCGAAAAGGCCAGACCTATCCCGCTCATGAATTCGTCCACTAAGACTGGACAAGCGGCGGCCGCATCGGGCGTGTCAACATCCTCGAGGCTAGGCTCAAGAATCCGCGCCAGTCGAGCGAACGCCGAGACTGCTGACTCCCACCTGAATTCGAGGCACGCGCGGTAAACTGAGGCCAAAGCCATGCCATGCGGCGTGCTGGGGTACATCCCGCCAACTGCCATCGCGTTGCCGTGGGGCAGGGCGACCCCGGCTCGACAAATCGACATGCCAGCAAGAGTATCAGCCCAAGCCATACTGCTGCGCGCAGCCAAGTTCGCACCCTCCTGAACCGCCGTTGGCAAATCATAGATCACGCGGCGAAGTGCTTCCCAGGCGAACAGCTCGGTCGCCCCATTGCTTCGCGGGTTCAGGATTGATTCGAAGGCATGGCCAAGCACATCGAAGCCGGTCGTCGCCGTTACGATCGAAGGCACCGAGAGCGTCAGTTGCGGATCAACGATCCCCACCCGGGGAATCAAGTTAGCATTAGACAACGCGGACTTAGTTCGGGAAGCGGTGTCGGTGACTTACCGCCACCTGGGTGGCCTGCGATCCTGATCCGGACGTTGTTCCGACCGCAACGACCGGTAAGGTTTTGTTGGACGGCCTTTGCTTGAAGAACAGGTAATCCCAACTGGTGCCTTCGTGTGTTGCCTCCACCGCGATCGCCTTTGCCGAGTCCAGACTGGAGCCACCGCCGATACCAAGAATCACATCCGCTCTAAATTTCTTGGCTAGCTTTGCGCCGGTCGAAATGAGGTCAACGGTCGGATTCGGCAGCACGCCGTCAAAGTGTTCCCAATCCAGACCCAGGCGCTCGAGGAGGTCGCCGACAATCGGATACAAGTCACGCAGCGCGGCCTTCCTTGGGCCCGCTAACGACAAGACATCGACAGCCGTATCGACTCGCCAGGGACCCAACTTCGCTAATTCGCCCATTGCCGAAGATGATCTCACCAGCGTGTTGATATTCGAAGGCTTTCAAGGGCTGGATGGTTTGATAATTCCAATGTGAGCGCTGCGGGCTGCGGCAATTTCAGTCCTGCATCGACCTGGCCCTCCGCGAACGCCATAGGGTCGTCCCGGCTTTCTTGATAATTTCAGAAGCACCAAAAACGATAAGAGTCACAATCAGGACGGCGCCTGTAACTATTTGTTGTTCCTCCGGTGTTACGCCGTCGAGGCCCAGCGCATTCTGAACGAAAGCAAGCACCAGAAGTGCAATCAGCACACCGGTCATGGTACCGGCGCCTCCGAAAATGTTCACACCACCGAGAACGACGGCAGTGATCACGGGAAGTTCGAGCCCAATGGCAGTATCGGAACGGGCACTCGCCAGATAGGCAGTCAGAATGATCGCGGCCAACGCAGACATAGCTCCGGAGGCGATAAAGACACCCACAATAGCCCGGCTGATATTAATCCCCGAGAACCGGGCAGTCTCCCGATTGTTGCCGATTGCGTACAATGCTCGTCCCCAATGAGTGGCGTGCAAAAAGACCGCGAACCCAATAAAGAGTAAGACGAAGATGATCGAACTCCAGGGGATCGGTGTGCCGTCGATCGTTCCGAATCCAATGTTTTGATACCACTCCGGAAAGCCGCTTACGCCCCGTTCGTTGAGGATAATCTGCGCAATGCCCCGATATAACGCGAGCGTTCCAATTGTGACTACCAGCGAGGGCAGCGCTCCATAGACCACGATTAATCCATTGAGGAATCCCGCCATGGTTCCGACGACAATGCCTAACAACATCGCCACTTCGACCGGAAGCCCATGCTCAAGACATACTGCCATGAGCGATGCACAGAGCCCGATAATAGACCCGACCGAGATATCGATCTCTCCGGTGACAATGATCAGGGTCATCGGCAACGCAACGAGTGCCGCCGGTGTCATGCTTGCCAGCGCAATCGAAATGTTCGAAGGCGTCAGGAAATACCGGGAAACCTGAGCGCCGCAGATGAAGATCCCGATCAGGACGAAGAGAAGAAACACCTCCCACCGAGCCAGTGAACGACGGAGCCAGTTTATTGTCTGGCCTGAGGTCATGATGCGCGCCTCCTTACTGGTTGAGCTCGTCGAGACCGGCGCTCGACCCGCTCGGCTCGTCTCGCCAGGTGGCTGTAGAAGACAACGGTGATGAGGATCGCTGCACCGACGACGGCCTGCAGCCAAAACCGATTGATCCCCAGAAGCTGAACGCCGTTCTGCATAACAGCGAAGATCGCCGCGCCGAGAGCCGCCCCATAAACCGATCCGCTGCCCCCAAAGATGCTCACTCCTCCCACCACGACGGCCGAAATAGCTTGTAAATGGAGATCGGGAGCGATAACGGCATCCACTGTCCCAAAACGAGAACCCCAGAGGACACCGACAAGGCCGCACAAAAGTCCGGATAGGACGAAGACCAAAGCAATATGCCACCGCTCCTTGATGCCAGCGAAGAGCGCGCTCTCCTGGTTGCTGCCGAGAGCATACAGGTTGCGACCTGTCCGCGTAAAACGCGCCGCCAATCCGAACCCGATGGTGAGAAGGACTGCCAGCCACACTAGCAACGGCACGCCCGCAACGTGAAGCCGGGCGATATCCCCATAGCTATCGGGCAACACTGTTGCCGAGATCTGCCGACCGCCCGCGAAAACGATCACGCCGCCGCGGTACATCGCGAATGTTCCGAGGGTAGCGACGATTGCTGGGATTCGAAAGATAGTGACCAACAAAGCGTTCACGACACCGAGCGCGCCTCCGACCGCACATCCGATGAGCAGCACAAAGAGGATTGACCCGTCGGGATGATGCTGCAGCCAGTCGGCAGAGATGAATGCACTCGTCGCAACCATAGCGCCCACCGAGAGATCAATCTGTCGAGCGATGATGACGACGGCTTCACCGAGGGCAACGATGCATACG
>DATNNZ010000157.1:0-9967 GCA_035601575.1 Chthoniobacterales bacterium
GGTCTTTGAAAAGCACACGACGCGAAACATTATTGACTTCGAATCGGCTCGCGGGGCGCTGAAGAAGGTCGACTTTGATGATGAGCAAAATCGCGTGAGGCTGATGGAGCATAGTGGCGTACCTTCCAGGTTACCGGTAGATTGGCTTGAGTTTTTGCTGACGGTTGTGTTCTTTGTTGTGTTGCTGTTAGGCCTTGTCGGCGGAGTTATCGCTTCGTGGCGGTTCTGATAGCTATTATCACCTAGATCCTTCTGAGCGAGCGCCTGCATCATGGCTAGACAACGTGCGTGATTGATGGGTGGCCCATCCCCATCGGTCTAGGAATTCTCATTAGTTCGGAAAAACATGGAGAGAGCGATGCACTAGCCCAGACAATTCATGCACTCAAATAAAGAAACAGGCCAGCCTCGAGCCCTACTAACTCAAGACTGGCCCTGATTTCCTAGACATGAATCGGCCTCAAAGTCGATTCAAAGTGTATGTTGTCGCCGGCTAGCTCGAATATGCAGCAAAGCTTGCGTACAACGAAGCAGCGGCGACCGCCAACAGAAGGCTTGACGGCAACCTGAGAATGCTCTCTTTACGGCTGCGCCAGAGCACACCCAACCCGCCGCCGGCAAATAGCATTGCTACCATGAACGGAATCACGTAGGCGACGTCTCCTTTGCCCGGTATGGCGGAAAGGTACGCGGCAAATAACAAGCCCCCGCTTCCCACAAAAGTATTCAAGAAGATCGATCGACTATTGGTCATGCGCCAAGCTTGAAACCCAAGCCCGAGCGTGCACAACGAGACGATGATCAACACTATTGATGCGTAACTCATACCGGGAACAAAGCGTCTAACGTCATTTGCTCAGCACGTTCTGACTGGACACAGCCTGAGCCTCTGAAGGAGAAGACCCATCAGTAAGTGCGTAATCCGGGTACGCCTCGGCCCCCATTTCCGGCACATCCAAGCCCTGAATTTCCTCATCGGGTTTCGATCGTAACGGAATGATCAGGTTTGAAACCTTGAACCAGACCAGCGCAAACAAGGCAACGAAAACAAAGTTGGTTAAGGTTCCAACGAATTCCGCCCCAAGCTGGCTCCAATCGCTGTAAGCTCCCCCGAAGAGCGGACCAAAAACTCCGGTCACACCTTGATCGCTCCAGCCGTCTGAGATCAGTTTGCTAAATTTATCGATCGTTTCTTTGGCGCCGTCGTTATTGATGATCTGCATCGTGCCGTCCTTGATCAATCGATGTACGCCACCCCAGCCTTGACCATAACTTCCGTTGGCCAATAGGCCGACAGATAGAACTCCCCAGGATCCACAGGTTCCGTGCACTGAGATTGCGCCAACCGGGTCGTCGATTTTGAGAACCCCTTCAACGAATAAGACTGAATACACAACCAAGACGCCAGCTACTGCTCCGATGATAACTGCTCCGAGTGAGTTCACGAAGGCACATGGAGCCGTGATGGCAACAAGACCGGCCAGCATGCCATTGCACATCATTGATGGATCGGGCTTGCCAGTCCTGAAGATCATCACAAGCATGGTAAACAAAGCACCTGAAGCAGAGGCCAACATCGTATTGACGGCGACGATCGCAATCCGGTTATCGGTACCGGCAAGAGTCGAACCGGGGTTAAATCCGAACCATCCGAAGGCCAGAATGAACGTTCCTAACATGACCATCGGAATGTTATGACCAGGAATCGGCCGCGGCTTGCCGTCCGGCCCGAACTTGCCTAGCCGGGCCCCGACCACCCACGCGCCTGCGAGCGCAATCATACCGCCCGTCTGATGCACTACCGAGGATCCGGCAAAATCCACATGACCATGGCCGAGGCCGAAGTTCTGTCCGAGTTGAGCTAACCAGCCACCGCCCCATACCCAGTTTCCAAATATGGCGTATGGCAGCATGCCCACCCAGAAACCGTAGATAATGAAATTCTTGAAGTTCCACCGCTCCGCCATAGCTCCGGTTGGGATGGTTGCCGTAGTATCCATGAACACCATCTGAAACAGAAACAAAGCAAAGATAGCCGTATCGAAGACGTCGTTGCCGAGGAAGAAGCCGGTTCCGCCCAGGAGACCGAATGGCTTGCCAAAAATAGGAATCGTCAACTCCTTGTTCAGCAGCAAGATCCCTTGTCCGAGCGAAGGTTGCGATCCGATTGCTCCCGGAGCGACACCGTATCCCCCAAACATAATGGCAAACCCGCAGATCCAAAAACCGAGCATTCCCAGCCCGTAGATCATAAAGTTCGTCGACATCACATGGGCCGCACTTTTGGCCCGGCAGAGACCGGTTTCAACCAGCGCGAACCCGGCCTGCATGAACATAACTAAGAAGCCGGTGACCAAAGTCCAAACGATGTTAATCGAGATTTTGTTATGAGCGATGTTCTTAACGAGCTCTGAGTTTGCGCCAATCGTAGTTTTGCCCGTGTCATCGGTCGTCGGCTCTCCAGTACTCAAACTGGTCTTGGGATCGGTTTTCGCCGGAGCAGGCCAAGCCAGATCGATACCTGTTCCACCGTTGTTGGCAGTGGCGGTTGAATCTGGCCCGACTGGCGTCGGTGATGCAGATGCCGCCGGAGTAGCAGCCGCGACGGGAGATGCCGACGGGCTGGCATTCTGTGCTTTCGTGGAAGTGGTCGCGAAGACCACAAGACAGAGGATGGAAGCAAGAGCTCTGTAATTGATTATCTTTCTGTTCACGAGCATTTGGAGAACTTTCCGGGTGGTGTCAGGCTTTAACTTTGGTTAAGGATCACTGGTAGGTTAGCTGGTGGATAACACCGGCAGGAGAAAACTCTCCGGCGAGCAAGAATGGTTAGTCCTCTCTCGACTGGAGTTCTGACCTGATTATCTAACGGTGCCGAACGGGTTAGAGCAGTGCCTGTGCCACATCAGAAAATGTGCTACGAAATTGTACAACTAAGCGGATCGATGCCGGTGGTTTACGGCCAAACGATCGCACTGTTCAAGAATGAGGTTGTTCCGAATCGAGCCAAAAATACTACAGAGCGGTCATTATGTTGTCAGAGGTACTGGGACTGAGGTGTAGCGTATTTCACTACATTCTTGTAGCAGTTTACCCGAAACTCAAAGCCGATTGCTAACCGAGCCCTTCGCTAACTGAACCAAGTGGAACGACTCTCGCAATTTCTAAACCGGCAGCCCCGCGTCTGGCTCTATACCGAAGCGCTCACGCTGACGATCGCGATCGCATTCGTCGACTACATCACTGGACCGGAGGTTGCGATCTATCCCTTCTACTCAATACCGATCCTCCTGATGATCTGGTTTGGCGGTATGCCATCGGCGATCGTCATTTCGATTCTGAGCACCATCGCTTGGTGGACGGTTGATCGAGCGGTTGGCCATGCTTACTCCAGCGAATGGCTGCGGATGTGGGACGCTGTGGTCAGGTTAATGTTCTTCAGTCTCGTGCTCTTCGCCGCGTGGAGCGTCAAACGACAACGTGACGAGACTCGCGCCCGCATCGAATTGCTGGAACGTTCGGAGCTGCTCGAAAGAGAGATCATCGAAATCAGCGAACGGGAACAGGAGCGAATCGGTCGCGATCTCCACGACGGAGTCTGTCAATATCTGGCGGCGATCGGCTTCACTGCCTCTATGTTAAAGCGCGACGTCGAGAAAACGTCCCAGAGCCTTGCTGCCAAGGTGGAAGAGCTTGCTGACCACATCAGGGATGCAGCCGCACGGGTTCGCCAGCTGGCCCGAGGTCTATCACCGGTGGATCGGGATGAAGGCGGACTCGAGTCGGCTCTGGAGGAACTCGCGTCGAGTACGGCAAAGTTAACCGGGATCTCCTGTTCCTTTGTCTGTCCATGTCCGGCTCCAAACTTAGAAAACGCCCCGGCTATTCATCTATTTCGGATCGCGCAGGAGGCAGTCGGTAATGCTCTGAAGCACGGGCATGCTAAAACGGTGGTGATTGCGCTCGATACTGGTGATGGCGCCTGTTCGCTTCGCGTCAGCGATGATGGTTTCGGGTTCATTCCAGCCATCACCGAGGGGAAAGGAATTGGACTCAGCATTATGCGTTATCGTGCCCGAACGATTGGTGGAACGCTCGAAATTCAACCGAATTCGCCGACCGGCACGGTGATCGCTTGCACGATACCGATGAACACGGAGCGTCTGCTAATTCGCCGGGCAGTTAACAATGAGTAACCCGAAAGCCCGCGTAATCGTTGTCGACGATCATCCGCTCTTTCGGGAGCGTCTATGTCAGCTCATCAACGATGAGCAGGACATGGAAATCTGTGGCGAAGCGGAGAACGCTCAACCGGCTCTGCAGATCATTCGGGACACCCCGGCGGATCTGGCGATAGTTGATATCAGCCTGAAAACGTCAAGCGGACTAGAGCTGGTTAAGAACATAAGAGCGCTCTCGATCGGTGTCCCGGTTTTGGTTCTCTCCATGCACGACGAATCGCTCTATGCTGAACGGGCTCTCCGGGCCGGTGCGATGGGCTACATCACTAAGAGTGAAGAAGCTGCCCAGGTCCTTCTCGCAGTTCGATCGGTTCTCGCAGGAAAGATTTACCTGTCGCAAGAAATGACCCTAACCTTTCTGAAGGGCCTGACGACGAGTGGCGACAGAGTTAGTCCCCATTCCGTTGATCGTTTAACCGATCGCGAGCTGCAGGTTTTGGATTTGATTGGGCGCGGTCGAACCAGCAAAGAAATAGCCGAAGTATTGAAGCTAGGACTCACAACCGTCGATACCTACCGGGCAAGAATCAAGCAGAAGATGAATTTCCGAAATGCGATGGAGCTTCAGCTTTTCGCGATCCGCTGGCTGAGCGAACGCGAGTAGGTTTTCACGCGTATCGGCGTTTGGCACGGGAGCAGCCTGTGAGACTTCGCGACCGGTTCCGTTCTGGAGCGACGGGAAGGCGCGAAGCGCTATGCTCGAAATCCGAAAACTCCATATCTTCGCTATCCGTGGCGCCACCTTGCACAAACTCCTCCACATCGCTTTCGGCGTTCTTAAACGCCAAAGACCCTTTGCTCGTCTCTTTTCCTAAAACCTTTTGACTTCCAAGACCGTATCTACCGAAGCAGCATAAAGCAGGCGCCGACTATGAATGTAGGAATTAATGCGGCAACGAATAGACCGAGTGGAGAGACCCCACCCTCTCCAAACTCCTGGGCCAGAATTGATTGTCCAACCGGGTTCGGCGCGTTGGCTATTACGGTCAATCCTCCGCCGGTCACTGCACCCGCCATGACCGCATACTTCAGCTCCGCAGAAAAATTTGGCACTAACGATGCCAGATAGGTGATCGCAGCGTTGTCGTTGAAGCCGGTTAAAATGGTCGCGCTGATCATTAGCGGCCACTCACTCAGACGGCCCAATACTGGCTCCAGCCACCATTGTTGGCAGGTTCCATGAAAGACCAGAGCTATAAGAAAAAAACCGACCAGAAGAGGCCCGCGAACCGATGAGTTTTCCTGATGTCGGCTGGTTGCCTGCACAAAAGCGAGATAAAAGAGAAAGCCGATGATGACCAGGGTCGGATAATGAGCGGTGGCAACTGTCCAACCCATGAACAACACGTGGATTATTATGATTCGCTTCGGAATCGGACGCTTGCCATAAACGCTGGAGAACGGTTTCGGCGCTAACGCGAACAATTCTTTGCGAAACACAGAAAAATAAACTGCCGTCGCCAGAAAAGTGCCAAAAGCCGCCTTCCACCCAAAGTTACTGAGCATGTGTGAAAAGTCCCACTGCCAGACACTGGCTACCATCACTACGGGCGGTGCCGCGAAGTGACTCAATGTTCCTCCAACCGACACGCCGACAAATAGCAGTCCGAGCGTAGCATAACGCAGCTCCTTGCTTAGACCTAAACTGTAGATTCGATTCCGAAGCAACAACGCGCAGATCGTCATGGCGCCCGGTTCGGTAATAAAGGAGCCCAACAAGGGTCCGACGCTCAAGATTGTGATCCACCAGGCGGCTGGACCGTAACCACCGATGCCCGCCAAAGTGGCCAGCCCTCGCTCAGCGATTGTTAGAATCGGTCTCGAGCTTGCCATCGCCATGATCGCGACGACGAAAATCGGCTCGGCCGGGCTTATACTGGCGCTGTAAGTGACCAAAGCCGGCCATCCTTTCATGATGATGATTCCGAGAAATAGTGGTACTAACCACACGCCAAAGACGGCTTCGACTTCCCCCAAGAAACTGGAAAACTGCGCTCTGAATTGAAGTTTATCCCTCCGCCTGGCAACGTCCTTACCAATCTCTGAATCGAGTTCGTGGACCTCTAAATCATCGAATTCGCGCTCGTAGCGGCGAGCTATCTTCGTAAACGTCGGGGTCAGAAACGTGTGGATGATCGCGCAAAAAAAGATCAGGGTCGCAATCAGATTAAAAGGCTCAAGCTGCACGCGGTGAATCAGCTGGCTGATCGCGCTGTTCATCTGCTCGTCGCGGTATTCGGTGAGTGGCAGCGGAAACGCAGACTTACCGGTTGCAGACGAAGGCTCTGCCGCCTTTGCTAGCGACGCAAAAGCAAGCAACGACGCGAGGACCAATAACATTGTCCCGCAGCTCGAGAGCTCGATGGCCAAGATCGGCCGCTTTTTGATTTTCGTTACCTTAGCTGTCGATTCGCATGATATCCCCCGACTTTTGATCTCTGGTTGGTCGGATTGTTTCGGCACTGCGCCCGGGCTAAAGCAGGTTTCAGACCGGGTCCGAATTGTAGTCCCGCAGGGCCCGTACGAAATTAGCCCAGTACGAAGTGCTGGGGTTGGCATTCAGAAAGAGGGACGCGCCGCGGACGGGACGATCGACGGCTGCTTTTGCTTGTAAAGGCGCATGCGAGATCAGGAGCCGGTCATTTCGATCGTCCCTTATGGCGGGACGGATATCTCCTTTTGCGTCATTTCCCAGCACTTCGTACTGGGCTAGCTTCATCGGGTCCCTAGAGGAGCGGTCCTCTCGCATGCCAAAATGGCTCATCTTGAGCCTATCCTCGCCGCGGGAATGCGTAGTCGGGAGCAACACGGCAACCTCGTTGCTTACCCGCCTAGTTCCCGAATCACCTGAACCAAAACATCAGTAGCGCGCTCGAGTTCTCTCCGGGTCCAAACACAACCGTCTCTGCACCGAGTTGGTTGTAATATGGCGCTTCCGTCCCAAAGGAAGCGGTTGTCGCAGACGTCCCGCTGAGTCGCTCGATCAGCTTGACCAATTCACTATTAGAGTGCGTCGCAAAACCCGGATCATCACGGAGCACACTGAACGCAGCCATAAAGTGGGACCTACGCGCTTCAGATCGGTAAGCGTGTGAGCTTCGCATCGGGAAAGTTATTTCTTCCTTCAACTTATCGAAGGATTAGCGGAGTTATTCCCCTGCTAGCAGGCGCGAGGGTGTGCCCCGAAGCGCAGCCCCGAGAATGGGCCGCTCCAGCGGACAGCTCGTCGGAGGGGCTGGGTAGTAACTCCGCAGTCAAAAAAGTCATCGGGCAGGTCCACGGGCGCGGTGCCGATGGGTGTGATGGTCGGGCCAATGGCGAAGCTTAAAATAAGAAAAACCTACAGCCAGGCCGATCGCAGACGCTTCGAGGGCTGGAAAAGGCCGAGCAAACCGAAAATTCTTTTTGGCGTTAAGGAGTCTGCGCTAGCGCGCCTCACCGATATTCGTGAAATCGTGTCTGCGTAACCGAAGCTGCTGCCCGGATCAAGCTTCGAAGACTAAGGGCCACGAGATCCGCGTTTGGACTTTGATGATCTTCGAGCCCTGGAATCTGAGTCTGGCAGCCATATTTGTTTCTGCGAATTGATCTGCTGCAGGGGTTTGCAATCGCACTTTCCCGAATACGAAGACGAGGTGATGGTGATTGATACAGCCTGTAAGATCTCCGGAACGCACGTTTAACCTCTCGCGGAAGTACGCCACCAATTACCGAAAGCCTTCTTTACCGAAAAACTTGATAGCATTGGGAAGGGATTCCTCGCCGGTCGTGTGGGGACCAACTGCCGAGAGGATCCATTCGACCCTGGCTGAAAGGAATCGAGCCAGATCTCGGGATCATTCAAACCAATGAGAGCGTTGTAAAACAGTTCGGCGATCTCTGCTCGCTCCATTTCGGTCCGGCTACAACTTCGCGGTTAATGGTCGGCATTCCCCATTGAAGCCGCGACATTCCCCCCTAAAACGCTGTAGGCCCTTTTTAGTATCGACTGTTTCTCCCATCGTTCGTCATCGAGCCGGCCGAGATGTTGAGTTGTGGTAGCAGCATCCTCACGCGCAAGTTGCAGCAATCGATTTTGGTGGATGCGCTGGCCGAGCTCGGGTGGCAGCTCGATTACCCGGATTCTTTGGAGGCGCTCGATATGTGTGAGGATATTACGCGGACTTGGTATGCCTGATGGTGATCGCAGCCAGCAAGGACGCTAAGCTGGCGATCCTCGTGCGGCTCAAGTACGGCATCCAGCTGTCGCCGTTGGTTGTCTGTCAAGTTCGCCGACAAGGTTGCAAAGAGCTGACGCTGCGCGCGCCGATAGACACGTCGGATCACATAATCATTCTGTAATACAACCACCCCTCGGGGAATCCGTCCCCAAATGAAGCGGATAGTCGTTTAACTCGCAGACTTTCCGAAGGCTCCCGACTCTTGCAAATCCAAATGTTGGATCACGTGATTGTCGTTGTTTTAATGACGCATTCGCGTAAGAGATATTGCTGGCCTGCGCTCTCGAACGGGGGGACGAGCGCAGATTACATAGCGACAAGGGAGCCCGATTTCAAGCTCATTACACGATTATCGCAAACCGCGATATGAAAACCCACGCAGACTGGCGGTTTGCAATCTCAATTCCCGCAGGCTGCGATCAGCAGTCATCGTCCGAGAGGTAATTCTGTTTCGCGGCATTGTGGTATGCCGCTGGCTTGATTCACAGAAATAGACCTGCATAGCTCCGCAAATCATCGAGCCTCGGGTTAATCTCAAAACGAACAAAGAAGTATGCGCAAACTCGATCAAATCCCTCCGGCGCTTCAGTCCAGCTTTACCGATTTCCAGATCGCATGGTTAAGGATCCAGGCGCAGGCAATGAAAATCTCCTGCGCGCAATTGACCGGTACCATCCTGAACGAATGGCTTTCAAATCATCCGGAGCTGCTCCCCGGCCGCCATGATTCCAAAGAAATTATTCGCCATGCGCTGGACGACTTCATTCGGTGCAATTCCGCCGAGTTCTTGCCGGTCAGTCCGTCGGACTTGCCTGACCAAAATTGATGGGCAGATCTTCGTCGGACAGGTTGCCGCTGGCAGAGCCAAGCGTTCTCGTTGTTGGCGGGTTGCAAGCTGCGAAGGGAGCGGTGCCAAAGATCCCATGAGCGCCAACGCCAAAACCCACCCCGCCACGAAAGTTGCGCCGACACTTCAATCTCGTCATCGCCTCTGTCATGTGATGCAGTACTCTCGGTAAACCTCTTGCTTTACTTCTTGTGGCACTCCTCGCACTTTTTTCGCGTAGCCCGGAACACACACGTCTTGGCCTCATATATCGAAGGTATCGCCAGGCGTAAGGCTTGAATCGGGAAAAATTGGAGTTGATCAGCATAACATAAAGCCTGCTGACAAGCGACTTAACCGCTGCCGATCGCGAATGTCGTTTTTCCAAAGTGGGTCCAAGCACATCGAAATCACAGACCATGGAATAGCGGGAAAGCCTGTCTACGGGCCATTTTTCAGGTCATAAGCGGTCATATCGGCTCACGTCCGCTCATCCTCCATAACAGACTCTGGATCACTTTGTCATGGTTCGAATCCATGCGAGGCAGCTTGTTCATGTTGAGGTTCCTATACCTAACAGGCAAATTGGGTAAAACCGCTGCTTGGACACTTCTTGGACACTTTTGCCCAGACTGCCTTTCTTCTTTCTGTCTAGAGAGCCGCGATGATGAACGAATCCG
>DATNNZ010000158.1:0-3432 GCA_035601575.1 Chthoniobacterales bacterium
CTCGTCACTGACGAGAACCGGGAGCATCGCAGCGCTGCAATCAAAGAGTGGAGTGATGAGGTGAACGAAAAATATAAGCCGCACGCCGAGGTGACCAACGTCGCCGAAATCGGTGACAAGACGATTGTCACCGCTGATGTCAGCGGCAGCTTTCCAGGAAGTCCGGTCCAACTCCGCTACAACTTCACGCTCAAGGGCGACAAGATTGCCGCGCTGCTTATCGAAGGATGATAGCGAAAGCACCTGACAATGTTTGCCGTTTACGCCTCCCAAGCAATCCCGGACGATCCGTTGGCCGCTCTCGCCATCGGCGATCTCCCGGAACCTGAGGTGCCCGAGGGCTGGCTCCGAATCAAGATCTCGCACGCGAGCCTGAATCGGCACGACATCTTCACGCTCCGCGGGATCACAGCACACCCGGAGGGAATCTCTTTCCCAATGATCCTTGGGAACGACGGCGCTGGCAGGCTTGACGATGGAACGCTGGTCGTGATCTACCCTGTTTTGGGCAGGAACGACTGGCGCGACGATGAAACGCTCGATCCGAACTGGCATATTTTCAGCGAGTTTCTGCCGGGGACTTTTGCGAACTACATTGCTGTGCCAAAGCGGAATGCCATTCCTCTGCCCAGCGGCCTATCGGCACTCCACGCCTCGGTGCTCGGCACGGCTTGGCTCACTGCCTACCGCGCGTTGTTCACAAAATCCGCCTTGCAGCCCGGACAAACGCTACTCGTGCAGGGCTCATCGGGCGGGATGTCCACGGCGCTCATCCAACTCGGCTGCGCCGGCGGTTTCGAGATCTGGGCGACCAGTCGCAATGACCAGGGCCGCGCGCTGGCCGAGAAGCTCGGTGCGCACCGTACTTTCGAGTCCAACGAGAAACTACCGCGCAAAGTCCAAGCCGTCGTTGACAACATCGGTCCGGCGTCATGGGCACACTCGATGGCGTCGATCGCTCGCGGTGGAACGATCGTCATTACCGGGGCCACCACGGGTTTGGAGGTGCCTCTGCCGGTTCTGCCCATGCTTAGCGAGCAGATCACCGTGTGCGGATCGATCATGGGCACGCTGCAGGACATGAAAGACATGATGAACTTCATCGTCACCTCGGGCATCACCCCTGAGATCGGTCGGGTGCTCCCGATGGAGCAGGCAGAGGAAGGCATCTGCGCAATGTGGGAAGGCCGCACATCCGGCAAGACTGTCTTTACGAGATAGCGAGTCTTCTTCGCGCCTCTCGACGCGAAAAGCCGATGCCACGGTGGTTTTCAGTTTGGAGGTGTCAGACCAGGGCAGTTCTATGATCGAATATCCCCGCGTTAATGGACCCCAGCCGCCGTCATTGTCTCGTACGCCTTTCCGAACACCTCATCGGTGCTCCTGCAACCTACGGTCGAAATTAACGGCTCTCGGTTCCCGATATCCAGCCGGTTGGTCGTGTGATCCTTTGAGTTTAACTACCGGATCGAGCGTTAGCCAGCTATTAAACAGGGACCGGACTAACGTTCTGTGCTTACCGGGTTAATGGTTCAGCTGATACCAATTCCGGTTGGCAGTTACAATGTCCTCATCCTCGTGAGTGCGAAATGCTTTTTCGGCTGCACGGGATTCACATAGGTACAGTTTTCCCTTCACGATAAAGAAAACGGTCGGATCGATATCGTTTTCTTGCTTCTTTCTCATCCCATCGGCGCAAAAGCCACCGTATTGCGGAACATATTTTACGGGATTCTTGTTGAAAGTAGCCAGGTCCGCCGCGGAACTGAAATAGTAAGTCGCACCTTGATAAGTGCTTTGGTACTTAGAACTACCCTTTACAGCCTTATTTTGAGTAAAATAAGCCACCGGATCGTATCCCTTTAGAATTACCCCGTTGCTATCCACATTTAGTTTACGGATGGCTTTCTCAACCCATACCGCATTTTTTGGATGAAAGGTTCGAAGATCTCCGTCTGTGCGGTCAAACGGAGAATGGGTTATCGCTGCGCTACTGTGAAACGTTGCTAGGACCGATAGTGCGAGGACTACAAAACTATGGTTCATTCTTCGTTGAGGAAGGGTTTTACACTTCGCGGCTAAGATTCGCTGAGTTTTGGTCGAGACTTTGATGGGATCAACTCGTTGAGTTGGGTTCATATTAATTTAGTGGTTTTGCTTAATGAATGGCGTTATTCGCCTGTCCGACTCTCCTTCTAGCGACAGTCTGGCGGAGCCATCGTTCCTTTGGAGGAGTGTTGTCTAACTTAGAATTTGCGGCGTTGATTCGGTTTTGGTTGGTGCCGCCGCGCTAAATTTGGATCGCTCTACTGAGAACTAACTTTCTTCCGATTTCTGAACAGGCCATCTACTGCCAGTGGTCCAGGGCCGCCCAAGACCAGGGCTGCGAGACAGGCGAGGTACAGGAGGTCAACTTCATAGCCCGGCGGGCCGAACTGCGCGCCGGCTGCAGTCACCGCCTTGATCTTGATCGAACTGAATCCGTAGGGCAGATGCACAGTGAAGATGGCTACCAAAAGAACCGCTGCCATCGGCAAGCTGGCCAGCGTTACGAAAGCGCCCAGAATTATTGCTAAACCGCCGAGTATTTCTACCAGGACGGTCGCCCATGCCATCAAATGTGGTTCGGGTACGCCGATCGTTTGGAGGATATTGGCAAAGGCGTCAGGTCCTTTAGCCAGCTTGGCAAAGCCGTGCTCCATGAAGCCGTATCCGACGATGAGGCGCAACGGGATGAGAGGCCAGCGGTCGGTTGGAAATTGGGGTAAAAAACGCAGTGACATAGTGACATAATGATGTCATAATAGCATTATGTCAAACGGTGAAGATAATCGCCTGCCACTCTATGCCCAGGTCGAGAATGTGATCATTGGCCGCATATCCAACGGATCATTGCTTCCCGGCACCCGCCTCCCATCCGAGGACAGCCTGGTCCAAGAATACGCGGTCAGCCGAACCACCATTCGCGCAGCGATTCAGAGTTTGGTCCAGCGCGGTCTAGTTGAAATCAGGCGGGGCAAGGGAACGTTCGTGACCTACCCCAAGATCACCCAGGAGCTGACGGAGCTTACTGGCTTTGTCGAAGACATGCAGGCGTTAGGGCGGCATGCCGCAGCCAAGGTCCTTGATCAGCAAGTCGTCGCCGCTAATCAGGTAGTGGCTCGCCAGTTGGCGTTACCGCAAGCGCACCCGTGGTGCGGATCCAGCGTGTCCGCCTGGCGGACGGCATGCCGCTTTCTTTCGACGAGACCTATCTCCCAAAGGAACTGGGAGAGAAAGTGATGGCCGACAATCTCGAAACTGAGCCGATCTTCTCGCTTCTGGAGCAGAAGTACCGCACTCCACTAGTGGAAGCCGAATACCAGCTGGAAGCCATCTGCGCCGACGCCACAGTGGCGACAGCGCTCTGCATTGACGTCGGCAGCGCGATCT
>DATNNZ010000159.1:0-4245 GCA_035601575.1 Chthoniobacterales bacterium
AGCGGGTTGATTATGCGCATCTTCGATTTCATCCAAGCGTTTCCCGTTTTCGTGCTGGGTTTGGCTTTGGTCTCAGTCTTAGGTCAAGAGATTTGGAATGTGGCCATTGTCCTGGCAGTGCTCTTCACTCCGATGTTTGCACGGCTAATCCGTGCCGAAGTGCTTTCGCTGCGAGAGCGGCCTTTTGTTAGCGCTGCCCGATGCAACGGTGCTACCGATCGAGTGATTCTGTTCAAGCATTTACTGCCCAATGCACTGACCGCTTCAAGTGTCCAAATTTCAATCAGCATCGGCATGGCAATTTTATTGACTGCGGGATTGTCGTTCATCGGAGCGGGAGTTCGTACCCCCACCCCGGAATGGGGCTTGATGGTAAGTGACGGAGCGCAACAGATGATTCTTGGTGTGTGGTGGGTTTCCTTGTTTCCAGGACTAGCCATCGTTCTATCGGTGCTCTGCTTTGCGCTGCTGGGTGACCAGCTAAAAACCTTCTTCGATCCGCATTCCAAGCCGGCGAACATTCGCGGGTAGACTTTCCTCCCGAGCTTCCGATAACCAGGCTAGATGAAACCAATCCTTGAGTTGCAGGAACTAACCGCCGGCTTCCAACAAAACGGAGAATGCATCCCAGCGCTCACCTCAGTCAGCTTCAGCTTGAACGAAAACGAGATTCTCGGGATCGTTGGGGAAACTGGTTCAGGAAAATCGGTTCTCGCCCGAGCGATCATGAGCTTGTTGCCTACCAACAGCCGCATCCTCAACGGCGACATTCGATTTCGTGGAAGGTCCTTACTCAATTTAAAGCCTGCTGAATATCGGAAGATTCGAGGCAGCCAGATCGCTCTCATTGCAACGAACGCGAAATCTTTGCTCGATCCGGTGGAACGAGTCGGCAACCAGATCGCTCGAGTCTTGCGAGAACATCGCCAGGTTTCCCGGCGAGATGCTAGACAGGCGGCGATTGATCTTCTGGCCGAGGTCGGAATTCAAGATCCAGCGCATCGGGCGGAATCGTATCCCCATCAACTCTCCGGAGGTATGGCTCAACGAGTCGTGATCGCGATGGCATTGGTGGCGCAGCCGCAAGTCTTGTTAGCCGATGACGCCACGCTTGGCCTCGATGCTACGGTTCAGGTGCAGGTCCTCGATATGATGGTGGACCGATGCAGAAAACTTGGCCTCTCCGTGATCTTGATCACCCACGACCTGGGGGTGGTTGCGCACTACTGCGATCGCGTAGCCATCATGCGTGACGGGCTAATTATTGAATTGAAGCCAGTCGCCGGATTTCTCGCAGCTCCAGAAGTTCAGTACAGCCAGGAGTTGCTTCAGGCAGCGAAGTCGAAGGATACGGAAGCTGAACCGTCCAACTTTGAGATTTTAGGAAGCTCACGTCGATCGGCCTGCATCCTGGCTGTCCAGCGATTGACGAAGACATTCTCGACGCCGACATCGAATCGAGTTGTTCGCGCGGTTGACGACGTGAGTTTCGCTATCGATCGAGGCGAGACCATGGCTCTAGTCGGCGAAAGTGGCTCAGGCAAAACGACTATAGGCCAATGCCTGGTGCGTCTACTTATCCCGGATTCGGGTAAGATTATCTTCGATGATCAAGAGGTTACCGATCGGACTGAAAGCAGGTTTCGCCCGCTGCGGCGACGGATCCAGATAGTTTTCCAGGAGCCTTACCTGGCTTTGAACCCCCGCTGGCGGGTTTTTGACTTAATCGCAGAACCACTCCGCCTGTTGCAATATGGAGACCGTAAGAAGATCACAGCTCGGGTGTATGCAGTTCTGGAGATGGTGAAATTACCGTCTTCTCTGATAAAAGCGTACCCCAATGAGCTTACTGCAGGTGAACAGAAGAGGCTGGGAATAGCCCGGGCATTGGCTACCGAGCCTGACCTGGTAATCTTCGACGAACCGACCACGGCGCTTGATATCCGGGTAAGGGCTCAGATCATTCAACTGGTTCGTGATTTGCAGGCGGAAACTGGTCTTTCGGCATTGTACATCACGCATGATCTAAATTCGGTTAGATCGCTGGCGCACCGGGTGGCGGTAATGCATCGAGGCCGCATCGTGGAGACAGGACCTACCTCGCGGGTGTTCAGCCAGCCGGAACAGTCTTACACCAAAACTCTGCTATCAGCAGAATTGCCAATTGAGGGGCCGGCCGGTGCCGAGATCGCTCACTGAAAGGATGAATATGAATAAACGAATTGTGTTAGTCACTGGAGCCGCGGGTCTCATTGGACACCGAGTGCGAACGCTGCTCGAAGAGCGCGGAGATCAGGTTATCGCCGTCGATAAGTGGGAATCGACGGTAGAAGGCCGCGAGGTTACCGAATGTGATCTAACTGATGTGCACAGTTTACATCGGCTGACGATACGCTATCGGCCGGATTCAATTGTTCACTGTGGCGCGATCTCCGGGCCGATGGTCGCGCGAGACAATCCGCATGCGATCTTTCAAAACAATCTGGTTGGAACAGCCAACATTCTGGAACTAGCCAGAGTTTACCAAATTCGCCGCGTGGTATTCTGTTCTTCGGTGAGCGCCTACGGTCCGACTCCGCGCGGGCCGGTAGCCGAGGATGTCCCGTTGAATCCGAGTACGGTTTATGGAGCTACGAAAGCCGCCGGAGAACAGCTGATCGCGGGATACGCCACTCAACATAAAGTGGACGGGGTCTCCATCCGATTGTCTTGGGTATATGGCCCACGCCGCCAAACCACCTGTCTGATCCGAACGATGCTGTTGGGCGCTCTGCAAAAGCGGCCGACGCGTGTACCGTCCGGCGCCGACTTTTATAAACAATAAATTTACGTGGACGATGCTGCCAGAAGCCTGTTGCTTGCGTTGGACGCTACCGTATTAAAGCGACGAACCTATTCGGTAACCGGCGATTCTTACCTGACGCTCGGGCAGATCGCGGACATTATTCGGAAAATCGTTCCGGGGGCCAATATCGAGGTTTCGCCAGGACCGGATCCGGATGATGATGTTCAGGAAGTCTTCGATATTTCAGCGGCACGGCGAGACCTCGGTTATGCGCCGCAATTTTCGATCGAGCAGGGTATCAAAAGCTATCGAGACTGGCTCGAAGCGAATGTTGTTCACCAGTCGTAACGAAACCTGCCAACGAATTTTAATGAGAGACTTTGATTTAGTTATTCGCGGCGGAACGGTAGTGAACGCGACGTCCACTGCGCGATGCGATATCGGTATTTTGGACGGAAGAATCGTGGCTTTGGCCGAGAACTTGGAGGGAGGGAGCGAACGAATCGATGCCGCTGGCTTGTTGATTGTGCCGGGTGGGATCGATAGTCATGTCCATCTGGAGCAGCCGAGCGGGCAGGCTATCATGGCGGATGATTTCGCCTCGGGCAGCCGATCGGCAGCCTTTGGAGGCAACACCATGCTGCTGGCGTTTGGTCTACAACCGAAAGGAGGTTCGCTTGAAGCTGCCGTTCGGGAGTATCACGCCAGTGCGGCGAGCAAGACGTTCCTGGACTTTAACTTTCATCCGATCATTACCGAGGCGTCTGAAGCCGTGCTGCAGGAGGAGCTGCCGCAGGTGATTCGAAACGGGCATCGCTCGCTCAAGGTCTTTATGACTTATGATGACTTGCGTCTGGGAGACGAAGAGATTTTGGAGCTGTTTGTCGTCGCCCGAAGGGAGGGAGCGCTTGTCCTAATTCATGCTGAAAATCACGACGTCATCACGGTGATGACAAAGCGGTTAGTGGCTGAAGATAAGCTGGCTCCAAGATACCACGTTGAGGCGCACGCCGTAGTCGCAGAAGAGGAGGCGACCCGACGCGTGCTGGCCTTGGCCGAATGGGCGGATGTGCCGATCGCGATCCTGCACGTCTCAACTCGTGGCGCGCTCGAAGCGATTCAGCAAGCACAACAGCGCCGTCAGAAAGTTTTCGCGGAGACCTGCCCGCAGTATCTGGTGTTTGACCCGGAAGATCTGGAAAACTCCGAAGCCGCTAAGTTGGTGTTTAGTCCTCCACCGCGACACGAAACGCATCGCGACGCGTGCTGGGAAAGTTTGACCAGCGGGGTCCTCGCGACGGTATCGTCGGATCATTGTCCATTCCGGTTCGAGGGGCCCGGCGGAAAACAACCAGGGAACGGGAAGGTCGACTTCCGAGCTATCCCGAACGGCATCCCGGGAGTAGAAACCAGATTGCCAATTCTATTTTCGGAAGGAGTTGGTCAAGGTCGAATAAGCT
>DATNNZ010000160.1:0-4983 GCA_035601575.1 Chthoniobacterales bacterium
CTAGTGCACCAAGTCTGAGGCTCATATAGCAGCGGGAGCGATTCTATGGGCGACATTTTTATAGATCCAACGGATGGGTGTCGCAGTTTTGTTATAGTTGCGGATGTAGCGCATAAGCTTGCGCGCGAGATCCTTTACGGAATTGAAGACACCTCGAGAAATTACGTGGCGCTGAATTTTGGAAAACCAAATTTCGACCTGGTTAAGCCAGCTGGAGTAGGTCGGGGTGTAGTGGATCCGAACAGTAGGATTGGCCTCAAGGAATTCAGAAACTCGCTTGGTTTTGTGCGCACTTAAGTTATCGGCAACGACGTGGATCTCGCGACCTGGCGGTTGGCTTGTTACGATCTGTGCAAGGAAATCGACGAACTCTGCGCTGGTGTGGCGTGCACTGGTTTTAGCCAGCACCTCTCCGGTTTGGGTGTTCAGGGCGCCGTAGAGAGAAAGCGTTCCATGGCGGTAGTACTCGAAGCCATGCCGTTCGGCCCGGCCGGCAGAAAGGGGTAAAACCGGGTCCAAGCGATCCAGCGCTTGGATGGCACTCTTCTCGTCGACACAGAATACAGCAGCGTGCACCGGTGGTTTGAGGTACAATCCGATGATGTCAGCCGCTTTCTCTTCAAACTCCGGATCATCACTGACCATGTAGCTGCGCGACCGGTGGGGTTGGAGTCCAAATTGCCGCCACACTCGACTGACCGTCGATTGACTGACACCTACCTCCTTGGCAAGCCGATAACTGCTCCAATGGGTCGAGCCGTCGGTCGGTCCCCGTCGGGTCAGTTCCAAAATGCGCGCTTCGGTCTGAGCCGTGCGACGGCGGTGCTCGGCTCCGCGGTAACGCGAATCCAAGCCCACCAATCGCTCTTGCTTAAAGCGCTTCTTCCAAAGGCTAATGTAACGATCGGTGCAATCGAGTTGCTCGCCAATTTCACCGTAAGACCGACCAGCTGCTAACATCAGAATGACCTTTGCTCTCTTAACCAACTCCACCGCCAGTGATCGACTTCGTGCACGGCGTCCCAGTTCCCTCCGCTCGGGCGGAGCCAATACAACTCGAGCTAAACCCATCTATACAGCCTATCATCACAGCGCTATATGAGTCACGGACTTAATGCACTAGTGACCCGGGTCGTCCGGGAAAATGGCGGGATTTACGCTGTGACGGTTCGTCAGAACGATGCGACTCGCGTGGTGTATGTCAACGAAGCTGGGGCAATGGTTGATTCCCCTAGTTCCATGGTAACAACCACGACCACGACTGAGCCAGCTGAACAAGAGGTGATCACCTATGAGCAGGTAAAACAGAATTTGCCGCGCTACGAGTTAATTGAGAAAAAGGGTAATAAAGAGGTCTACCTCGATCATCAGACCGGCCAAAAGGTGAAGGTTAAACGGGAGGATTAAGAGGTTCTTCGATCTGATTCTATCGAACGGGCGTCGGCCTCGCTGCAACGCCTCTTTCGTTTTGACGAAGCCGGAACTAGCCTACGGTTCCGGCAAGTTTTCAGAGGTACGCTGATCGGGTCGCGCCGGCACCTGTTCAAATGGGCCTTCGCTCTCATCCGGAATGATGAAAGGCTCACCGAACGTTTTCGGTTTACGCTCGTCTTTTGAGCTATCGTCCCTTTTTTCCACTTGTTTTGGCAAATCGTCACTCATTTCATTCCGGAACATGGTCGCGCTTGGCCCAACGAATGGCCGCATTTTATCGAGGAGCGATATCGGAAATTAATGCATCGGCATTTCAGCCAAGAACGCAAGCTGAGTTGAAAAAAATCTGGTAAAAGCGGTTCTGAGTCTCAGAAGCGCTTCCCCTGACAGGCACATTTTATCGTTACCGAACGAACTAATAGTGAAGTCTTGGATGGATCCTCGCTTCAGGCATCAGGGCTCTGCCCCCGCAGGGCCCGGTGCCGTCCCGTCATTATCTCCCATACCAAGCGCTCTTCTGGACTGATTCCCGCGCACGTAACTTTTATGCGATCGAGCATGGCTGCACGGACACGGTGCGGCTGCTGTGCCTCTGCGTGCCAGTCGGGCAGGAAGAGTTCTTCGCGCAGGTCGGTGTCCCTTTGGCGACCCGCACGACGACGCCGCCCAGGCTGGACAAGGCCGACCAGGCCGCGGCCATGAAGAAGGCAGAGGAACTTGCACCCAAGTACCGCACGGAGCTTTCTTAAGCCCGATCTGGGATTTTCGAGCATACCGCCAATGCCGACCGGAACCCTCTCTACCAAGCGAAAGCCCGGACGTCTCGTAAGAGAGAAGAAAGATCAAAAAACTAGCTTCCGAACAAGGTCACACCAAAAATGGAAATCGCTTCCAAGCTTAGTGATAGAGGAGACTCTCAGATAGGCCGATAGGATCGATTTCTGCAACTCCGCCCTTACAGGAATCCCAAAACAGCGGTACGCCCGTACCGACGGGCAGGTTCGAACTCCTTTACGGTGAAATTCAGCGAACCAGATATCCCCAGTCCCCTGCCTCCAAAGCCTGAACCGCCATCCCCTTTCCCACCATTACCAAACCCGGCGGCTCCAGCTCCCAGTACGCTTGCCCCTGCCTCGATAAAATCCCGATAGTAAATTTAATGCCTAGCAAGAATAGTCGTTATAAGAAAGTTATTTTTCGGGAACACATCCCGATATCAAGAACGCCTGCCAGTCGATCGCTGATTGTGATAATCGAGATCCAGGGAGATCAGCCTGATTCAAAGGAGTTTGAAATAATCAACTTCGCTAAAAGTATAGTTCGGCCTCAGATAGTGAATGAGGGCTGGGAGGGCACCGAAAAGAGCGTGCAGCACATCGAATTTAACGAACTCCCAGTTCTAGGCAAACCAGCTAAAGAAGAAGGAGACTTTATTGGATGGATCGTAAGAGCTTCTCGATAAGGAGAATTGGCGAGTTTGCAGTCCTGGATCGTCGGCTCAAGAGAAACCGCGGGTTCTTAGCAAGATTCATCGCACACTATGCAATGAGCGTATCTCCCGACGCGATGCGACAACTCCTGGACGAACTCTAAGCCAATCGAAAGGGCAGGAGAACTGCCTGGGCAACGCTTCAGCGCCTACGTAAATTTCTAGAGGAAAACGGCGCGAGAATCGGGATGCCCGACGATCGCAACTCCGAAGCTGAAGGCGAAGCAATCAAGTCCTGAGCACGTCCTCTAATCGGAGAAAAAGCTGCGCCATACAAAAAGAGCTAACCCTCAGAAAAGATTTGAATCCCCATCGCTAGGCCAGCGTCAATGGGTTGATGAGCGAGCACGCCTTCTTCGAATATAGAGCGAAGCTGATTAGCGCCGGTCATACTGAAGACCAAGGCGAACCAATCCATTGCTTAATAAAGATGGAGATCGGCGCTGGCCACGAACGCTCGCGCGAGCTCCTTGAGCAGGAAGCGGGGGACTTAGTCCTTTTTAATGTCAATCCGGGACCGCATCGTAGAATCACCCATTCCAGCATTGGCGAGGTAGATGAAAAACGCCTACACGAGCTAGGTCCTGCCACAGATTTTAACCGGGTCGGGAGCACCGAGATTTACTTTTATTCCTTCTGATTGATGCGCGATCGCATTACGAAGGTGAGCGACTGGCACCGTGATTGCGCGGCCCCTCACCGCTTTGCCAGACCTCAGCATTTCATGACCCTTGAGCCTTCGATGATTTGCGCTTTGGAAAACGGGCGGCGCGATTCGCTGCTCTATTTGCGAGTGACCACCATGTTCAAGCTATTGCGTCTTGTTGAGCAGGCGGTAGAGACGGGACCCTGGACGCATATCGAAATTTCAAAAATCTGAGAAGAATTGGGACCGCCACAACCATTCGCCTAGTCACCGGGCTACTTTGGCTAATCGCGAACGATTACTGCTTTTTCAGCGCCACGACCTATTCGACGAGCGAACTGCTGGTGGATCTTGGGGAGAACCCTGGGGGATATTCCCGACTTCGGGCACCAGGGCGCTCATGCGCGGCGCCCGGTGCCACCTTATACAGCCGCGCTGGCAATTTGCTTCGAATTGGATCCTGAGAACATATGAGAAGAGTTGAAGCGAAAATTGTCGAAAACAGAAAGGAAGATCCTGCATCAGAACCTGATCAAGACCCGAACACTTGGCTTATTGAAGCGAAGCTAGACGAAGACATCCTCGACTGGGAAAGCGTGCGACTCGACTTTCGATTTTCCGAGATCGACACCGAAATTGTTGAAAGCAGTATGTCAAAACCAGACCGCTTCACGGTTCGTACACGCGGTAAATCACCCCTGCAAAAGGACGATGTCATCCACCTTGACATTCGGAAGCAGAATGAAAGCTGAGAAATCATAGCTACGAAGCGTCGTCTTCTAACACCCATCACGTGAAATTCAGGAAATCCGAGACGCTCTCAAATCGTTCAAAGCCGCCGTCCAAGCCGGAGAGGTGACCGGATTTACGGACGGCGATTGCCGAGGCAGCTGAGGCACCCGTTGTCGTCCTCGAACGACTGAAAGCATAAGAATCCAGAAACGGACCGGCTACTGCTAGCCGATCAAAGCAGGCTTCCTTGTATAGTTTTCAGCGGAATCGCTTCCGAGAACGACGCTCGATTTCTAGCCGGTCGCTAGCCGTCAGATCCGGCCGCGATCTAGGATCTGTTTGGATCCGGCACCAGTTTTTTGGCTCAATTATTTGAGCGCCACTTCTGGTTTCGTCTGTATTAGTTGCACCGCCGGATCAAAAATTAGGATTGAGAATGCGGCGAGTTTGGTTGCAAACACGATGCTGAAAATTGGCTCACTATTTTGGCAAAATGGGCATGATGCTCTATCAACCCCATGTGCTTAGCCGGTGCGAGGTGGGCCATTTGCGCTCCGGGTAGGTCCCGCTGCATACGCTCGCTTGCTTCCGGCGTGCACACTGGGTCTCTATCCCCCGCCAACACAAGCGCAGATACGTTAATCGCTTTGAGCGCGGCACTTGCATCGTAGCGAAGCATCCC
>DATNNZ010000161.1:0-4324 GCA_035601575.1 Chthoniobacterales bacterium
ACCGTGGGCGAGAACCTGCGAATGGGTGCCTTTCGGCGCTTGGGTAAAGAATCCCTAAAGTCTGACTACGATTACGTCTTCGCGATTTTTCCGCGATTAAAGGAACGAGAGAAACAGGTTGCCGGAACCCTGAGTGGGGGCGAACAACAGATGTTGGCAATTGGTCGCGCGCTCCTAAGTAAACCGCGCTATCTGATGTTAGACGAACCCTCTCTCGGCATCGCACCCATTTTAGTAAAAACAATTTTTGAAAAGATCGTCGAAATCAATCGCCAGCTCGGGATTACGATTTTGTTGGTCGAACAAAACGCCAATCTGGCGCTCGAAATTTCCGATTACGGTTATGTTTTAGAGACCGGTCGCGTGATCCTGGAAGATCCCTCGGACAAATTGCGTGCAAGTGCCCTCGTGAAAGAATCGTATCTGGGAGGGTGAGATGGTCTTTGCCAATCCGACACCAACGCCCTCCTTACCACCATGTGACCGGCTGTCATGGAGATAAGCGCCGAAAGCGCGCCTTCGGCGCTCCGTTGCGCCAAAGCCCTTCCCCCAAAAAATTCAGTGGCAAGAAGACGGTGAACCGTGAACGGTGAACACCTAACCGCCTAACAGTAAACTCGTAAATGCCTCGCGAATACCAATTGCGTAGTCTGCCCTCGGTCAACAGCAGCGGCATCGATTATCGCGCTGAGCTCAACGACCAGCAGTACGAAGCCGTCACCTCCGGACCGGGGCCAGCATTAGTACTCGCGGGGGCCGGAAGCGGAAAAACTCGGACATTAACCTATCGCGTCGCCTGGTTGCTCGACAACGGTGTTGAGCCACAGAATATTCTGCTGCTTACTTTCACGAACAAGGCCGCTCGCGAGATGCTTGCTCGCGTGCAGGCTTTGCTCCCGCTGGAAACGCGAGCGATTTGGGGTGGGACATTTCATTCGATTGGGAACCGGTTGCTGCGACGGCACGCGGTGGAAATCGGGTTTCGACCTGGCTTTTCCATCATGGATCGTGAAGATCAGGAAGATCTGATCGCTGCAGTTGTCGCTAATTCTGAGATCGATACCAAACAAATCAGATTTCCGACCGCCGAGGTGCTGGGCGATCTGTTTAGTTTTTCCCTGAATACCGGCCAACCTTTGGCCGGCGTGATCGCCGGGCGCCATCGGCGATTCCAGCCGCTTACGCAACAGATCGAGTGGGTAAGGAAGAGGTACGAAGAGCGGAAGCGGGCCGCCAACACGATGGATTTTGACGATTTGTTAATGAAGACGGTTGACTTGTTGAGGGGAAATCCGGGTGTCGCCGAATATTACCAGCGCCACTTCCAATTCATTTTGGTGGATGAGTACCAGGATACCAATTGGCTCCAATCCGATTTTATCGATCTGTTAGCGGCGCACCACCAGAGTGTGATGGTCGTCGGCGATGATGCGCAGTCGATCTACTCTTGGCGCGGGGCTAATTACCAAAACATTCTCAATTTTCCGAAGAGATATCCTCAGGCCAAAATCTATAAGATCGAGATCAATTATCGGAGTGTGCCGGAAGTCTTATCCGTGGCAAACGCCGCTATCCGAGGGAACACCAAACAATTCGCGAAGACGCTTCGAGCTGAGCGGGCGAGTACCGATGTCAAGCCGGCGCTGGTGCCGCTCATCGACAATAATCAGCAAGCCCTGTTTGTTGCCCAGCGGATATTAGAACTACGAGACGAAAATATCGATCTCCGGGAGATCGCGGTGCTCTATCGTGCCCATTACCAGTCTCTCGAGGTACAATTGGCGCTGACTCGTGCTGGGATTCCATTCTCTATAACCAGCGGGTTACGATTTTTCGAACAGGCGCACATCAAAGATGTGGCCGCTTTCATGAAATTTGTCATTAACCCGGCCGATGAAGTTGCGTTTAAACGAATGGTCCGGTTGCTACCAGGTATCGCCGTGAAAACTGCAGAACGATTGTGGGAACAACTAAGCGGAATCCCCGATGACGATCGAAAGAATTTTGAAGCGTGGCTCGCTCATGGGAAGGTGGCGCCAAAGTCTCAAAAAAGTTGGGAGCAGCTCGGTCATACCTTGGACGAAATTGCTCCGAACCGGCAGCCGGTTGCGCCGGCGGCGATGATTCACAGTATCCTGGAGGCGATCTATGATGATTATCTTCAGTCGAAATATGCCAACTATGAACAGCGTCGAGATGATCTGCTTACGCTGGAGAATTTTGCGCGAACATTCCAAGATTCGGTCGAGTTTCTGAGCCAGCTCTCGCTGATGGCGACCGGCAGCAGTGAAACGATTGCGGCCGAGGAGGATGACTCGGAAAAGGTGACGCTCTCAACTGTTCATCAGGCCAAGGGCTTGGAATGGCGAGCCGTATTCATTATTTGGATGACCGATGGCATGTTTCCGAGCGGCCGCTCATTGGAATCAGTAGAGGCAATAGAAGAAGAGCGAAGACTCTTTTATGTGGCGCTCACCCGGGCAAAAGACGAACTCTATCTCACCTATCCTTGCTGTTGGCCGACCGGATCGCTTGAGCAGCAGATCCAGCGCCCGTCGCGTTTTCTCAAAGAAGTTCCTTCGGACTTGTTTGAAGAATGGCGCGTGGGGTTTTGACGGCGCAGATCCAAGCAGCCAACGAACGACAATGAAGAACAGCGGAGTTGTTGTCACTGATGTTTCGTTGTTGTTCATTGGCGTTCGTTGTTGTTCACTGACGCTGGTTTGACAGTGTGAAGCGGTACATACGAGCAGTCTACGCACCCGTTGTGGGCATTCCCTGGAGCAACCAGGAGCTTTTCAATGCGATTCAAGCTTCGCTAGAGCGATGGCTAGGCCTAGAGGAGAGAAAGGCTTTACTGGATCTGATTCGTCTGTTCTTGATCGGTTCCCGGACGCGGTACGTCCAGTGTCCTGAATTTTTGAAGTTCAATTCGTTTGCGCATCATACTGAGGCTTTTGAGCGCGCAGCAAATGAGTCGCTCCGGGCAATAGCTGCGGAAATCACGAGAAATGGTCCAGCGCAGTTTGATGCTGTCATCGCGGTGTCAAGTACCGGTTTGTCTATGCCCGGCCTCGCCGACCAAACCGCGAATGTGGTACGAGATCGCGTGAATCGTCATTCGCTTTTGCTCGACCTGGCTAATGCCGGTTGTACCGGCAGTTCGCGGGCGCTGCAGGTTGGGGTGAATTTAAGTTCGGAAATTCGAGACATTCTCATTGTGGTGGTAGAACCCACTTCCACTCTGGCCGACCCGTTGTCGGTCGAGCGATCGAATTGGCAAGGCGTCTGTACCTTCGGAGACGGAGCAGCCGGCGTCTGGTTGTCGTCTGAACCGGGCAATGGAGCGGCGCATCTGGGGAAAATTGTGTCCTGGCATGGGAATGAACCGGACCTGATCCAATGGGAAAACGGCTCGAACTACTATCGATTCGGCTTAACTGATCCGGACGGATTCGAGCGCAGCGTCCGACGCGAGATTCTCGAAGCAACAACGCAGATTGGCTGGGAGAAAAAGAGCGGCGTGCTCTGCGGGATCCATCCCGCCGGGATCATGCTGTTGTTGAGCTTGGCCAAGAAGCTTGACCTGGACCGAGCGACCTTGGAGCCCTCAATCCGACATTTTCGATCTTTTTCCAATATGAGCAGCGCGAGCATCTTACATATTTTGCGGGAATTGTTGACTACCGCGCATTCCGGCCAGGAAGTTCGCTGGCTGACTATGGGAACCGGGTTCCATGTGGTATATGGCCTCTGCAGCAAACTTTGAGGCTTCTATATGATTCAACGAGAAGCCGTACTGGCCGCGATGAAGGAATTCGTTGCGGCCCACTTCCCGACCGTCCCATCCGACCACATCGAATCGCTCTGTGCCGGCGATGTCATCCGGCAGAGCCTGGAGCTAGTCGAATTTGTATTGCATCTGGAAGAGCGGTTGGGTGTCGAGGTGAATATCAATCAGCTTGGTGAAAGCCTCATTGTGGAGAATTTTGGGGCCTTGGCGGATGAGCTGGTAAGGCTTTCACAAGCCGGTGGCCGGGAAGGCGGTACATCGGCAGCTTGAGACTGGGCGAGATGCGCTTCCTGAAATAGGTCATCTAGGTCGTATAGGACCTATATGTGCATTGGAGCTGCCGCCGCGGTCCCGGACGAACCGCCCAACCGGTCTTTGGCCTGAAGGGAAAACTAATCGCTTGCGCCCGGGCAGTTCTCTCATATCTTCACCCCTCCTGAGAACTATGGCCACGAGTGAAACTATTGATCTGAGCGCGTTTCGGTTGCACGATAAAGACACCGGCAGTGCGGATGTCCAAATTGCGCTGCT
>DATNNZ010000162.1:0-13193 GCA_035601575.1 Chthoniobacterales bacterium
TAAAGGTAGTGGCGACCGGAGAAAACCGCCGAGAACGCCGTCATCGCTGAGCGATTTCAGCCGCGGATCAATTCGGAGGTCGCGCCAAAACGAGAGACGTATTGGGATCCGGCGGCTGCCGGACCGCTACCGAAGACAAAGCGGGAACGGCAAGAACCTAGAACCAGCACCTATCCATTTAGGATTCCTAGATAATTGATGTTTAAGAGCTACTGTTTGTCCACGTTTGGAATGCCTAATCCAACTCGGAAGCCAGGCATCCCAACCGTAGAAACCCCCACAATATGCCCCTTAGAATCAGCGTTTGTTTTCTGTGGTTTTCGCTCCTTTTTCTATCAAATGCGGTTGGGCTTTCGGCTGGCGAGGAAGACAGAAAAATTGTGGTCCTCACTGGAGCCAATCTCATCGATGGCGCCGGGCATAGCCCGGTTCAGAATGCCGTTCTGACAATTCAAGGAGATAAAGTGAGTGCCGTCGGCCCCTTCGGTTCAGTCGATTACCCGGCTGATGCAGAAGTGATCGATTGCCGTGGTCAAACCATCATTCCTGGCCTGATCTCCGATCACTCGCACATCGGTCTGGTAGATGGTACCACCGTCAACCCGGAGAACTATAATCGAGCGAACATCCTCCGTCAGCTACGCCAGTATGAGGCTTATGGAGTCACCACCGTTATGGCCCTCGGTTTGAACGGTGGCCTATTCTATGAACTACGGGACCAACAGCATTCCGGCCAGTCGCCCGGAGCCGATATCTTCGGCGCTGATCGAGGCGTAGGCGCTCCCATGACCTCACCTCCAGCGGCTTTACTACCTGTCGGCAACGACCAGCTTTATCGTGCCGAAACTCCGGAAGAGGCGAAGGCCGACGTTCGAGAGATGGCAACTCGGCATCCCGATTTAATCAAAATCTGGGTCGACAATCAGCTCGGTGCCGACCCAAAGATGAAACCGGAAATCTATCAGGCGGCGATTAACGAGGCACACCGCTTAGGGCTCCGCGTTGCCTGCCACATTTATTATCTCGATGACGCAAAGGCAGTGCTTCGCGCCGGAGCCGACATCATTGCGCACGGCGTTCGTGATCAGCCGGTCGACACTGCGTTTATTGAGGAAATGAAGGCCCGATCCGCGTGGTATGTCGCGACGATTAACCTCGACGAAACGTCCTATATTTTTGCCGAGGAGCCCGAGTGGACCAAGGAAAGTTTTTTTCAAACTGCCTTGCAACCCGCGCTGAGAGACCGGTTCAGTGACCCCACTTATTTACAAAAGACAAAAACAAATCCAAGAGTGCCAATTTTCAAAAAGGCGGTCGCCAACAACAAGGCAAACCTGAAGACCCTGTACGAAGCGGGAGTAAAGGTTGGATTTGGAACCGATTCCGGAGCGCAACCCCAACGGATACCTGGTTTTGCCGAGCATCGAGAACTGCAACTGATGCTGGAAAGCGGTCTCTCACCGCTGGAAGCATTAGAGTGCGCCACGAGCAACGCCGCAGCACTCATCGGGCTCACCGACCGAGGAGTGCTTGCACCCGGCAAGCTCGCCGACTTTGTCCTACTGACTGCGGACCCTTTGGTTGATATAGCGAACACCGAAAAGATCGCTGCCGTTTGGCATCGGGGAAAGAAAGTTAGCGGACCGATTGAGACTTTTTCGCAAAAGGCTGACTAATCACGATGGGGTGCCAGGCTTCTTCGGTAGCGGTCCCGCAAGTGCGATCTTAACATAGGCGTCAACTTAAAAGGTTGTCCGAGACCGAAGGGCCGCATGATTTTGATAATGTCTGGCGACCTCCCGGTAGGCGTGTCTCTCCGAGACCGCAGAACCGAGGGCGTAGCTGTGCCCTGTTAGGCCGAGGACTGTTGCGAGAGGCAAAAGCGTTGGGCCTAACGGTGCGATGGTTGCCGATGATCCTGCGGTCTCGGAGAGACGCGCCCTACCTTACGCGGGTCGCCAGGCCGCCACGGAGGACAAAAATGCCGACGAATTAGCCACGCGTAACCAGAACAATGAACAGCGACCTGCGATCCATTTCTATTCTGGACGCCCCGTCCAACCTGGGGTTGAAACCGCCGGCAGAGGGGAAAGAACCCGGCGTGAAATGGATGGCCCAGGCAATCCGATCGCGAGGTCTGGTTCAGCGCCTTGGTGCAATCGATGCCGGAAAGGTTGAGGCTCCTGCCTACCACGATTTCTTGGATCCGCGTTTGGCTGTTCGCAACCCAGAGGGAATAGTCGCATTCGCCGAGGCGCTCGCGGTTCGAATACGCGAGCTGTTGGAACGGAATCGATTCCCGCTCGTCCTGGGCGGCGATTGTAGCATTCTGCTCGGCTCAACCCTTGCTCTGCGTCAGCTTGGCCGATACGGCTTACTCTTCGTCGACGGTCACACCGATCTGCTGACGCCGTCGGATTCGATCACGGGCGGAGCGGCTGGAATGGACTTGGCGCTGGTCACGGGTACGGGACCAGAACTCCTGACCAACATCGATGGACAAAAGCCGTATGTCAGACCAGAGGATACGGTCTTGTTTGGATACCGCTGGCCGGATTCCGAATCAATTGCGCGGCCAAGCGATCCGATGAAATCATTCTCGTTGGATGCGATACGGGCGCAGGGAATCGCCGAGTCTGCCAAACAAGCTATTATATATCTTGAGTCGTCGCCGACACTTGGTTTTTGGCTGCACCTGGATGTAGATGTTCTCTCCCAGGAATGGATGTTTGCAGTGGACTCGCCCGATCCGGGAGGTCTAACGCCCGAGGAGTTAGCAATCCTGTTGAAAACAGTTAGTCAGAGCAAACGCTGCGCTGGTATGCAGATCACAATTTATGATCCCACGCTCGACCGGGACGGAGTTTGCTGCGATCGAATCGTTGAGATTCTGGTTTTAGCCTTTGCCTAAACAAAAGCCTAAACTTCCGGATCCGGGTCGAGCGACAACTCGGCCAAAGCAGCGCTAAGAAATTGAACAACAACCGGGTTATGGGATTTCCTTATTGCGGCCGGTGAACCCAGTTCCACAATTTTTCCTTGGTTGAGCATGGCTATCCGATTAGCCAGATAAAAGGCGGTGTGGAGATCATGGGTAACAACCAAGGTAGTGACGGCCCCTAGTCGATTCAGATTACGTATCAACTCATTGACGTGGTGAGCGACTATTGGGTCAAGGCCGGTAGTGGGCTCATCAAAGAGAATCAGATCGGGATCCAGCACCAGTGAACGGGCCACAGCGACCCTTTTCTTCATGCCGCCACTGAGTTCTGACGGCATCAGATATTTCGCCGGATCAAGCTCTACAAAATGGAGTTTCTCCTCCACAATCGCCTGGATTTCTTTCTCCGTTTTTACGGCCAGCTCTCGTAAAGGCAGGGCAAGATTCTCGAAAACAGTGAGGGAACTTATCAGCGCGGAAGATTGAAAGACCATCCCGATTCGCGTGCGGACTCGATTGAGTTTCTCTCCAGAAACAGAGGTAATCTCTTTGCCATCGAACAATATCGTGCCGCTCTCCGGTCGCAGTGTCCCCAGCAGAAGTCGTAGGAGCGTGCTTTTGCCGATGCCGCTCGGACCCAAAAGGACCAGACATTCACCGCATCGAATCTGCAGATCGAAGTTATCGAAGATCATCTTTTGGGCGAAATGGAGCGTGAGACTCCTGATCTCAACCAGATAGCGATCTGACTTGGCGTGGGCCGCTCGCCGCTCTCCCCGCATCGAATATCCGGGATCACGAGCGGAAGCTAGCGGGCCGACCTCGGTTGGGCCAGTCGCAGTCGAACTACCGCGGTCGATCATACACAAACGCTGTGAGCGCCGGGCGAATATAGGTGATCTATCGGCCCTTAACAACCAGGCAGAGTCGGGTTTCGCCCTACCCTCGCGCCGACACGCCGGTATGCCGTTCAGTGATGTGCGTTTGATTGGATGGCTTGCCCCTTAAGGATATCGCGCACCTGAGATTTCGTCAGTAGGATCGCGGTGTTAAGATCGGCGGTGGTCGGAAAGTCGGCGCGATTCACGAGTGCTTTGGCCACAATCCTGTTGGGTCCCTGGACCAATGTGACATCGAACGAGTCGCTAAGCAGGTACTCATATTGATCTTCATCCCGCGCTTCGATGTCCCATAAAAAGCAAAGGAGCCCGAAATATTTCGCTTCGAAAGCCGCGGTCGCGTCGTTCCAGAATTTGCTCCCGGTCAGAGTGATTCGGACTTGGTTGCCGCTCACTTCAATCCTAGTGTCTCCAGAAGGGTCGCCAGCCGAAAGCTTCCACCGCAGTGCTTCCTCGAATTTTTCGCGATGGGCTTCTCCGAGACCGGCCTTCTCGTCTTGTCCGTCGGCCAGATGAGTCGCGATTAGCACGAACAGTGTGATCACAATCCATTTCATGTCTGCGCCAAATTCTTGGTCGTTTCCGGATCAAAAAAATGCAGCTTGTCCTGAGCGAACGCAATCTGTACCGGCGCGTTCACCGGCACCCTGGTAGTGGCAGCGGACGTGGCGCGAACCAATTGATCCGCGACCTGGATCGTCAAGATCATTTCAACGCCATGGTCTTCGGCACCGTATAACCTCCCCGCGATGTCTCCGTTCGCGATCAACTTCACATCTTCGGGGCGAACGCCCACACGTACGGTATTGCGTGGGCCGATAACCTCATTAAGCCGTGTGCGGATCGCTGGTTGAAGGGCGATTTCAAACTTTTCCGGGACGACAACGAGCTTATCTCCGTCCATCGCGGCGTCGAATAGGTTGATTGCGGGCGACCCGACAAAGGAGGCCACGAATGTGTTGCCGGGAAAATTATAGACCTCGAACGGCGTACCCACTTGTATTAGCTCGCCATCGTAAAGCACCCCAATGCGGTCACCCATGGTCATAGCCTCGACCTGATCGTGCGTGACGAAAACTAGTGTCGCACCTAGTTTCAATTGCAGCTGTCTGAGTTCGGCCCGCAACAGCTCGCGCAGCTTGGCGTCGACATTGGAAAGCGGCTCATCCATCAGAAACAATCGGGGCTCGCGTACGATCGCCCGGCCGATCGCAACGCGCTGCATTTCACCGCCGGAGAGCCGGTCGGTACGCCGTTCGAGCAAATGGGAAATTCGCAAGGTTTCGGCCGCTTTCTGCACTCGAAGGCCAATCTCTTTTGCCGGAATCTGACGCAGCTTCGATCTCAGTGGAAATTCGAGGTTCTTGCGTACCGTATAGTTTGGATAAAGCGAATATTGCTGGAACACGAGAGCGACATCTCGGTTCGCCGCGCTCCATTCGTTCACCAGGTCGTCGCCGATCCAGACTTCACCGCTTTCGGGTCTTTCCAGGCCGGCAATGCAACGCAGCGTGGTGGTCTTCCCTGCCCCGGTTGGGCCCAAGAGAACGAAGAACTCCCGATTATGAATATTGAGCGAAAGATTGCGCACCGCGGCAACGTCGCCATAGCTTTTGGAGAGATTCTTCAGAGTTAAATTTGCCACGTTGATTATCGCTCGCTGGACAGCGCCAGGCCGTTCTTCTTATCGAAAAAGTGCGTCCGCTCCTTGTCAAGTTGCACCCAGACCGGTTGGTGGAGCCGAGTCACAAATCGGCTCTCCGTGCGGGCTCGGATCACCGTCTTCCCGACGCCGATATCCAGGATGTCGTAAGCGCCCAGCGGCTCGATCAGGTGAACTTCTCCCGGTAGATAACCGGGCTGCTCGGTTCGCTGGACCAGCACAGCTTCGGGTCGCACACCCAGCGCAATATCGTCGGGCCCGGCCGCAGCTATGCGCCGGTATACCTCGCCACCAAATTGGAAAGGCGATTCCGTTCCATCGAGTCGCACTTTGGTCGTCGTATCTGCCAATTCGACCCGGCAATTAACCACATTCATTATCGGGCTACCAACGAACTGGGCTACAAACAGATTAGCAGGCCATGAATACACCTCGGTTGGACTACCAACCTGCTGCAAGACACCCTCGTTCATGATTGCGATCCGGTCGGCCATCGACATCGCTTCCACCTGATCGTGAGTCACATAGATGGTGGTGGATTTATTTTCGATATGCAGGCGGCGCAGTTCAACGCGCATTTCTTCACGCAATTTCGCGTCCAGCGCACCGATGGGTTCGTCCATCAGGATAGCTTTCGGCCGCCGGACCAGGGCGCGTCCAATAGTCACCCGCTGCATGTCGCCACCCGCCAATGCCGACGGCTTTTTCTGCAACAAGTGCTCGATCCGCAGCACCTTGGCGACGCTCTTTACTTTCGCGCGAACCTCCCTATCGCTCATCCGGAAAGCGCGCAGCGGGAAGGCAATATTCTCAAACGCCGTCATGTGCGGATAGAGCGAGTAGAGCTGGAAGACAAAAGCGATATCGCGCTCGCTCGCCGGTAACGATTCGACGGGCTTCCCATCAATGCGGATTTCGCCTGAATCGATCTTCTCCAAGCCGGCGATCGCCCGCAAGGTTGTGGTTTTGCCGCAGCCGGACGGTCCAAGGAGGACGACGAATTCGCCGTGGTCGATTCGCAAATTAAGTTTTCGGATGACCCAGTTAGCTCCGAAGTGCTTTTCAATGTCGATAAGATCTAGATCGGCCACAGTACGATGCTTTTCTTGGTTGTCAGTGCGTGGACGAGCGCTCCAAAGGTGCCGATCGCTGCGTCTTCGGTGGACTGATTCGGGAAAAGATATTGAACAGGATTAAACCCACTAGAATGATCGTTGCGCCGTAGCTGTGCAGAAACAGGTTCCACGGCTGGCAAAGAGCGATTACCCCAAATATCATCACCAGCATGGACAGCAGCTCAAGTTTTCTGGCATAGAGTCTCATCGCAAGTCTCCTTTACTTTCTTACCGCGCCGAAGGTGACTCCACGCAGCAGATGGTTGCGCAAAAGGAATGTGAATATCATTACTGGGAGGAGAAACAGGACAGCCCCGGCAGCAATCGTCGTCCAGTCCGTCAGGCCAGAGCCCAATTGAGAGGGAATGTAGGGAGGTGCGGTCTGAGCTTTCCTCAGTGTCATGATCAGCGCAAAAGCGTACTCATTCCAAGCGGTGATGAAGCAGAACACGGCGGTCGCTGCGATACCGGTTGCGGCTTGAGGCAGCACTATCTTGAGGAACGCATCCATGCGCGTATACCCATCAACCAGCGCCGCTTCCTCATACTCCTTCGGAATCTCATCGATAAAACCTTTCATCACCCAAACCGAGAACGATAGATTGAACGCCGTGTAGAGGATGATTAGTCCGATATGGGTATCGACCAACGCAACGGTGCGATACATTAGATACATCGGAATAGCCACCACCACTGGAGGCAACATGCGGGTGGAAAGGATAAAGAACAGCCAGTCCGACTCCCCCGGCATTTTGAAGCGAGAAAATCCATAGGCGGTCACCGTTCCCATGGCTACGGCCAAAAAAGTGCTCGTCACCGCGATGATCAGGCTATTGGTGAACCGGCCAACATAACCGGAGCTTACGATGTTCCCCTTATCGTCTCGAATAAAGCGCTCGCCTCCGTCCATGACGAGCTTTTCCCACCACGGCGCTTTGGCATACTCCGCCTGATCCGGCGCGCCTCGCCTCTCCACCCGTGCCGTGAAGAGCTTGATGAAAGCAGTGATCTCCGGCTTGAAGAACACGGTGGGCGGGACGGTGGTAGCATCGGCCCGCGGCTTGAACGCGGTCGAGCCAATCCAATACAGCGGGATCATCATGATCACCAGCACGGCAAGCACCAAGGCGACCGCAATGCGGTCCCAAAGTCGCTGTATCTTTGATTGCACCGCCGCCATACCTAACGTTCCTTGAGTCTGTTCAAATACTTGATGTAGATCGTCGTGATCGCGAGCACCGCCAAAAGCACGATGTAAGCAAGCGCACAGGAACGGCCCGTCTGCCATTCCTGAAAGGCCGACTTATAGAGCCTGATCGAAACCAGCTCGGTTTCCTCCAAACTCGCCATAATGAACGCGATGTCGAAAGTCTTGAACGCCTCCATCGTGCGAAAAATGATGGCAATCAGTAAAAGCGGGGCAACGAGAGGTAGCGTGATACGCCGGAACACAAACCAACCGGAGGCGCGGTCGATAGCAGCCGCCTCGTAAAGGGAGGACGGAATAGCCGAAAGTCCGGCCAGGCACAATAACATCACGAACGGTGACCACATCCAGATATCCGTGATTGCGATCGCGTACAGGGCCACGTCCGGGTTGGAGAGCCATTCCATTCCCTCCAGACCGAGAAGGTAGTTCACGATTCCCCACGATGGATTATACAGCAGTTGCCAGAACAGACCGACCACTGCCGCCGACATCATCATGGGCAGCATCAATACGGTCGTTAGCAACCCCTTGCCGGGAATCGGACGATCGAGCAGCAGGGCCATACCGAAGCCTACCACCACTTGCCCGGCAACTGATATGATTACGTACTTTGCAGTAATCGTGAAGTTGTTCCAAATCCCCTCATCGGTCAGCAACTCCTGGTAGTTCTCCAGGCCAATGAAGTTGGCCGGCCGATTGCTGGCCGCTCGATAGTCGGTGAACGAAAAGCCGAGCGAGTAAAGCAACGGGAAAATGTTGAAGACAATCAAGAAGACGATCGTCGGGATGATGAACCAGTTACGGATCGCCAGATCGGACATCCCCTGCCTTGCCAGCGACAATCCTCTGCCTTGGGTTCTGTGCATTTATCGAGTAACGCGCAAGTTGGAACTCCGCATACACACCGGGGCCCAACTTGCTGACAGCAAAAAAGCGCGCGGGAGGCAAGCGCTCCCGCGCAGCGAAATTATTTCAGGAGACCTGCCTTCTTAAGAATCGACTCCCAGTCTTTGGTGAGGCCATTCATGGCTTCTTCGGCTGTACCTTTGTTGGCCACAACGTATGGATGCCAGCGCTTGTTGGCCGTCGTTAACAGCTCCGCGTATTGGGGAACCGCCCAGAAGTCCTTCACAATCTGCATGGACTGGTAGAAGGCTTCATTGTAAGGCGTAGCCTCGCGGAACTCCTTGGATTCCAAGATCTTCGCGTCGCAGGTATAGCCGCCAAGTTCACCCCATTTTTTCTGCACGTCCGGGCGAATGAACCACTCCAGGAACTTGAAGCACTGATCGCGCTTCTTGGAATAACTCACAATCGAAAGCCCCTGGCCACCTAGCGCTGCAAAGCGCTTGCCGGTTGGGCCCGCCGGCATGGCAAAGTAGCCCGTCTCCTTGGCGTATTTGTTTGTGGCTGGATTCGCAAGCGCCGGGAAGAAAGCAAAGAAATTCATGCTCATCGCCACCTGGCCATTGGTGAATGCCTGATTCGCTTCCTGGAAGAACGTCTTGCTCCAGTCGGGAGGACAAAACCCGTAGAGTTCCTTGTATAGCTTCAGTCCCGCAATCGAGTCCTTCGAGTTAGTGATGCCTTGCACCTGATTAGTTGCGTAATCGCCCATCTCACCGCCATACCCGAAGACAGTATTCATTACGCCCATCACGAGCGCATCGTACGAGTTGTCGGTGTAGATGGTCAGGCCGTAGCGTTTTTCCTTCGGCCGATAGAAGAACTCCGCGATATCGCGCAGCTGCGCCCAGGTCTCAGGCACTTTCAACTCATAGCCGTACTTGGCTTTGAAAGCTTCTTTTTCCTTTGGATCCTCGAACCAGTCCTTGCGATAGGCCCATCCGTTCGCATCTCCTTCCAGAGGAATAGCCCAGTAGTGCCCGCTCTTGCCCGGATACTCCGCGTAACCGACGACCGTCGCCTTCGCCATTTTGTTGGCGACGTCGTTCTTCTTGAAGAAATCGGTGAGTTCGACGTAATGCCCTGCAGTCGAACCCGCGCCCAGCCACTGCGAGTCTCCGACCACCATGTCGTAAGCATCGCCATGAGCATTCCATTCGGTGAAAGCTTTGGTCTGAAAATCGGCCCACGGAGTGGTTTCCACCACCACCTCCACGCCGGTCTCTTTTTGATAATCTTTGACTAACTCCTGCAGATAGTTAGCCGGATCCCATTGTGCCCATAGGATCGTAAGTTTTTCCGCTCCGTAACTGGCCGTGCTAAGTGCCAAAAGCACGGTAATGCCTACCGACTTGAGAAGCCACCTGATCATGTCGCCTCGTTCTTTAGATATTGTTTGGGGGGTAAAAAAAATTGGCCGACCTCGGCCGCTAGACCGTGTACCGGTCGGACCAAGTCAGATTAGAAAGCTTGGAAACCAGTGTCAAGACACCAGTGGTCTCGAGCGCGACCAAGCGCGAGGCAAAGGTCTGTTTCGACCCTTACGAAGCCTTTTCCCACTTGCCCGATTTCGCCGATCGGAGCACCGCATCTACCACTCTCTCCGTCTGCATGGCGCCCTCAAAAGTCGGTTCGGCCGATTTCTTCTCGTCGATCGAATTCAAAAAATCTGCCACCTGATGAATAAACGAATGTTCAAATCCGATTGCCAATCCTGGCACCCACCAGTTTGCCATATACGGATGATCTCCGTCGGTGACATGAATGGAGCGCCAACCGCGTAATGATCCTTCATCCTTGTGATCGAACCATTGCAACCGGTGCAGATCGTGTAGATCCCAGGCAATCGAACCGTGTTCACCGTTGATCTCGAGAGTGTAAAGCGCCTTATGACCTCGCGCGTAGCGGGTAGCTTCGAAGGTCGCCAACGACCCGTTCTTAAACCGGGCTAGGAACGCGCTCGCATCATCGATCCCGACTTTTTCCGGTTTGCCGGTTAAGTTATGTTTCCGTTCTTTAACAAATGTCTCGGTTACCGCGGAGACGGATTCCATTTCGCCGTTCAGCCAAATCGCCGTGTCGATACAGTGCGCTAACAGGTCGCCGGTCACTCCGCTCCCGGCCACGTTTACATCCAACCGCCAATCCTTGCCGCCTTGCGGCACATCGGCCGAGATAGTCCAATCCTGTAGGAACTTTGCGCGATAATGAAAGATGCGACCAAGCTTGCCGGCCGCAATGATCTGTTTTGCCAGGGTCACCGCGGGAATCCTCCGATAGTTATACCAAACCATGGTACGAACGCCGGCTTTTTTGACGGCATCGATCATCTGTTGCGCTTCGTCCAGATTACGCGCCAGCGGCTTGTCGCATAAGATCATTTTCCCAGCTTGGGCGGCGGCGATTGCAATTTCAGCATGGGTATCGTTCGGAGTGGCAATGTCGATGACATCAACGGAAGGATCAGCGACCAGTTGTTTCCAATCCGCGTAATGCGACTGATAGCCCCATTTGTGCGCGAACTGCTTTGTCTTTTCCGGATCCCTGGCGGCAACGGCCTTGAGCACCGGTTGATACTTGAGATCGAAAAACTGGCTGACGGTGAGGTACGCATTCGAATGCGCACGCCCCATAAAGCCATAGCCAACGAGACCAATGTTTAGTTTCTTCATAAAAGTAATGGTAGGGCGACACAGATCCAGCGAAGGCAGGATCTGTGAGCCAGGAAGTAATGAAGTAACGAATTCGCGGAACCTCTCACCTCTCACCTCTCACCTGCCTCCCCTATCCCTCCCATCCGTGCGCTTCTCGGACAGAAACCATTGCACCCAGAATAGAGTTCCAGGTCTGCTGCTTCACCATCACCTCGTTAGGGAACATGCAGCCATCCCAACAGATATGTTGGAAAGCGTCGGTCAATTTTCCCTGATCGTCGCGAAGCCAATATCCGGCATCCCGGGCAATGTTCAGTTTCCCATTTGGATCATCGGGAAGACAATGCTTTCCAGTCTTGTCATGCGAGCCGCTGCCTTTGACGGTGGCATCGTTCTGGGCAACATGGAAATCAATCGTCCAGGGACGCAGGGCGTTTGTCATAGTTTTTAAAGCCTCCTGCACCTTCCCGTTGTCTTTCCAATCAAAGCCTTCGGGCAGTATGGCATCTTCCGGAGCGTTACAGCCCATCGTGTAGAGTAGGGTATGGGCCATATCGGCTTGGAAACCAAGGGTCTCGGGGCGCCCAACTAGTTCTAACAGCTCAATCATTCGTTTCCAGCTGTGCATACCGCCCCAACAAATTTCACCCTCTGCGGCCAAGCGTTCACCGTGACCTTCGGCGATATTGCAGCACTCTCGAAAGGTCGATGCTATCTTCTTGGAACCTTCCGGGTCATTGGCCCATGTTTCGGGATCGGTCGCGGAATCAACGCGAACAATTCCGTAAGGTCTGATTCCTAGCTCACGAAGTTTCGCAGCGATCCGACAAGCCTTCCTAACCTGTTCGATAAAACGATGCCGGTCCTCCGGCTTACCCATCGCGGATCCGCCGCCGGTTGGTGGCCAAACCGGCGCGACAACGGAACCAGCAACGAGATTTCTGGATGCGATTTTTTCGACGAGCTCCTTTAGCTGATCATCCGTCGAATCAATACTGATATGCGGATCGGATAGGAATAAATCGACTCCTTCAAATCGCGCACCAACGGTTTCGGCTGACGCGGTAAGATTCAGCATCGTATCCAGATCGATGAAAGGTTCCGAGCCGGGCCCTTTACCGACTAAACCAGGCCACATCGCATTGTGTAGTTTGGGGAAGGTGTTCATGAGATCAAATGGCGAGAGCCCAACGCCGGCGTCGCCAGGTGGGCCCGCAGAACGCCCTTATCGGTTCTTCGGCAGTATGATGATTTCTATTTTGAATTGGGGGTATTAGCAGGGGTCCGTAGACGTCTGGACCGCGGCGTATTTGCTACTCGCCGCTCCGGTAGATATTAGACCTAACCGGTACGGTTTCAATCCTCATTCCCGCCGCCAAGATCGCTGCTCGCTGAATGATCGGCAATCACATCGGCGAAGCCGTGACTCAGGAAAGTCTAGGCAGAGCCCTAGGATCTAAAATAAGTAGCGTTCTAGCGCTGAAAGCGCGTGACAAGAACTGAACCATTTGGTGTTTGCCCGGTGGTTCGAGCCAAGCAAGCCAAACTGGCCCAGTTCTCGGCCGTAGCGCTCTTTAAGCGGCTGCGCAAAAGCAGGGATTGGCTGCAACAGCTTTGTCAGGCTTTGTTTGAGGAGAGAGGGTTGCAAACCGGTAGTCCCAGTAAGGGAGGGCTGCGCTTGATCGATTCGACGCTGGTGAAGGAACCCGGAAAGACCGGTAGCCTGTGGCGCATCCATTACAGCTTTCGGTGGCCGACCCTGAAGTGCGACTATTTTAAAATTACCGCGGTAGAGGGAAACGGAA
>DATNNZ010000163.1:0-3521 GCA_035601575.1 Chthoniobacterales bacterium
ATCTCATAGCCGAGGGGCAGGGGACCACCGACCCAGAGTCCCTTTCGCTTGGACGCTGCAATCTTGTCCCGGAGGTTACCAAGGGTTTTTGCTCGCTCCGGAAGGTCGCACAGAGGCCGCTCGATTTCAACTACGGGACAATAACGATAGGAAGGTAGCTATCAGCGAGCGGTGCAACGCTTCAATACAATCTGGACACCCGTTAATTAGCCCCGAACGAAGTCCAAGTCCGCTTTTGCCTGTGCCACTGCGCCTTGGAGCGCCTCCATCTGAGGCCTCCCGGATTGGCGTATTGCTAGAACCCGAGCGTGTGCCTGCAATGCCTCCGCATGGGCCGACTTCGCAGCGGCTTCCGCCTTTAATCGCAGGGTCTGAAACTGCTGCTCGACATTGATGATGTCCCTCGGATCAATCGCCTTTGTTGGATCAAAGACAAATCTTGCCTCAAGTGACCTGCGCCACCTCATCAATCGCTCGATCATCACCGGACCGAAGCCGGGTACGGCACTAATTCGATTAGGAACCAAATCTTCTGCAGTCTCAATTCCATATGAAGCCAGCGTTCCTTTTCGGCCCGGACCAATGCCATCGATCTTTGCATCTTCTATTTCGAAACGATCAAGGTAACGGTCCATTTGAAGTTTACGATGGCTCTGCCTTAACTGCTCAAGCGCTCTGCTTCGCTTGGTAGGGACCTCGTTAATATCCGTTCGACAGGCTTCAAATTTCCTCTTCGCCGCTAGAAATGTCTCTGAGCCTGCGCGGCTTTGCCAATCTGAAATTGCTCTGTTGAAATTGCGCTCCGCCTCCATAAGGGCCGTTCTAAATGACAAGACCTGATCGTCGTTAGAAAATTGCTTCACTAGGAAATTATAAGCGACGATGCCCGCTCCGGCGAAAATCCAAAACACTGGGGGAAAGGCGAAGGTGCCCCCTAGAAATATCGCCCATCCGATGATGGCGGCAGCAAACTTTCCGCCCGCGCTTGGCCGTCCGATCTTCACAGCGGCGGGCGAGGGTTGCTTCGACTGCACCGGGATGATGGGAGCGTCGCCCAACTCGGGCAAACTTTGAATTTGGCGCCACAGTGCATCGACATCGAGCATCGATCCCGCTGCAGGCAAAGGAACAACAAACGGGAAGAGCGGATTTGCGCCCTGCGCTTCCATCGCGCACCACGGGCATGCCGACAGATGCCCCGGATGCCAGTGTCCTTTGGAGACGCTGCATTGCTTGGCATTTGCCTCAATCCGTTGGAGTGCGGCAGCCCAGTCGCGAGCTGTCGGCCTCCCACCGCCCACCGTCGCCCTCGAAAATGCCGTTTCAAAGAGGTGAGCGACCTCAGAACCTACAAAGGATAGGGGCGGCGTGCCCGGTGGCCGCTCCATCTGCATCGCCTTGTGGTTGGCGCTGTAGGGAAAGCGGCACTGCTTTATCGCTTCAGGGATCGGCATGTTGGCGGAACCATTAAACTTTCCTGCAAAAGGGTGCCGCCCCATGAAAAGCAGATGAAATATCATCACGGCTAAGCCGAAATTATCGAAATTCGCTGTGCGAACTATGTTCCTGTATGACGACACTCCCTGCAATTCAGGAGGACTGAACGTTTCAATTCCGACTTCGCAGAAATATTGCCGACCATCAGCCTTGACCTGAAAGCTTTCGCAATCAATGAGGCTCACCTTGGCATCCGTTCCGACCATGATCGAACCGTGATTGACGTCGCCTATGACGCAATTCGCATCGTGAACTGTTGCAAACGATTTCGCGATATTGGCCGCGGCGTGAACGAGAAAACGCCAGTCTGCGCGCGGAAAGTCTTGCAGGCGGCTCTTGGGTCCATAGAGGTGGTGGACATTCTTCTTGTTGTGAACCCTGGGTATAAGAAGCCCTACCGGACGGCTCGTTCGCTTCTCAATAAGCAGATCGACAGGCCAAGACATAAGCTTGCTGAGTTCGTCCGCCTTCATCCTCATCATCGCGCGGATTTTGTCGGCGCGATCTTGGGTCAGAGGCTTACGATAGATTTTGGCTGCCTTGTCTGCGTTTCGTCCAACTTCATAAACTATGCCCTCACCTCCTGAGCCAAGTTCGGAGCCGAGTGGAATTGGTTGTCCTCGGGTATCGACAACCTCGGGCTTTTGCTGGGCCGGGCTCATGTCGATGCGGCGACTTTCTTGCTGGGACGCCTTGTCGCCATCAGCAGGCTTTTGTCATCGTCCGTTCGAGCGTTCACTGGCGCTGAACCGAGATAGGTTTTGAGGCCACTAGATAGTTGCTGATCCAGCCCGTGCGACTTCGAAGCCCGTACGGGAGCAAACATTTGCTCAAAGAAGGCATCGTTTACGGTCTTAGTGGCGCTATGAAGCACCATTCGCTCTATTCCGTCGGAGAACATGGCAAACTCGTCAATCCGGCGAGGAGCCAAGTTAAACTCTAACGCATCCGCCGCATTCCCAGACAGCACAAACGTAGTTTGGTTTGCATACTCCCCGTGCTGAGGCCAGAAGACCCAGCTCCAGCCGTCCGCCTCGCCGTGGCTGACAACGACAGCGCCATCTCCTATTTGGGCGAAAACCGCCGCGTTGGGTCCAACAATGGCTACGATCAGGGTGCAGAAATAATCTTTCGGCGCATTCCCATCATTGCGCGCCCGCTCAATTAACCGAGCCCTCGTGTCTTCGATCCATGAAACGACCTTCTGTCGGTCAATATCAATCAACCGACCTCCCGTATCGAGATAGCCTTCGACTAGTTCGACAAAGGTAGTTGCGGCAAGCCAAGAGCCAATTTCGGAATGAGCGGCACTGCCAGCACCATCGGATACCACTGAAATAAAAACGTTCCCACGCTTAGTGCGGACTATGCTGTGCGCAACACTATCTTGGCAGGGTAGACCCGATTTAACGTGCGACGTCCCAACTTCGCATGCCGATACGACGCGCCATGAACGACGCGGCATTTCACACCTCAGTCCACCCCTTCGGTGGTTCGATTATCACTTTAGCCCCCGGTTGCGAACCCGACACGCTTTTAAGCGAGGCGGACAGCCAGACGAACATTTCTTTAAATTGCAATCCAGCTAACTTTAGTGGCGGACGATCCTCTGTGCAGATTTTCTTGAGGATATCCATGTTGGCGTTTTCGACGCCAATGCCCCAGAACGAAAAGCCTTTACTTGCCTCGCCCTCGCCCTGTTTTACCAAATCAGTCGCATGCTCCCACCGATCCGTCGGTGCACCGTCGGTCATCAAAAACACCCACGGCCGAAAAGTCTCGATGGCATTATCTTTATATTGGGTCTTGCGCTGCCGTAGCATTTCAAGCCCTTCGGTGATTGCTGCTCCCATTGGAGTATCGCCCGAGGCTGTCAAATGCGGTGGCTGCCACATATCAACCGTCTGAAAGTTCGTCTCCACTCGTACCGGCCCAAACGTAACAACCGCAATCTCAACCCGCTTCATTGCCAAGGTGTCTTCTGACAAGGCCTGCTTGAAGGTTTGTAGGGCGGAATTAAGCTC
>DATNNZ010000164.1:0-2868 GCA_035601575.1 Chthoniobacterales bacterium
TTTGTTAAGGCGCGCGCGATCGTAACTCATGCGTCATCGTTAATCGAGCAAGCGATCCTCGCTGACTTTATAAACGAGGGACAGTTCGCCAGTCATGTTAGGGCAATGCGTACCCTTTACGCGGAGCGCCAGGCAGTAGTGCTTAAGGAAGCCAATAAGGAGTTAGGCGGCTTGCTTGACCTGGAATCGGATGAAGCTGGAATGGACCTGATTGGTTGGTTGCCTCAGGGGGTTGATGACCAAGCTGCCTTCCGCAAGGCTGCGACACACGGAGTCGAGGTCACCCCGCTCTCAGCCTACAGCATCAAACGACAACGGCGAGGAGCGCTCCGGCTCGGCTATACTGGCTACACGCCGAACGACCTTCGTCGAGGCGTCCGCGATCTCACGAGCGCCCTACGTGGCTTGAAAGGAGATTGCCGTTCACCGGAGAAATAGGGATGATATTTGCGTGTGCAAATTACCAGCATAAACGGAGAGCATCACCCTTCCGACCTTGAAGAAGATGTCTAAACAGCCGCGATTATCCGCTTCTGCAGATTCGCTGAAACGCTCGGTTGAAAAGCTTCACCCGGAATTCCAGCGCGCTCAGGTGATATAATCACAATTCCTCAGCGAGTGGCGAAAAAATGCTCGTTTCGCCGTAGCTCGAGCAGCACTAAAACGGGGATACTGGAGGGATATCGCGAGCGTCGCATTTCCGACTTTCTTGGCTGCAATTCTGTCCGAAAGGTGGACCCATGAGTTTTCGTTAAATGGGTCTTGTGACGATACCATTCCTGGCCCAAAAATTGGCTCAATAAACATTCATTAAAGGAGACAAAATTATGACCACACAAAAACAAATCAGCTACATGCTTCTAACCGTGTTGATCGCTGCAAGCTGTTGCGGAGCGGCGCTCGCACAGACACAGGCGCAGGCAAAGGCAAAGTCGCAATACCACGTATCCAACCTCGATACGCTCGGCGGAACGAGTAGCGGGGGAAATAGTATTAATGACCAGAGCTGGGTGGCAGGCTATTCCAGACTGCCGGATAACCAGAGCCGGCACGCTGCTCTGTGGCGAAACGGTTCGATTCTCGACCTCGGCACACTCGGCGGACCAAACAGCAGCGTAACATGGAACGTGAAAAATACCGAGGGCATCATCGTGGGTATTTCCCAAACTGCCGCGCCGGACCCGTTAGGGGAGGCTTGGAGTAGCGCGGCTTTCTACGGCCCGCCTTATAACGTCGGCTTTATCAATCTCGGGTTCGTTTGGGAACAGGGCCAGATGAGGGGACTTCCCACGTTCGCGGGTGGAAATAACGGCTTTGCGACCGGAGCCAACAACCTCGATCAGGTGGTCGGGTGGGCGGAGAATGATGTTCATGACCCCGCATGCGTCTCCCCTCAAGTCCTCCAGTTTCGCCCAGCCATGTGGGGACTCGGACCACCAGACCAGATCCACGAACTCCCTCTGATCTCCGGCGACACCTCAGGAGCCGCTACGGCGATCAATGACAATGGTCAAATCACGGGCATTTCGGGCATCTGCGACCAGGCCGTTGGAAGACATACCGCCAGGCACGCCGTGCTTTGGGAAAACGGCGGGGTGACTGACATCGGCAACCTTGGAGCCAATTGGTGGAACACGCCGACGGCAATCAATCAACACGGCGATGTCGTCGGGTTTGACGGTGACCCCGCCTTTGTTGAAGGCGACATATTACACGCTTTTATCTGGACTAAGGACAACGGCATCCAAGCTCTCAAACCGTTGCGGGGACGTGTACCGCAACATGTTGACAGTGAGGCCTACGGTATTAACGAACGTCGCCAGGTAGTCGGTGTCTCATGCGACGCGAACTTTGTTGATTGTCGTGCCGTTGTTTGGGATCACGGTGTCTACCCCGCAGATCTCAACGATCTCAAAGGCGGCTATTCTGCCCGTCTCGAAAGCGCCAAAGACATAAATAACCTTGGAGAGATTACGGGTAGAGCTATCGATCCAAATACCGGCGTGAGAACATCGTATTTGGCGGTGCCGGTACATTAGGGATTAACGAGATGGTAATCATGCTACTCACAAACAGAACGGCTATGATGAGTCCCTGACCACCATCAAAGGCCGGTTCTGGTACATCGGACTGAAGAAGAGATTCTAGTTTTCTCCGTCAGTCAGCTCCTGAAGAGGCTGCGGTTTTGACCGCGGCCTCTTTTTGCTTCAGATCAAGAAAAGATAAAGGCCGTCTCGAGGTGCGTCGGCTCACTCCCGATGACGGCTTGAAAAAAGTCGGTTACGGAGTTCGTTGTGCTAGGTTAAGAATCGATGCAGGCCGCTTTTTATCAGTCGGAGTTTGATCAACCGCACCCGAGCCGGGCGCGGGCGATCATCAAGGCGCACCCGGAAGTTCGCCAGTTGATGGTGCGCAATCCATGGACGGCGCTGATCGCGGTCTCGATCGTGACGATACAAACGGCGATCGCGTATTGGATGGGCACGCTGGGATTCGGTTACTGGTGGCTCAGCCTTCTCATCGCATATTGCATCGGCGCGTTCGCAAATCATGCCAATTACGTGATCATCCACGATGCGACCCACAACCTGATTCTTCGGAGCAAAAGCTGGAACAAAATGGTGGGCATCATCGCCGATCTCCCGAATCTCACACCCGGCGCGATGGGTTTTCGCGTTTATCATTTGAAGCATCATTCGCATCAGGGCGATTACCAATACGATGCCGATCTCGCGAATCATTGGGAGGCGCGGCTGGTGGGTAACAAATGGTATCGCAAGGCGATCTGGCTCATGCTCTTTCCGTTTTTCCAACTGACCCGGCCGCCCCGATTGAAAGCCATCACCATGTGGGACCGGTGGTTCTTCG
>DATNNZ010000165.1:0-24067 GCA_035601575.1 Chthoniobacterales bacterium
TGAAAGCGCTTGTTTATGTGGCGGCTTTTGCACCTGATAACGGGCAATCTATTAATGATCTACTTAAAGGTTTCCCGGCCCCCAAATGGGCATCCGAATTGCAGAAGGATTCGGGCGGATTTTTGCGACTGTCGACGAACGGGGATTTTTCCGGCTGGACCTGGTATGGCGAAATCTTCGGTTCTTGAGACCGACTCGGATCCGTACCTTAGCGCAGCACGGACACCCGTCATCCGTCGTGTTGCGATAATCTTCTTCTTCATAAATCCGCGTTCTCCCGCAGACATTCATTGAAGACGTCGTGGTTATCTTGAAGCTTCGTGCACTTTTTTTTGAAGCTTCGTGCACTTCTTTGGAGACTAAGAGCTGCTTAGTTAAGACGACTTAAGACAACGATTACGACAGCTCGGACAAAAACCGCCTGGTATCTGAATTTCGATGTTAATGCTGATCTTTGACTTCGTCCAGAAGGTAAGAACTACCATGAAGTACCCGCACAGTATTCCTCTCTGCTACACAAACGGCGAACCCTTTCCCGGCGGTAACCCTTCTCGGGTCGTTCTCTCGAGCGTTGGCACAAAATGGAACGATGTCGTGGTGGAACAGCATCACTTTCCCAGCAGTAAACTGGCCGATGTAATGTACAAGCGGCATGCGATTTGTATCAATATTGGTCACTCCTTTACTTGGGAATTCGAAAAAGACGGGCGGTTTCAGCGGGTCCAGAGGGCAAGAGGCGCGATTTCCTTCTTCCCGAGCCATCAGCCTTTTTCTGGCCGGTTGACAGCAGAGAGGGGCGTGTTTGCGAATTTTCTCCTTCTGGCTCTGAACCCAGTTTTCGTGAGCCGCGTTGCTAAGGGACTGGAGTTCGATGCAGACCGTATTGAACTAACTGAGCAGCGAGGAATTACCGACCCTGCACTTCGCCACATTGCTCTGGCATTGCGGGCCGGAATCCAGACCGGCGATGCCCTTGACCGGATGTATGGGGAGGCATTATCCACCGCGCTCGCCGTTCATCTCCTACGCGAATATGGCGCGGCAGTGCTCCGGCCGAAGAGGCGTCATTTCAAAAGAGTTTTCGGCTTACCTCCTAAGCGGCTGCTGAACCGCAGAAGGCCAGTGATTGTGGCCTAAGAGCTAGCGCTTGTCATGCCGTTATGCACGGCCATGACCCGGTTTGAGGCCGGTGTGGAAGCTCTATCGGCCCTCCTAGAGCGCTGCAGGCGGCCGTCGGGATAAGGATATGGCAGCGTCGCTCTGAGCTTCCCTTTTCAGCTGGTTTATGGCAGGTTTGGGCTAGTCCCCCCAGGTGTACCAAATGAAAAAGTTGCTGATTCTTTTGCTCTCTATTTGCGCGCTGGTTTTCGCGCAATTCCCGGCCCGGGCCCAAGGCGTGAGTTTCGGTATTCCGCTTCCGTTCCCGTTCCTGTTCTATAACTTCGGTCCAACCTACTACTCTCAACCCTATTACGGCGGGTACTACGGCCGCCCGTACTACGCGCGACCTTACTATTATCGTCGGGCTTACTACTACGGCGGCTATCGTCCACGCTACTACGGACCCGGCTGGTAGAGCTATGGCAACGGGCGCTTAGCATTTCTCAGAATTGTAAAAATTTTTGGCAATCGGGCCCAGCTTTGACGTATTAACGGTATGAGCGAGCTCTGCATGCGCCATCGTAGATTTTACGCTCTGTACTTCAAGGAAGACTCCGAGAAGACAGAAGTTGCGGTAGGAGATTCCATATCGGAAGTAGTCGCAGAGGTTCAGGCTAGGACCGGACGACCTTTTCCAGACTTCCAATTCCGGGAAATCAGCCGCTCGGAATTCGAATCGCTCAGTCCGATGAGAGAGGGCTAGCTAGCTGGGCGGGCGACTCAACGACCGACAGCGAACGACAACGAACTGACGTTCGCTGTCGGTCGTTTGTCTATTTCCCCACCGGTGTGACTTCCAATTTTATTCCGAGTCGTTGCTGGAGCCCGTGCGGATCAGTAAATACTGGATCGCTAAAGCCAATCGGTTGACCGGGATGCATCGAAAGCTGAACTCGGCTGCGCTGCTGAAAGATTTGAGCAAGCGACGCGCGATAAGCAGCGAGATCATCCGGCATCCGGCTCTTTAACTGCTGTTGCGCGGTGATTCGAAATTGTTCCTTACTTGAGCCTGTAATTCTCGAGCCCCAATCAATGATTCGATCGGTGAGTCCCAGGTCGACCAACTCGCAATCGAAAGAGACGAACCGGGCGTTAGCCATGAGCTCCTCTAAGATTTGGAGGTTTGCACCGACGGACGATTCGCTGCCTTGAGCAATACTCTTCCAATTTTCGACGTTCACATCATTGTATTCGAGCTGGACGGTGGCATCGATTAGATCTTCGAAATGCATCACGTACCGGCGGACCTTGAGTGTTCGGTCGCTTGAATTAATGGCAACATTGCATTGAACGCTGCCTTTCACGGCGTTTAAACCAGTGATTACCATCGCCAACTTCGTTTGCGGATTCGGCACGCACGACGGCGTCACCAGAAAGTCTTCGGCCGTAAAGTTCACCTCCATTGGGGTGCCATTTTCCTCGCGGAAGTGGTCAACCCGAAGTTCAGCTACCTTCACCGGGGATGCGGAATCGCTCAGCTTGATTTCCACATCGCGTAGGACCGTGCCTCCCGTAAGAACGTTGTAGCTTGCGTCTCGGTAATGAACATTTCTTTCAAGGTTCAACCTTCTGATTGCTTCAGTTATTTTGGTTTGCGCGTACTGGTTAACCAGGAATGTGCCCCCAAACCAGGCGATGATCAGCGAGACCAGGATGACGGCCAACCCGGCCGCGATTAAAAAAATAAGGCGCACCGGCACGCGATTCTCGGCAGTCATAAGGATTTTTCCACCGACGGATCCTATCAATCCGAATCGTGAACGAAATTAAAATCCGCGAGATTTTTGTTTGGCTGTGATGGCCAAGATCCAGTCTGGCTAACGAAATCGCGCCTTTCCCGGTCGCCTTGCTCAACGTAGTTTATAGTCACCGTCCAAACCCTGAAGCGCCCAACTATGATTGCCTATTTCTCGCTTTCGGCGGCCAGCACGAACTCTCTTCCGACGATCAGCCATTCTTGGATCATTGGCTGCTCGCTGACGGCAATTTACTTTGCTCCGGCTCTGGTTGCCTTTTTCCGTAGGCAACAAAATCGTTGGTTTATTTTAGCGCTGAACCTCTTGTTTGGCTGGACGATCGTAGGTTGGATCATCTGCTTGGCGTGGGCGGCACGCGCACCGTCGGGAGAGCCAGTAGTCGTGGTGCGAACCGTCCCTCAAGGCCCAACTGAGTCGGTTCGTTTTTTTCGGCGAAGATTTACCAACCCGCTCGCTTTCTCTGGTCCTGATGTTTCGGCAGGTGTTCCGTACCGGGCCGACGAAGTTTTTCCCGACCGGCGCCCACCGTCCCTCAAAATCGCCCTTTTCCGGCTCGTGGTTGCGGTGATCTCGCTGGCAGTTGTGGCCGGAGTAACCACTTCGCAATGGAAGGCCTCCGCTCCGCCTACATTTTCCCAACCAAAGCACCAAATTGATCGGGTCCCACAAATCCGGAACATTGACCCCGATCTGCCGACTCCTCCGAGTACCGCGCCCCGGCGACGTTATCCCTCCCCGGCGGCGCGATCACATGAGGGGTACTACTAGCGGGTTGCGGGTTGTGGGTCTGTAGATTCTGGCTCCCGACCCTGATTCATCATTTCGGTTGCAAAAGTTGTTGGTAAAGCTATCTAATCCGTCCACCTTTTACCGGAGGGAGACGTTATGCACATCATTGAAAAGATAGAGAGAGAGCAGTTTAAGAGTGACATCACACCTTTTCGGGTGGGCGATACGGTGAAGGTGCATACCCGAGTGGTTGAAGGGGATAAGGAACGAATTCAGCTTTTCAGCGGTATCGTTATCGCTCGTCGCGGCGTTGGCCTAAGCGCCGCTTTTACGGTGCGGCGAATCTCTTACGGAGAAGGAGTGGAACGCGTGTTTCCTCTGCACTCACCTCGCATAGCCAAGATTGAAGTGGAGCGGACAGGCAGCGTACGCCGGGCAAAGCTGAACTACTTGAAGAATCGAAAAGGTAAGCAAGCCGTCTCGGTAAAAGATAAGGCTCAGAAAGAGCCAGCAAGCTGATTCTGGAGTTTAGCCGGCAGAAGCTGGACCGAACGCGACCGGCCAACGGAAAACCGGTAACAGGCAATCGAAAAGACCTCAGTAGAACCCGCCTCTCGATCGAATGGTCTGGCCGGTAATCCAGTCGGCCTCTGAACTGATCAAAAAAGCGACCAATTGCGCAGCGTCTTCTGGCGTACCCAACCGCCCAAGCGAGTATCGCGGAAGCAACTCCTGGCGCTTCTCTTGAGTCATCCAACCGGTGTCGGTTGGTCCAGGATCCACCGCATTCACGGTGATTCCGTATTTCCCGACCTCGTCCGCCAGGGTGATGGTGAAGGCATCCAGCGCTCCTTTCGACGCGGCGTAAGCAATCGAACCAGCCATGGGCCCTAGCATCTGGCCGGAAGTCATCGAAATGATCCGACGAGCACCCTTTTGAGCAAAGCGGCGGACGAACTCCACGCTCAATAATATTGGAGCGCGAGTGTTCACCGCGTAATGGCGATCCAGCGACCCAGCGTCTAGTGTGTCGATAGAATCACCGAGCCAAAAGCAGGCATTGTTGATCAATACGTGAGCCTTACCGAACCGGCGCGATACGGCCTCAAACAAGGTCACGGCTGAGTCCGAGAGGGTGAGGTCAAGTGGCATCCATTCGACTTCGCAGCCAGCCATTCGCAACTCTTTCAAGAGTCGTTTCAATTCAGAATCCGAATGTTCATTTTGATCATACTCGGGCCATCCGGTCAGAAATAAATGCGAACCCAAAGATGCAATTTTCCGGCTGATTGAGGCGCCAATCCCTTGTGATCGGCTCACTCCGGTGACGATGGTCACCTGCCCATGTAAACTTTTTTCCATACGAGCAGAACCGCAGATTCCTCTAAGCGCTTCCGCCTCATTTTATCACAGTCGCCGTTGATTGGCCCGCCATTCGCGAGGAGGCTTTCCTTCCCATTCATGAAAGGCCCGGAAGAATGAACCGGGATCTTCGTAGCTGAGAAGGTAGGCTATTTCGCCGACACCAAGTGACGGCTCCTGAAGGTAATATCGCGCCAGTTCCCGCCTGGCCTCGCTCAAGAGTCGCCGGAAACTGGTGCGTTCGTCGGTGATGCGACGCTGTAGCGTCCGACTGCTCATTCCCAGTTCCTTCGCTACTTCCGTGATTTCGGGGCGGTGCCCACCCAGCAACCGTTTTAAAACCGATTTCACTTGATCGGCGTACGTTTTGCTTTTCCGCTGCGCCAACTGGCGGTCAAGCTGCGGCGTCAGCATTTCCAGCAATTCGGCGTTGTAGGTCGCGAAGGGCAAGTCAAGGTCACTGGATCGGAAAAAGATCGCATCCCGGCGTGCTTCGAATTTGACCCGACAACCATAGGAAGCCTCGTAGATTTCCTGATGATCGGCGTTCCTCCTCAACTCTACCCGCAGAGGATGCAGGACCCGCCGGGTGCCACGCCTTCCCAACTCGAGCACGGACATAAAGGCAGCATCCAACAACAGGAACGGCGGAGGTTCTCGACTCAGAATCCAACTAAAATGCACGGCGCATTCCCCCTTTGCTTCAAGGAGACGCACTTCTTCAAAACAACAGAGGATTTTGTAACGCGCGAAGCGTTGCAAGGCGTCACGGAAGGTCCGCGCATGAAACGCCGCGATACTGGCAGGGTTATGCTGCTCCACCGGCACCTGAGCGGGGAGCTTCAGGCCGACGGCAGGGTCGTTGCTGAGTTCACCCAAAGCACGCCAAAGTCCGAAGAACTGTTCGGTCGTCGCCATGCCTTTGCCCGAACTCCACAAGTTGAGGGGAAGGCCGCTTCGGCGGAGCACCATCGCGGGATCAATGCCGACGCCTTTCAACCCGACCTCAAAAGAATTCGGGATTTTGAAAGTGTTCATGGCTTGAGCGTAGTCGTACAATAACGCTTTAGAAGTATTTACCTCTTCAAGATACCTGAGACGGGATGCTCCGTGTTGGATATCACCAGACCTGTTTCACGGTTCATCCGTGATCAAGATACCCAAACCTTATGCTAAGAACCCCGTCAGGGAAGTAGCGGTAAGCGCCAAATTTATGGCAGAATGCGCCACAATTGATTCCCTCTTTCGTCCGGCGACTCGGACAACGATTGCGGCACTTGAGACAAGAAACGGCCTTCAGCACTTCGAACGACAAAAATAAACCACAAATTAACCTTCAGCCCGCACCAGCCTGATTATGGCCAGCCTCGGATATAGCGCGGATCAACTCACGATCGCAGCGACAGCGATCCCGAATGCGGAGATCCTGGAGTTCATTGGACCCGTGTTAGCAAAACAGGGAGTCGATCTTCAGATCAAGGTTTTTACGGATTATGTGCAGCCGAATGTACAGGTCGCGGAAAAGCGTCTTGATGCCAATCTTTTTGAGCACCTCCCGTTCCTCAATGAGTTTAACAAGAACCGGAACCAGAACCTGGTTCCGATTGTGCCGGTCCACATAGCACCGCTCGGCGCTTACTCGGGCAAGATCAAAGACATTGAAAACCTGCCCGACAACGCCAGGGTGGTCATTCCCAACGATCCGAGTAACGCGGGACGTTCGCTTCAACTGTTAAGCAAAGCCGGTTTGATCAAACTAAAAGATCCGGACAATATTCTGGCCACGACGAGAGACGTCGTTCATAACCCGAAACATTTGAAATTCACCGAAGTGGAGGCGGCGACACTACCGCACATCCTTGGTCAGGTTGATTTGGGTCTCATCACTACCAACTACGCGTTAGCGGCGAAGCTAAATCCGACCAAAGACGCGCTTATTATCGAGGATAGTCATTCGGCGTACGCCAATTATTTGGTTGCCCGACCCGACAACAAGGATCGATCCGCCATTAAGAATCTGGCAGCAGCGCTCAACAGCCAGGAAGTCAAAAAGTTTATCAAGACGAAATATAACGGCGCCGTCGTACCTGCTTTCTGACGAAAAGGAATGGGGCGCGAAAAGCACCAACATTCCATGTTTACTTTTTCACCTGAGCGTCGCGGTAGCTCAGATAAGCGTCGCGCATCGCGACGTACGGATCGACAGCCTCGGCTTTCAGCTGGTCGTAGGATTCGACGGATTTAGGGAGCCCGTTGACAGACTTTGTCCCCGAAAGAGCGATGCTGGCAGCATTAGGTATGAACGCGTGGGGAATGATGCCAAGAGTGTGCCAGTTGAGCGGGTTCATGGCATAGTCGCCGCCGAAACCGACCAAATCACGGCAATCCGAGGGGCCAAGGACCGGGATGACAAGGTAAGGCCCGGGACAAATACCCCAGACGCCGAGAGTTTGCCCAAAGTCTTCCGCCGGGACATCCGCGAGACTTGGTATGTGGTCGGAAACACGGATCAAACCTCCGACCCCCGCAGTGCTGTTGACGACGAACTTCTCGGTTTCTTGAGCCGACCGGGTGATTTTGCCCTGGAGAACCGAATTAATGAAACGCACCGGATAATTCAGGTTATCGAAGAAGTTGGTAAGCCCGGTGCGGACACGTACAGGCACAATCGTTGCGTATCCGTGCGCCACCGGACGCAACGCGTAGGTGGTGAGCCCGTCGTTGAAACGGAAAGTGGTCCGGTTCAAACGTTGCCAGGGATCGTTCGTCTTCGGCACGGGAACATTGGTAAGATCGGAGTCCGAAGTATGAATGTCTTTGGCGGCGGAATGGTTATCTGCAACTGCGCGCACCGAAAGGCAAAGGAAGAGTACAAGGATGTTAAATATCGAATGATTCACGAGTTGGAAGGTACGGGTTGAGCGAGCTTTGCTTCGAGGGTCCGGATGGCGGCGACAGCGCCGCCTTTTTGAATGAGTTCGTCAAATTGGGCACGGTAGTTGGCGACAAAACTGACGCCTTCGATCAGGACGTCGTAAATTCGCCAGCCAGCCGGAAGTTTTATCATACGATAGACCACCGCGATCGGGTCGTTGCTGGAGGAGGTAGTGACGCGGGTGGGAATTTCGCAACGGTCAGACGCAGTTGCGACCGGTGAACCAAAGACAATTTTTGGTCGCTGCGTGCCGACCACGCGACCGGAGTAGGTCCGGATCATCAGTTCACTGAAAAGATCAGTCACACGTTTTTGCTCAGCTGCGGAAAATTGGCGCCAGCCGGGGCCCATGGCCTGGCGGGTGACGATGTCAAAGGCAAAGCATTTTTCCAATGCTGGTCGCACTCGCGTGGCCAGGGTTTCGTTCGTGTGGCCGGAGTAAGCGATCGAGAGAACTTCCTCAACAGAGCTGCGGAGCATGGTCGCGGCGTCGTCGCTTGACGCCGCGCCGGAAAGTTGCACAGCCCCAAGGAACATCAGCACAAGAGCGGATCTCAGAATGAAACGGTGGAGAAGCATGATTTTTATTTTGGCACGGATGGAGAGGGCGAGGGCGAAACATTGCCGAACGCGAAACGGCTGATGAGCGATTCCAGATCCATGGCCGATTCGGTGTCAGTAATCATACCACCAGGTGCCAGATTTCTGCTGTCGGCGCCTGGGGCGAGCGCGATGAACTTATCGCCGATCAGCCCGCTGGTTTTGACCGACGCGATGGTGTCAGAGGGCAGGCGCACATCTTCCCTCACGTTCATATGGACGATGGCGGCGTATTGGGAATTGAGGTCGATCTTTTCTACGCGTCCGACCGGCACACCCGCTATGAACACCTGGTTTCCGGGTCTGAGTCCACCGACGTTCGTGAATCTTGCGTTCACTTCGTAGGTGGAGTCACCGATAGCCACGCCTGCACCTGCCTGCACGGCAAACCAGACAATGGCAGCGATGCCCAGGAGAACAAAGGCGCCAACCGACAGTTCGATGTTGGATTGCTTCATTTAGGAACGGGCGATTGGTTGAGGCTGGTCCGGACCGCGAGAATATTGTTGCCAGCTTCGCACAATGCAATCGCTGGAGGCGAGGAACTCGGCCGGCGTTCCCTCAAAACAGATCCGGCCATCTTCGAGTAAGGCGACGCGATCACTGGCTGAGAGCGATTCGGGGACATCATGCGTCACTACGACCGCGGTGAAGTCAAATTGCTGTCTGTATTGGACGATCATTCCGAAAACCGCGTTGCGTGCGAGCGGATCGAGCCCAGCTGTCGGTTCATCGAAAAGCACTAGTTCGGGACGCATGACCAGCGCGCGAGCAAGCGCGAGACGCTTTTGCATTCCTCCGGACAACTGTGCAGGAAAATGATCCGCAAATTTTTCTAAGCCGAGGTTCTTTAATGCATCGCGGGCGGCATGCGCGATTTCCCGTCTGCCTAACCGACTTGTTTGCTCCAGGGGTAGTGCGACGTTTTCGAACGCTGTCATCGAGTCGAATAGAGCGTTGGCTTGAAACAAATAGCTGCAGCGCCGACCAACTCCATGCTGCAATCCATTCTCAAAGCGCACCTCGCCGGCATCGGGCGTCAGCAGACCAGCGAGACATTTCAGAAGAACTGATTTCCCTGCCCCACTCCTTCCGAACACGGAAACAACGCTGCCCCGAGGGACCAGCAGGTTCACGGAGTCTAATACCAGGTGCTCGCCAAAAAGTTTACGGAGACCGTGGACCTCCAGGATGGGTGGAAGCGGCGGGCGAATCATACAAGAAAAGAGGTGATCAAGTAATCGGCCGCTAACGTGGCAACACTCGCCAAGACGACTGCCCTGGTGGTCGAGACACTCACCGCTCGCGACCCACCAACTCCGGCGCGACGGTGGGTGGTGAAGCCGCTATGGCAGCAGATCGTCATCGTGACCAAGCCAAAAATGAGCGCCTTTAAGATGCACTCGCGAACGTCTGCGGGCCGAATTGCCGAATGAACCGCCGACCAATAAACACCGCCATCCAACCCGAGCAATGCCGAGCCCGAGAGATATCCGCCGGCCAATCCGACCATGGTAAAAGCCACTGTCAGAATCGGAAAGACGATTAACGCAGCGAATAAGCGGGGGGCGATCAGATAGCCGAGCGGATCGATCCCCATTGTGACGAGTGCGTCGATTTGTTCGCTATTGCGATGAATACCGATTTCCGCTGCCATGGCAGAACCGGCTTGGCCGACGATCACTAGGGCGGCAAGCACCGGAGCCAACTCGCGCGTTAGCGTCAGCGAGACAAATGTTCCCAGCAGTCCCGCCGATCCGAAGCGAGTGAGAACGTAATAACCTTGAAGCCCGAGCACGAGCCCCGCAAACAATCCAACTATAGTCACTACCGGTATGCAGCGAACGCCCTGTTCATGGACTGCGTGCGTCCAACGCCGTCCCAATTGGCGTGTAACGAATGCCCCGGTAACCGCACGTGACAGGAACAGGGCAAAGTCGCCAAAACCAGCGACGGCCGCCAGACCATCTCGGCCGACCGCTTGTAGCAGACGCTTCATTTGGACGACTCCATAGTTGAGGCTCCGGATTATTGCAAGGGGTGTACGGCGCAAACAAACGGAATCAAACGGCTTTGGGAGCAGAAACGCTTCACCGTCCCTGAGATCACTATTGTTATGCGAATTGACAGGCTGCTAATGCTCAGAATCGCATCGTTGCATCAACCAGAGGCGCGACATAGCCACCTACCTCGATACTATCGTCATTAATTTGCACATGCAAAATGCTGCGCCGGCCCATTTTTGTACCCTGCTCACTGATGAAGCGCGTTCCGGGTTTATCGGAAACCAGCCCGTGCTTCATCAGGAAAGCCGCTAATGGACCGGTCGCACTCCCGGTGGCCGGATCCTCGACGACGCCATGTTCCGGCGCGAACATCCGCGAATAGACGCCCTCGGGAGCGGGAGCAAATACGAAAACACAGAGCAGCTCGGCCGGTTCAGCCTTTAGCGGCCGTAATGAACTAAGCCAAGCACGATCCACCGCAGCCATATCTTTGAGGGCGATATAGAGGTGCGGATTGCCGGCACTCAAAATTTGCGGCGGAACATTCAAAAGATCACTGGGAGATAGTCCTAGTGATTGCGCGCAAATCTTTGGGTCGACCGTTCTTCCTTCCACGACGGACGGAGTCCGGAGCCAGATCAACCGTCTCGCTCCTGGTTCTATCCGAATCGGGACTGGCGCGATCAATTCCTCCAAAAGGAAATTGTCCAGCGGGGCCAGTCCTTCGTCGCGCAAAACGTAACTCGCGCCGATCGTCGGATGGCCGGCAAAAGGCATCTCACGCGCCGGCGTGAAAATTCGCAAGCGGGCGGCGCAATCAGAGCGGGTCGATGGCAGCACGAATACGGTCTCCGACAGGTTCAACTCTTTGGCAATGCGCTGCATCGTAAGCGCGTCGAGATCGCGAGCATCCGGAAAAACTGCGAGTGGATTGCCTTCAAGCGGATATTCGGTAAAGACATCGACCACGCGGTAGCGATAAACTTTCAGCGGCTGCATGGCATCTCCTTAACTCAGGAGTTAGCGGTGTCGAGGTCCGTTTCGCTCAGCAGACGTTGTAGAAAAACAAGATCGAGCCAGCGCTCAAATTTGCGTCCCACCTCGCGCAGATGGGCTACCGTCTCGAACCCAAGTTTGCGATGAAGATGAATCGAGGCTGCATTGTCCGCATCGATGCCTCCGATCATCATGTGTTTACCGAGCGTCACAGCACGCGGAAAAAGAGCTTTGATCAACGCCGTTCCGATACCGCGGCTTCGAGCGTCTGCTCTTACATGAACCGAATGCTCGATTGTGTAGCGATAACAGGGCCAGGGTCGAAAATCGCCAAAAGATGCGAACCCAAGCACTTGGCTGTCTGCTAATGCGACTAACACGGGATAATGCAGCGCGGTCCGGATTTTCCACCATTCCACCCGACTTTCCAAGGTAACAGGTTCTTCGCTGTAGACCGCCGTCGTGGTAGCGATGACGTGATTATAAATTTCGAGGATCTCGGGTAGATGGCGTTCCTCGGCATCAGTAATGAGCATGCGGCGAGATTAGCGAATTCGGAAGCTAGAATCCAGAAGCTAGAAGCTAGAATTTCGAGGGACCGACACCAACGAGACCGACGTCCCGCCGGCCCTTTAATTCCAGCTTTCTAACTTCCAAATTCTAGATTCTAAATTCTGGCTTCCGGCTTCTGGCTTCGTGCCCTAAATGGCCTTGCTCCCCTGCTCGCTTTGTGCCACAAAGTATGGTAATCATGGATTCCCGATCGGCTGAGGATCATCTGCGTGTCATTCGCGAATTGATGGAACGTGCCACCATCTACCGTACGATCTCGGCCCCAGCGGCGCTCTTTTGCGGTTTGCTGGCTCTGGTCGTAGCGTTCGCCGCGCTGATACCCGGACCGCTGCAGCCGATTTTGCGGCACTATTTCGTGCAAGTCTGGATCATTGTTTTCCTGCTTAGCGCGCTGGCAAATACTCTCTTTTTGCTCCGTTCGAGCAAAGAGAGAGAGGAAGCATTTCCATCTCGACGGCTGCGAACGGCGCTGGTGGCGATCGCTCCGGCGTTTCTGGTCGCAGGAGCGCTAACGATCTCGCTCGCACGCAGCCGGGGATCGGAGATTTTCGTCGCGGTTTGTTGGATCGGGCTCTACGGGATGGCTCTTTTATCGACGGTGACTTTTGCCCCGCGCTCGATCGCGGTGCTCGGATGGGCGTTTGTGCTCACAAGCTGTCTTTGCCTTGGCTTACTGACTCAAGACTACCTCTTTGCCTTTACGGCTGGCCGTCAGGCGACTTTGCAAGGGCTAGGCTACTTTGCTATGGCCGGCACTTTTGGTTTTTACCATATCGTCTACGGAGTTGCGGTGATGGCTCGCCGGCACGGGAATGGTTGATTTCAACAAACTCGATCGAACGATTCACGAGAAAGGACGGCTTGCAATTATGACGTTATTAGCGACCCGACCGCGCTGGGCATTTCCGGAATTGAAAATCGAACTGCAGATGAGTGACGGGAACTTAGTCACCCATTTGCGAACGCTACATCAGGCCGGCTATGTCGCGGTAACGAAGGAAGTCCTGGATCGACCGCAAACCAGCTATTCGATGACGGAACGCGGACGCGCGGCGTTCAAAACCTACATCGAGACTTTGGAAGAAATCGTCAAACTCGGCCGCCGCTAAAAAAATCAACTCCGGACTTTGCCTGACAAAGCCAACGGAAACCCACCCAATCAAGACAAGGAAGAAGGTCCGAATCAAGCTCATGAAAGTTATCTTAGCCAAACATTTCGGCGTCTGTTTTGGAGTACGTGATGCTCTTCAACAGGCGGAAGAATCCGCGCAGCGCGGCGAACTCACTATTTTAGGGGAGATGGTCCACAATCCGATCGCGAAAGAGCGGCTGGCCGCTCTCGGGGCGATCGAATCGTCACTCGATGCTCCCGCAGCGAAAACGAAACAAGTAATGATCACAGCGCATGGAGCTTCGGATCGCGCGGTCGCTGCTTGGCGAGATCGGGGCCATGAGATCATTGACGGCACTTGCCCGCTAGTCCGCCATGCCCACGAGGCGTTGCGCGAACTGGTGGAACAGGGCGATCACCCGATCGTGATCGGTAAGCGCGACCACGTAGAAGTCCGAGGTCTCATCGGCGATTTTCCCGACGCGAGTGTGATCGAAGAGACACCGGATATCGAATCACTGCCGTCAGTTTCAGCCTTCGGTGTCGTTGCCCAGACGACCCAACCGATCGATCGAGTGCGCCGGCTGGTCGATGAGCTGAAAACAAATCGACCCGAAGCGGTTGTTCATTTCCGCGATACCGTTTGTCAGCCGACAAAGAATCGGCAAGAAGCGTTGCGCGCTCTTTTGTCTGAAGTCGATGCGGTGGTGGTGGTTGGCGGAAAGAATAGCAACAATACGCTGCAGCTTTTGAGCACGTGTCGAAAAGCGGGCACACCGAGCTTTCATATCGAACGGGTCGAAGAGCTCACGCCCAGTTGGTTCAAAGGCTTTGAAACCGTAGGATTGACGGCCGGCACCTCGACTATACGCGAGACGGTTGAAGCGGTACGAGCTTGGCTGAATCGCCTGTAAAGCAGCCACGAATGGAATCTGTTTCTCGTCTGGCAGTTGGTCGCTTTCGTAGATTTCGCGGGTTTGAGCCGCAACGCTCATTCTTATTTCCCCTGAAGCTGGGACGAACTGATTTCTTTGTAATCGGCCGGAACCGCAAACTCGTCGTCGGGAAGACTGATTTCTTCCGCGGAATCCAGCGTGGTCGTAAGCTTTTGTCCCTTGATCTCAACTTGGGTGCGCAGAGGCATACCGGGATATTTCTCTGGCGGTATCGTCAAGCTCGATTGCAGAGCAGAAGCTTTCTGGACGGTGTTAAGCGCTTCCAAGAATTTTTGGTAGTTTGGATAGCTCTTGGCAATGAACATGGTCGTCGGTACGCCACCGACCGTAGTCGTGTACTCTTCGGCGTCATATCCTTGGATTGTCTGTTTATTGCCCGTAGGTTTCAGCTCGATATTGGCAGAATTCTCATCGGTGAGCTTGAGTGAGCGCTTGATTGCTTCGGCGCGCGATTTCAGCTGTTCTCCACTGACTTTCACAAAAGCCTTTTGCTGATGAAAGAGTATGGTTTCTTCGCCGGTTTTTGAATCAAACAGCGCACTGTTTTGGTTCGGCGAATTAACGCGAACCTTAGTGTCCTTGATCTTGATCTCGACCTCACGCGTCTTCCCCGCGTTTTCAATCGTTTGCTTGATGACATAATCGGCCTTCGCGGCGAAAGCGCAGGCCAGGCTAGCGACAACAATTATGGTCTTTCTCATCGGCGTTCCTATCTGGCATTCAGCTGAAAATGCAACTACGACTTCACAAACGCTTACGATGGTCGTTCGTCCAGATCGCGGTCGCCGATCCCAGAGGGACAAATGATAGAATCCTCTCTTGCCGTTGCCGAACGCTCATGCCAAGGTCGTCCGCGACATGAGAATTCACAGGTTTTCGGGTGTTGTGCTCGTGCTGTCCTGCCTTGCACTCTCCGACTCAGTTTTGGCGGAAGAGTTCCTATCCTTTCCGGAAAAAAGTTCGATCGTCTTGGCGGCCGTCGCAGACGGAGTTCAGATCTATGAGAGCAAACCGAATCCGGCGGGGGGTTTCCAGTGGTCTCTGAAAGCTCCGGAAGCAGAACTGAAAAACTTGTCTGGCGAAGTCCTGGGTAAGCATGGTGCTGGACCAAGCTGGACGCTCAACGATGGCAGTAGCGTCGTGGGTAGTGTTCCTGCCTTAAAGAACTTGGCCGCTCCAAAAAGTATTCCCTGGCTATTGATCGCAGTGAAGTCAAGGAGCGGCTCAGGAATTCTCGATAAGGTCGATTATGTCATGCGTGTCGCGACCGAAGACGGAGCCCCGCCGGCCGACCCGCCGAAAGCGGAAGGCGAGACCGTGAGGGTGAAATACCACGCCCTTTATATGTTTTTGCACAAGGGCTAAGGATACGGGAAGACGGCCAGGCGGCTAAACTGAGAGAACGGCTATTGGTTTTGTCAGGAAGGAGTTTAATGAAAGAACAATGGTTAAGTTAGTTTTATTTGACGTAGGTGGTGTGCTCATTGATCTGCAATCGAAACAAGCTCGCAGGTCGCTGGAATCTGAATATGGAATGGCAACCGCAGCCTACGAAGCGCTTACCAGATGTACCTATGAAAAGGAACCGTTTTCGATCACAGAAACAGCAACGATCGGCGCGGCGGGATCCGAGGAATATATTGACGCGTTTTGCGAGGCTTGCGGACGTTTTGTCTCGCCCTTAGCAATGAAACAAAATCGCGAAAGCATCATAGGGGACGAGAGATTGCCAATAATAGAGCTGGTTTCTGTCCTAAAAGAAACGGTGAGAGTCGCTGCGTTTACGAACACCATCGAAATGCACTGGGAAGTGCTGCAAAATCGTGATCGCTTTTCTTTTCCGACTATCGTTGAACAGACAATCGCATCTCATGTAATCGGCGTAGCAAAGCCGACCCGGGCTGCGTATCAGGAGGTCGCTCGGAAATTGGAAGTTGATCCCGCCGAAGTGCTGTTTATCGACGATTCAGGAATCAATGTGTCGGCGGCCAATGAGTACGGAATGCGCGGCATGATCTTCAGCAGTTATCGCGACCTAGTTGAGGCTCTGCGCAGGGAAAAGCTGCTGCGCTGAGTTAGCTTCAGATTTAACGAGCTTCACGGCGAAATGGCGAAGATATGCATGGCCGCCTGGTACCCGGCAACGCTTCCGTTTATTTTCGGGAGAACAACTGCTTGTACGGTTTTCGTTGGATCAAGGGGAACTGAAATACTGAACACATAGATCGTATGACCGGACGAGCCAGTAGGATAGTTCGCGTAGTTCACGGCGGCAACCTGCGTGTTAGTCGGATTCCCATTTTGTCCCGCTGGGTACCAGAAGTTACCAACTGATAGTTCAAACGGGGAGTTCGTTCCATCGGCGTAATATATAGTTCCGGTCCCTGAGAGTGGCGCGTTGTTGGAAGCGGCTAAAAATCCGAACTGATTGCCCTGCCCGGACACCAGAATAGCTTGGCCGTCGGCTAAGATATTATCGGGTTGAGCCGGTGGTACGTTGGGCCATAGGTAACTCAGGGTTCCAACATTCACGGTTGCGCCTGGCGATAGCCCGGCGGCAGTTAGTCCCTCTGCCGAATAGGTCGTGCCGATTCCGTCGAAACCCAGAAAGCCGGGAGACGGATTGGCATTGGAGTTGCTGGTGATTCCGACGTTGTCAAAGGCTGCGCTGACCGACGGGTACGGCACCTGGAGAGCCGCGGTACCAGCCGTGCTCGCATTGACCCCGCTTTCCACGTAGTTGGCAACGACAGCTAACTGATATTGGCCAGGAGCCAGCCCAGATGGAATCTGAACATCCCAACTTAGCGACACCGATTGCCCGGGAGGAATAGCCGGAACATCGATGGCCTGACTCGGCGTTACGGTCCACCCGGCAGCCACGCTCAAGCCCACTTTGACCTTCTCGGCCGACGCGCTTCCCGCATTGGTCACGTGGCCGGACAACTTCACGGTCTGTCCGCCGACGATAACGGATTTATCGACGGCCAGCGAGACGGCCAGATCGTTTGCTAATCCGGGCGCACCCCAGATCCCGGTCCATCCGGGAGCATTGACCGGCGCCACCGGCACACCGCCCTCGTACGCTCCGTACTCATAGAGGCTTACCTCGCCCAGACCGGCAGTAGAGCTGTCCTCTCCCCAGACTGCGATTGCCAATGTATTGGTCCCATTGGGATTCAGAATACCGTTGGGCAAAGCAAAGATGTGCTGTGGACCCAGGTCGTTCGCGTAAATTCCCAGCATCCATCCATTCAGGAAGACCAAGGCCCGATAATGGCGCGCGGGGTCGTCGATTATCTTAAGCCCGAGCGGCACGTCGCTGTGGGATGGAAGATTAAGATTGAACTCCGTCCGGTACCAGCCGATACCAGCTGGCAAGCCGCTGGCGTTCCATTCGTGCGGAAGGGAGACCTTGCTCCAACTGCGATCGGGATATCCGGAAAGAAACCATCCGTGACGTTCCCCATACAGACCCCCGATATTCATCGGTCCGCGCGTCGGGTCGACCAAATTCTCACCTCCAGGACTTCCCTGAATCTTCCACTGAATAGCGGTATTGGCGCCGGTGAGCGTTGCGGTGCGGATCCCGCGAGGCGACTTATAGCTGTCATTCGCCGAGTAATCCTCGTCATGGCCTATGTTCATGACCAGCACAGCGATGACGTTGTCGCGTCCTGGCCGAAGGATACCGGCCGGAAAGGTGAAATTGTTGGATCCGCCGGATTGTGTTCCAAGCAATGCACCATTCAGCCACACGGAATAGAGACCGTTGCTACCGCCTTCGGCATCGATCGTGATGCTCGATTCGCTGCCGGTCGCAACAAAATGCCCGCGGTACCAGACATTTCCGTGATGAAATCCGTAATCATCTTCGTACAGAACCGGTAGGCTGCCTGGAGGGTTCGGATTGTTGGTGGTAGTATGGTCGGCAACCGTCCAATCGGAGTCGTCAAAGACGGGATTCCGTTCCGGCGACTCAAACTGAAATTTCCAACTTTTCAAAGCAGGCAGGCTAACCTGGGGCGACTCGTTCAGGGACCCTTGCCAAATCGTACGATGAATCGATTCCGGGAATAGGGCGGCAAGCTGGGTAGGCCCATTGGTATCGCCGGACAACAACAACGTATTACCCGTCAATTGCGCGGAGCGAATCAAATAGCCACCGCGCACCAGTACTGGCCGTCCCTGCACCTGGAGGGGCCACAACTGTTCAGCAGTTCCGGTGTCCGCCAGGAAAAGGAATAGGGTGGCATTACCATTGCGGATCAGCACTCGAGCCAACCCGTTATGCACATAGTTGAGCCGAAGATCGCCGCGAGTCTGGTCCCAGGTCGTACTGACGTTGCCGGCCAGAACCTGCACCTGCGGTTTGCTCGCGTAACGAAGCACCGTCTCTCCATCATTACCTTGATTATCGTATAACACGACAAAATCGTCGTTATTGTCATGGCCGTTGGTCATCAACTGGGAGGTCGAATAGATCAACTGCTGAGCCCCAAACCGGTAATTAGCCAACAGCAATTTGGCATCACGACCATTCACCGTGATCGCCGTATTAGTTTTTTGCGGAACAGTACTGTAGAAATTGGTTGGCGTACTCGAGGGCAGGTCAAACGCATCAATACTGATGAAAGAACCGCTTGCTGCCGGGTTCTGCCGGCCGCTCACCGTCACGGTCAAAGTGTGACTGCCGGCCGATAACCCATAAACATCGTAGAGGACGGTTTGGAATTGTTTGCTGGGAGCATAGGTGTCGATTGAACCAGCCAGGGTACCATCCAGATAAACATCCGCGATGCCGTGATTAGAATCTCTGGAGGTGACCCAGCGAACCGCGGTTCCGGTGAAGGTTAACGACACTGAATCGCCCGCGGTATTACTAAACGACTCGGTGCCATCGAAGTCTCCGGTCGTATAAACTTGGTTCGCGGCATGCGTCCAATTGCCTTGATAGATTAAAACCGAAGCGCTGTCGTCGTAACTGAAGCCCGTTTTCGCGGATAGATCGACCGTGATATGAGTTTGTTCGGTGGTTGTCGACGTCGTATCGTTGTGCACCAACAAATAGACCTCGGTCTGATTATCGGGATTGAATCGCTCCGTCAGCGAAAGGTTCAAATTGGTCGGCGGGTTGGGCGATGTTGCTACTGTTTTCGTGAGTGGCACCACGGCCTGCGTAAAGGAAGCGATTAACTTATGTTGGCTATGTTTGTCGGTCAGTTGACGGGCTTCATTGATAGCCGCGCCGTAGTCATAAGAAGAGTATACACCGGGTTCCGGGAGCCAGCCCCAACTGGTGCCACCATAGGTCATGTAATAGCTGATCATGGTCGTTCCTTGAGCGATCATCGACTTATAGAAGACGTTCTCGAAATCAGGCCCGGTCAGCGTATAGCACCCCGCGTAACCCGGACCTCCCCAGGGATCAAACGATCCACCCTGGAACTCCGGAAAATAGAGCGGTTTGTCGGGCGGAAGGCCGGCGTGTGCCCCTTCATATCCACCAGGAACAGGATTCCAGTGCGTCGGGTTCGACGCGTCGAATCCCTGGGGGTAACTGTCGAAACCTGGAATATCGGTTGCACCCAGGCCGGTCAAAAAGGTGGAATTATGATTGCCGGTGAGAGGGACGGTGAGACCGTCTGCCCGCATCTTATTTTCCAGGTCTTGCATGTACTGCTGACCGACCGAAGAGCTATCGTAGAATTCGTTCTCGACCTGGCAGGCGATCACACTCCCGGTTCCGTTGGTCAGTTGGTGGCGGCCGATGATCGGATCCACCTGGCTTAACCATTCGTAGGCCGCGGCGAGATAATCGGCCGCCGTCGATCGAGCTCGACCCTTGATGGTGGTAAGCCATCCCGGAAACCCGCCGCTATCGGTCTCGGCGTTAATATATGGTCCTGGCCGGACAATGACATACAGCCCCGCTTCCGCCGCAAGGCTCAGAAATTTGTCCAGGTCACGAATGCCGGTGAAATCATAGACACCGGCCTTGGGCGAATGATAATCCCAATCGAAATAACAGCAGATCGTATTGAACCCGCCGGCCTTCATCTTTTCGAACACATCACGCCAGAGATCCGGGCTGGGTAGACGAAACGGATGGAATTCGCCCGAGTAAATGAATACACGCTGACCGTCGATCAGCAGAGAGTAATGATCATAAGTGATTGTGTGTGGTTGACTGGAAGGCTGGGCATGAGCGGTGCTCGGGAGCAAAGCGGCGCAAAAGAGGAAAAAGCCGATCCAGGCTTTCTGGATCGAGGCCGTCATCGATTGGAACGCATCGTGGGCGTTGGATGCGACAGCAGAAGCATTCGGATAGGATCCGGCGGTCGGAGGGAACATAGATGCAATCCTTTGTCAGATTGAACTAAAAATCGGGTCCGTGAGCGTTCACAGCCTGCTGATTTTTTCTGACGCGAGCAAGCAAAAAGGGCTAGGGATGAAATGCGGATTGCGGAATGCGGAATTTAAACGGAGAGCGAACCCCGACGCGGAGGGTGCGTCGGGCAGCTTGCCCACGCGGCGTCCACATAAGTGGCGGTCTAGCGACCGCGCGGGTAGGGCGCGTCTCTCCGAGATCGCGGAATCACCGGCAAACCATCGCCCCGTTAGGCCCAATGCTTTTTTGCCTCTAGCAACGGTTCTGGGCCTAACTAGGCGCAGCTACGTCCCCGATCCGGCGGTCTCGGAGAGACGCGCCTTACCTGCACCCTCAACTCCTAGTTGTTCTCCTCTACATATGTTTGCAGCCAAGCCAGGACTTGAGGCCAGCCTCGATGGTGAGCGCGCGAACTCTCGCTAGTCAAGCCGGAGTGCGTCAACCGGACCGTTGTGACGCCGTCTTTCTCGCTCAGATCGAAGCGCACAAGCGTCTCCGACGCATTCATTTCCCAGTCAGGCAGCCACGTGAACACGAGCAAGTTCGGACGCTCGATCTGCCGGTACTCTCCACGCACGGTGAAGGGCTTGCCGCCTTTGCCGACGCCGCGTGTCATCCATTTGCCGCCCGGGCGCAGGTCGGACTCCATCTGCGTTCCCCGATATTGCCCTTCAGCGCCCCACCATTTCAAACGCTGGTCAGGATTGGTCAACGCTTCAAAGATCCGTTCCACCGGAGCCTTGATCGTGATTTCCTGGACGATTGTGTCGCTTGCATCTGTCGGATTCATCGATTCTCCTCAACATAATTTTTGAGACTACGCAGATTCTTGTTCCAAAACACTTCATAATCCTGAAGCCAATCGTTGATGGCCCGCAGCGGTTTCGCGTTCAGCTCGCAAATGCGGGCAGTGCCGTCCTGGTCGGTGACGACCAAGCCCGCAGATCGGAGTAAACGAAGGTGCTTCGAGATCGCGGGGCGGCTGGTGGAAAAATTCTGGGCGATCTCGCCGACGGTCTGCCGGCGGGTGCGCAGCAGGCTCAGGATCTCGCGGCGGGTCGGATCGGCGATCACCCGGAAGACCGCGTCACGTTGCTTCCGTCCTTTCGTAACCATTTGGTTACCGAAATCGTAACCGAATGGTTACAAAAGTCAAGAAACCTGACCCTCACACCGGTCCGGCGGCAAAGAAATTACATTGGCAGGTCAATTTACCCGTTTGAAACAACGAAAGGCCACAAATCTTGACAGCGGCCGTTCGATTGAGTTGTTCTATTCGCAAACCTTTGCGCCCAATGGCCAATACGTCATTTGCCGTATTGGCCGATTCCTTACGCATCGATAACAAACTCAGAATGCAAAACGGCATGGGACAATTTCGGTTTTCTTCGCTAATTCACACTGGTTCAGCGCCTGATTATCTGGTTCTTTCAGTAAAGATCTTTTCTCTGAACATTCGTGGGAAAACATGCGCCTTCAGGTCACAGCGACTTCCGGCTGGGCAAGTATCCATATGAAACCGATTGCTTTGCTCGGCAGCATCTGCTTGGGGATAGCCTTAGCCAGCTCCGATGGCCACAGCGCCGAGGAACCGTTCTTTGAAGGATTAGGTTCCTACCCGCGCCAGATCACGACAGAGTCCCCTGAGGCACAGAAATACTTTAACCAAGGACTTAACTTCTACTTTGGCTTTAATCACGGGGCTGCGATTCGCGCGTTCCAAGCGGCCGAGACGATAGATCCGGACTGTGCCATGGCTCATTGGGGGGTAGCTCTCGCGTGCGGACCGCATATCAACTTCCCGCTGGTGCCGCCGGCTGCAGCTGAGTTGGCTTGGAAGGAACTCGGTCTTGCTCAAGAGCACGCGACACACGCTTCGGCGGTAGAACAAGCACTGATCGAGGCGCTCGGCCATCGTTATGCTAACCCGCAACCGGAGGATCGCGGTCCGCTCGATCAAGCCTACGCCGATGCGATGCGTACGGTTTGGAAAGAGCACTCGGATGATCCCGATGCCGGCGCGCTTTTTGCCGAAGCTATGATGGATCTGCGCCCGTGGGACCAATGGACCCACGAAGGCCAACCGCAACCCGGCACTGAGGAGATTCTGGCGACACTTGATGAAGTCTTGAAGCTCGATCTGAATCATCCATTTGCCAACCACCTCTACATTCATGCTCTGGAAGCGTCGCCGCATCCGGAGCGGGCACTGGCCGCCGCTGACCGCTTACGCGACCTGCAACCGGGACTCGCTCACAATGTGCATATGCCTTCACATATCGATATTCATATCGGTCACTGGTCTGAGGCCATCACCGCCAACTTGAAAGCAGTCGAGGCCGATCGCCGCTATCGCGCGGTCTTCGGTGAGCCGAAGGGTCTCATCGTTTTCTACGCGGCTCACAATCAGCATATGCTCGCTTACGCCGCCATGATGGCCGGCCAACGGGATCTCGCCGTCGAACACATTCGCGCGATGGTGAAGGGAATGCCGGAGGAAGAGGTCAAAGAGCACGCGACGGTGGCGGAGGCGTATATAGCTGTGCCTTATGAAGCACTCGTCCGTTTCGGGCGGTGGGACGAGATTCTGGCTGAGCCCGATCACCCGGAGTTCATGGTATTCACGCGCGCGTTTCGCCATGCGGCCCGGGGCATTGCGTATGCAGCAAAGAACGACGTCAAGTCGGCGCGCGCGGAACAGACTGCTTTTCTTGAGGCCAGCAAGCTAGTGCCGGTGGAGGAAACCTTTGGCAACAACCCGTGTCGGGCCATACTCGCGATAGCGAATTCCATGCTCGAAGGCGAGATATTGATTCGTGACGGCAAGCTCGACCAGGGCTTGGCGGAACTGCGCACCGCGGTAGACGCGGAAGACGCGCTGCATTACGATGAGCCGCCGGGATGGATTCTGCCGGTGCGGCATTCGCTGGGGGCGAACTTGATGCAAGCCGGCCGCTTGGCAGAAGCGGAACAGGTTTATCGCGATGATCTTGCGCGCTTGCCCGAGACCGGCTGGTCGCTCTTTGGCCTGGCCCGCAGCTTAGAGCTGCAACAGAAAAGCGACGAAGCGGCGGCAGTAGAGGCTCGCTTTCAGAAAATCTGGTCCGGGGCTGATGTGCAGCTTACCAGCTCCTGCCTGTGCCAGCCGGGAAGCTGAGGTCTCCCAATGGCGGTATGTCCTCCGACTTATCCTCCGACTTGTCCTCCGAAGCGAAGGAGGAAGCTTTAGCTGCGTCTTTTCATTTCAGTTCTGCAATTTCCTCGAGCAATCGTTGGTTCAAACGGATGCCGTGCTCAAAATTCTCGACCGGAAAATTTTCGTTGGGTGAATGGGCCTTAGCGTCCGGCAACATCAAGCCGAGCAATAGCGTATCTAAGTTCAAAACGTCTTTAAAGCTTTGCGTGATCGGAATGCTCCCTCCCTCACGATTAAAAGCGACCGGTTGGCCGAAAGTTTTTTCCAAGGCTCGTTGGGCTGCTTGTCCGAACA
>DATNNZ010000166.1:0-35549 GCA_035601575.1 Chthoniobacterales bacterium
CGGATGCGAAAGTCGGCAACTGGCGAGGGAGTCTGGGGCAGTGTGCGAAACATTTCTAAGGAACAACCAGAGCTTCTCCGTCAAATCGAAACCGAGATCAGGAGTCGTGGGCCGATGAGCGCAGGTCAGCTGGAGAAAGCGCTTTTAGCCGAGCGGCGGACTGCTGGCTGGTGGGGATGGAGCGATTGCAAGAGGGCGGTTGAGTGGCTCTTTTGGATGGGCCGGTTGACGACGGCAAACCGCCGCAATTTTGAACGAGTCTACGATCTAACCGAACGCGTATTTCCGAATTTTCGGGCCGATGAAATTTCGGAAGCGGAAGGGCACCGGATGCTCATCCGGGTTGCCGTGAAGGCGCTAGGGATAGCCACCGCGGGCGATCTACGCGACTACTTTCGGCTTGCGCCGGAGGGAGGCCGCAGAGGAATCGAGGAACTGGCGAGCACCGGTGAGTTGATCCAGGTAGATGTAGAGGGTTGGTCTCAACCGGCCTTTCTCGATCCAAAGGCACGTTTACCACGGCAACTCGAAATAAAAGCATTGGTATCGCCTTTTGATCCACTGCTTTGGGATCGGAGGCGGGCAGAAAGGCTTTTTGGGTTTCGGTATAGAATCGAGATCTACACTCCCGCTCATAAGAGGGAGCATGGATACTATGTGGTACCATTTCTTTTAGGAAACACTTTTGTGGCTCGACTGGACCTGAAGGCGGATCGTGCCGCCAGTACGTTGAGAGTATTGTCGGCTCACTATGAGCCGGCGGTCAAACCGAAAGAGATTATTGAACCGTTGCGCGGCGAAATGGCGGAGCTTGCGACGTGGCTCAAGTTGGAGCGTATCGTTGTTAGTAAGCGCGGAAACCTGGCAGGTGCGCTGGCCCTTAGCTTGCGTTAGTCTGATGCTCGGCACCGAATCGTCAGCAGGAGTGGTCCCTACCGGGCACAAATTGGCCGTTCCATCCCGCATTTTCCGCTTGGAAAAGCGCTGATCGCCCCGATATTCCCGCCCGGAATGAAGCAGGCTCTAATCGCGCTCGAAGACGGGCGCATCTTTTACGGTGAACCGTTTGGCGCAGCCGGGACAACGGTCGGTGAGATTTGTTTCAATACGACGATGACCGGTTATCAGGAGGTACTGACCGATCCATCCTACCGCGGTCAAATTGTCACGATGACCTATCCATTGATCGGCAACTATGGAGTAAACGAACTGGACGACGAAAGTGTACATCCCCATGTCCGCGGGTTCGTAGTGGGAGAATTATCCTCGGTGGCCAGTAATTGGCGAGCGAGCGGATCGCTAGATGATTATCTCAAGCGCTGGAACATCAGCGCGATACAAGGCGTAGATACGCGTGCGCTGACCAAACATCTCCGCACTCGGGGAGCGATGAATGCTTGTATCACGACGGAGAGCTTAGATTCGAGCGAAGTGGTCCAGCTGGCGAAAAATGCTCCGGCTATGATCGGCTCCGATTATGTCAAAGAGGTGACGACAAAAAGGATCTTCGAGTGGGACCCGACGGACGAGCTAAGTAGAGAATGGACGCTGGTCAAAGGCGGGGGTACCGACGTTGCGGCGAACGGACAGGCTTACAAAAAGCTGCCACCGGTTCGCCACCGCATCGTAGCCTACGACTACGGGATCAAATTCAATATCTTGCGTCGACTGCGCCAGCACGGCTTTAAGGTAACCGTCGTCCCGGCGACAACGGCAGCGGAATCGGTGCTTGGCTTAAAGCCTGACGGAGTGTTTCTTTCCCCCGGTCCCGGGGATCCGGGAGCCCTAGAGTATTTACATCGGGAGCTGAAGGGTCTGATCGGCAGGTGCCCGATCTTCGGCATTTGTCTTGGGCACCAGCTTCTGGGCTTCGCCTACGGTGGGAAGCGAACAAAATTGAAGTTTGGTCATCGTGGGGGAAATCAGCCGGTAAAAGATCTGACTACCGGAAAGATTTCGATCACCGCGCAAAACCATGGTTTTGCGATCGACGCTGAATCTTTGCCAGGGGATGTGGAAGTCACTCATATCAATCTCAACGATGGGACGTTGGAAGGGATGCGGCATCGTAGTCATCCCGTCTTCAGCGTCCAGTACCATCCGGAAGCCGCGCCCGGCCCCCATGACGCTACCTATTTCTTTGATGAGTTTTCGAAATTGATCGAAGACTCCAAGAGGTAATCAACCGAATCCGGCACTGCTTTGTCCAATGCTCCGGCTTCCGGAAATTCGGTGTCCACGCATTTCGTCCTGGGATGGCGTTTCGTTGGACGCGCTTCGTGGCGGTTGGTCGGACACGGCACGGCTTTACCTTTGCGAAAACAGCTCTGGCCAACGTCCACACTGGGGAACGGAAGTTCGCATCGGGTGGGAAGACCGAGCACTCCTGGTTTTGTTCCTGTGCCAGGATCCCAAGCCTTGGGCTACCCTGACCGAGCGTGACCAGCCGCTCTGGGAAGAGGAGGTGGTCGAAGTATTTCTGGACCCGTTTGGCGATCGGACCTGCTATTTTGAAATCGAAGTGAATCCGCTCAATACCGTTGTCGATGTATTTATCCGGCGGATTCGCGCGGGTCTACGGAAAGACTTCAATTGGGAGTGTGAAGGACTGGTCACCGCGACCGGAAGGCTCCCTTACGGGTGGGTAGCGGCCTTGCAAATTCCCTTTTCGGCGCTCGGCGATTGCCAACCCCGAGGAACGTGGCAGGCCAATTTCTGCCGCATTGAAAGACCAGAGAATCAACCGCGAGAACTCTCTTCCTGGTCTCCGACCTATGCGGGAACCTTTCACGTGCCGGAAAGGTTCGGCCGGTTGCATTTCGAATAGCGAGCCTGGGTTGCTCACAAACCCTTAGAAATTTTCTGAGCGAGGCAGGCTCGGGTGGGCTTGAAAATCTGGAAGTTGTTGCGCAAGTTAGGCTAATGGCGAAGGAAGAATCGCTTGTGACGCAAGGCGTCGTGTCGGAAGTGCTTCCCAACACAATGTTCCGTGTAAATTTGCCGAATGGCCAAAAAGTTCTGGCTCACATCAGCGGCAAGATGCGAAAGAATTTCATCCGGATCGTTCCTGGCGACAGAGTGGAGGTGGCGATATCGCCCTACGACATGACCAAAGCGAGGATCATCTTTCGCGAAACCTAGTGCACCATTTTGGTGACTAGTATAGAATTCGTGCAAGCACTAACCGTGCTCGCAACGATCATGTTGTGACGAGAAAGGCGGAAATATGGAGCAAAAACCCGATCCCCAGACTGCAGCAGAGAAAGGCAAAGACCATTTGAAGGCTGCAGCCGACAATTTTAAGACGGCGGCTACAGTTAAAGCGGAAGAAATCCGAAAAGCGGCCGAACAGAAGGCAGAGGAGATTCGCGCGACAGCCGAAGAGAAGGCAAAACATTACCGTGGTCAAGCGGAGAACGCCTGGTCAGATGCCCGCACGAAAGCCAAATATTGGCAGACCGAAGGCGAAGCTTATGTCCGAGGCAACCCGGGTAGAGCAGTTCTCGTCGCTTTAGGCGTCGGGTTTGTGCTTGGGCTGCTCTTCCGGAAGTAACTATGAGCTCGGTGGCTCCTCCAGGAGCTGAGGCAGAGCGCGTTTCGACAGGCGACTCAATCCGCGATTGGGCCGCTTCGTTCTTACGGTACGCAGAGCTTCGGCTTCGGCTGTTGGGGCTAGAATCGAAGGATGCTGGCTTGCATCTTTTGATTTTGGCCATCCTATTCGCGAGCACCGTCGTCTTGTTTGCCGGGTTTTTATTGATGTTCGCAGTATTTCTCTTATACCTCATCATCACTTTACTACACTGGGAATGGGGTTGGGGAGCGTTGCTCTGTTCTGGCATTCTTCTTCTCGGCAGCATTGCGGTAGCGATCATCCTGCGAATTCGTATCGGTCGCCCGCTTTTCTCTCTCACCCTCGCTGAGTTACAGAAAGATCGTGAATGGCTAAAGACGAAGACGCGAAACGTCGAATAATTAGCGAACTGGCGGAGGCGCGCCTCGGATTGGCGGGCTCCGCGGCCATCTTGAAAGACAGGCTGGATCTTCCAGCGAGAGTTTCGGCTTCGTTTCGCCGCAATTCCTGGAGTTGGGTTTCACTCGCGGCCATCGTTGGCTGGGTTCTTGCCCGCCTGCCGTTTCGGAGGAAAAAAATTTATCTCGAGGCCGGCAGTCGACGCCGTCTGAAAGGAGAGGAAAAGCCCGAACGAAAGCGGGATCTGGTTTGGATGATCTGGGACGGCGTCTGGTCACTGGCTAAGCCGTTGCTTACAGCCTACTTGGGCCGCAAACTCGCTCAAACCACCGGTGACCCTCACTGGCGAAAAGGGTAGGAAGAGGAACGCCGCTCTCGACGCTACCGGGGCCCTCTCGTACCTTGTCGGCGTCGTCTCGCGTTCTCCGCGTTCCCCGTGCATTCCCCCTACACCTTTCGTCCGAACTTCTTCTCCAGCTCATGATAGCCGATTTGGATCATGGTCGGGCGCCCATGGGGGCAACAATAAGGCAGATCACAGGCCAGCAGATCGTGAATGAGCTGATCAATTTCAGCAGCGCGAAGCTCGTCATTAGCCTTAATTGCGTGGCGGCAAACAGTTTTTGCGATTACGTCCTCACCCAATCGTAATCGGGAAGTTCCTTGGGTAATGGACCGAAGTTCGTCAACAAGCTGTCGGACCGCCCCAGCCGGGTCATCGGCTCGGAAGAACTGCGGTATGCCGTCGATCTTCAAAGTCCCTTCACCGAAAGGTTCCATCAAGAATCCCATTCTTTGGAGCGCCGCTACGTGCAGAAGGAGCCAATCAAAATCCTTTGGAGGAACAGGCAAAACGATCGGAATCAGGAGCCGCTGACAAGGCACGCCTGCTTGCTCCAGCTGGGTTCGGAGCCGCTCAAAGAGTATCCGTTCGTGGGCGGCATGTTGGTCCACCAGAACAAGTCCCTCGTCGTTTTCCATCAGTATATAGAGGCGGCCCAGCACGCCCAATATCCGAAAGCTCTCGCCCTGCGGCTTGGCAACGCTCGGTTCGACCGGGTCAGCCAGCTCGCCGTCCGAGAAGATCGGCGGCGGCGCGATGGATCGCTCCGAACTCGGTTTGACTGAAATCTCGGGAGAAAGGGTCGGCGAACTAAACTCGGCCCAATCCTTGCGTAGCGCATGTTGGTCCGCAAGCGGGAACAGCGGCCGGTCTTCTGCTGGAAAGAGTTTCGCGACCGGAGCGGCTGGCGGTGAGGCTTGAGTTGGCAAGGGACCCTGGAAGGCTTGCGTCCAACGTACCCGGTCGGCTTGTAGCGTGCGGCGGACGACATCGACGATCAAGTCGCGAATGTGATCGGGATCTCGGAATCGCACCTCTCGTTTGGCTGGGTGGACATTAACGTCAACCTCGGCCGGATCCATTTCAATAAATAGAAATGTCATCGCATACTGTCCCTTCATGAGAGCGGTGTGGTATCCCTCCCGCAACCCGTGTTGAACCGTCAGGTTTTCGATCGGGCGACCGTTTACGAATACGATCTGCTCCGCCCGAGAGGAACGACTGATCCCTGCTTTTCCGATAAACCCATGGATCGAAGTTGTCCCGCTGATAAACGGATCGATTTCGAGCAGTTGCTCAAGCGTTGGCTGGCCGCGGAGATCTCTAATTCGATCGGCCAAATGAGCGCTCGGCGGTGTCTGGAAAACCACCGATTGATCGCGTACAAATACGAATCCAACGTTCGGGTGACCGATCGCCTGAAGAAACAATTGGTGCTGGACGTGACTCGCTTCGGTATTTTCGCTCCGAAGAAACTTGCGGCGCGCAGGCAGATTAAAGAATAGAGATTTAGCTTCCACTAAGGTACCAGGCGCTTCACCTGATGCTTTCACTGATTCGATTTTTCCTCCGTTCACCACGATCTCGGTTCCCTCGACATCGTTCGATGGTCGAGTAGCGATCCGGAACCGCGAAACGCTCGCGATGCTGGGCAGCGCCTCTCCGCGAAAGCCGAGCGTCCGTATTTGGGCCAAATCCTGACCGGTCCGGATCTTACTCGTGGCGTGACGCTCCAGGCTCAACAATGCGTCATCCCGATCCATTCCGGCGCCATTATCAATCACTCGAATGAGCGAGGCGCCGCCGCGCGCGATAGATACTTCAATCCTTTTTGCTTCGGCATCGATGCTGTTTTCGACCAATTCCTTGACGACCGAGGCGGGCCGCTCCACCACTTCGCCGGCAGCGACTTGGCTTGCCACTTCATCCGGCAGCAAAAGAATGCGACCCATACGGTCATTCTCGCTTAGGCTTGAATGAAATGGCAAATAGCAAATAGCCGATGTTCTGACTGCGCCTTGAGTCCACTTATCGGCTATTGGCTGTCGGCTATCGGCTATTTCATTCGAGCCTTAGGCGAGAATGACGGCGCTCGTTGACCTTCTGGCGCGTTGGCTGTTAATTGAAGGGCATGATTACCGTTACTGAAGCCGCCGTGATTCACTTGCAATCCTTGGCCTCGGAGAACCCAGAGTATCAAAACAAAGGGCTACGGATTTTTGTCGAGGAAGGTGGTTGCGCCGGACGACAATACGGTATGAAGTTCGATGAAGCGGACGCGAACGATTACCGATTTGAGCGAGATGGGGTAAAGGTTTTGATTGATCCGCAAAGTGGCGAGTTCTTGCAAGGCTCGGTCCTGGATTATCATGATGGTCTTAGCGGCGCAGGCTTTCACATCAGCAATCCAAACGCCGCAAGAAGCTGTGGCTGCGGCAGCTCCTTCGAAGTAGCCGAGAAAAGATCCTAGCACTACTTCGGTTCGTCCCGTATCGCATGAAAGCTGTAGAGCTCGGCCGCGCGCGCAACCGGATGCATCCGCAACCGGGGCCGGACAATCTCTTCGGCTGGACCGTATTTATTCTACTGTTGTGCGGCTTTGCGGTCGCCTGCTGGATCGGGACTTTTTACGTTTTCAATCATCCGGAACAGCCGTTCAACTACCAGTTACTTACAAAACTGAACAAACTGGAGCCACCGAAACGGTTCGAGCTTACGGCCGCACCAGCCGGCGAATTCCTGGGTGCCGATAAGTTGTTGGAAAAGTATGGAGCAATGACTGCTCCGCAGCTGAAGGAAGAGAGCAACGGCTTACTCCGTTCCTATCTGCGAAACTACGATCACCAAATCGGTAAGGTGCCATACGTGATCGGCAAGTTCACCGTCCTCGACGCTTTTGTGACCGTGGAGAACCAATATTTCGGCACTGGGATGATGGTGCTGGCGCAGTCCAATGAGGTGCCGACGATTTATATCGAACAAATCTTTCCCGCGGAAAAGCAAGATCTTCCAGCCATGCAGCGCATATTGGTCACCGGTCTTGGTCTTGAACTTCGGCGCTCTTACGATCTCTCTTCGGTTGCTCACATCACGAATCTGGGTGACGGCAAGCTTCTGTTTACCTGTGTTCCGCTCTTGTACGGTTCTTACGGACAGATTGGATCAAGTTTCCAATTAGAGCCACCGCGTGTGCTTTACGTGAAAGCAGGTTTGCCGATGGTTAACGAAAACCAGTTCCGCAACGCTGAGCAACGCTACGCGGAATACCGCAAAGCTACCGGCACGCAGATTGCCGGTACGTCGCAAAAGGCCACCGGAAATTTGATCGCTTCGGCCCAATCCCGTACTCCAAATCAAAATCTGGTGTCCGCGCCGAAAGCGTTGCCGGTCATAAAGGCGACGCCGAGAGGAACGCCTGGAGTTTTCGCAAAACAAGGTGCAACCGCAACGCCGCCAAAGGCGACTTATTCTCCCGGACCGGTCGCCACTCCGGCTAGCACGCCTTCCCCTCCCACGGTCGCGGCCACGCAGCCGTTTCTGGCCTCTTCGCCGACACCCGGCGCCAATAGCCGAGCTGCGACCTGGCAAACTTACCGTCCGGGACAATTTCCCCGCGGGCGGCTAATCGAACCCGGACAAGGCTTGGCCCTAGCTGACCAGGGAATTGGTTCGGATCCGATTTACCTTCGCGGCGATTTTACCGTGACGGCAGCACGCGAAAATCGAGCGGTTTTACGTCCCAAGCAGACTGGCAACGAGAATGTCCGAATCATCGTGGAATTTCCCAAAGGCCTGCCCGTTCCCCAAGAAGGGGACTCGGTGGGACGCGCGGCCGATCGACCTTTTCAGGTCGTCGATGTACGCCGGGGAGCCGACGGGCAAGTCAATATCTACGTGCGCGAGATTACGGCACCGTAGCGGCCACGAGCTGGAAGCTGGCATTCGGCCCGAAGGGCCTCGGGAACTTAGCCTAGACTTTAGTCTGGGTGGCACCCATTGGAGGTGAAGCCCTGTAAGGGCGTAGGAATGGTTCCATAATTCTCGGCGGGAAGTAATCTCGAAAGCAGATTGCTGAATGCGCAACCTTCCGAGTAACATTACCTGTGTAATTTAAGTTAGAGATTGCGTCTGATTGTTCGGCGGGTGTTCTTCCTCACGGCAAAAGGCACGCCACATGTAGGCCGGTCCCCTTTAGAGGAATATCGCGCGTTCTTGAGACGGCATCACACGAATTTCGATGAACGGGATCAATCGATACCTAGTCATTCTGCCGCCCTTACAGGGCCCCACGCCAAATGGGTCGCAACCCAGACTAAAGTCTGGGCGCACTTCCCGAGGCCCTTCGAGCCGAATTCTAGATTCCAGATTCTAAATTCTAGATTCCAGCTTCTAGACTGCGGCTTTGCCCCCTAATACACATCCCGCTTGTACCGTTTCCGTTGCCGCAGATTCTCAATGTACTCCGCAGCTTGTTCTGGTGTTTTTCGGCCCTCTTTCTCGACGATTTGGTGCAAAGCATTGTCGACATCTTTCGCCATTCGCGCGGCGTCCCCGCAGACAAAGAAATCAGCCCCTTCCTCCAGCCAGGCAAAAAGGTCCTTCCCATGCTCCAACATCCGGTGCTGGACATAGATCTTGTGCGATTGATCACGAGAAAAGGCGGTATCAAATCGGGTCAATATTCCGGTCTTTTGCGCGGCAAGAAATTCCTCTTCATAAAAAAAATCGCATTTGGCGCGTTGTTCCCCAAAAAAAAGCCAACTCTTACCGGCAGCGCCAATCGCCAGGCGCTCTTGGAGAAAAGCTCGGAACGGCGCAATGCCGGTACCTGGACCGATCATGATAACCGGAGTAGACGGATCTTCGGGCAAACGAAACCCTTTTGCGACGTGTACAAACATCGGGACACGGTCCTCTGAATTCAGGCGATCGGCCAAGTAAGTCGATGCGACTCCCTCCCGCTGCCGTCCGTGACTTTCATAACGTACGGTGGCGATGATGAAATGCACTTGTTCCGGAAAGGCCTTAAGGCTAGAGCCGATTGAGTAGAGACGGGGCTGCAACTTCCTGAGGGTCGCGACGAATTCCTCTACGGCGAATCGTACGGAAGGATGATCCGAAATAAAATCGATGATCTCCATCCCCCAAAGATAGCGCTCTAGATCGGCTTTCCGATCTGGCTGCATTAGCTCCTGCAGCTCGCCGGCGCTGGCCGAGCGCTGAGCCATGGCTTCCAGGAACTGCTTTGACGGATCCTTGATATGAAAGCGTTTCAGTAGACCCTCTCGCAACGAAAAAGTTTCTCCCTCTTTGGTGGTGACCGACTCCTCTCCAGAAAAATGGAGGGCCTGCAGCAATTCCTCCGCGTGTCGTGGGTTGTTCTGAGGGAATATGCCCATTGAATCGCCCACCTCGTATTGGAAACCTGAGCCGGCCAAAGAGAACTCGTAGTGGCGAGTTTCTTTCTCTGAACCCTCCAGCGTCAGTTTACGATTCACCAGTGGAATGGCTGGGAAAGGATTCTTTCGCGAATAGGGAGCCGCGGGTTGCTGGATAGACATAGGGAGCGGGAATATGGGGTCTAGACGGCGATTGACAAGCGATTGCCGTGCCAAAGTGGCGGCAACGGGACTGCCTGTTCCAGTCAATTTGCCATTTCTCGGAATTACTTCACCGGACTATTTGGACCGGTTCAAGCGAATTTGGCCGGCAAACTCTCGCCGGACGCCGATGGTTCCGCCGGAGCCACCTTCACCAGCGGATTCAGTAAGTCCTCGATACTCGCGATTCCTACGTCGGCCTGAGTCTCGTTTTGGACACAGGCCAATCCTTGCGGCGCAGCGCGCAGCCGGCGCAAAGCCGTTGCGGCCGGCTCGTCCTCTCGCACGGTAAGAATGCGGCGAAGGTAGGCCGCGGCCGTTGCGTCCGGACGCTGGTCCACGATCAGGTCCAAGATATTTACGAGGCCAATGATCTTATGTTGCTCGTTCACAACCGGGAACCGGTCAAATTTGGTTTCGCGCGAGAGGCGAATGACACCTGGCAGCGGCATGGTCAGCGGTACGGAACAGACTCCTTCCAATGGAACCATGACGTCGCGTACTTTCACCGAACGGAAATCGACCACATTATGAATCATTTGCCGTTCGATGCTGCTCAGCAATCCCATCCGCTCGACATAGCTGGTCACATCTTTCAAATCTTCGCGCGCGAGAAAGATTTCGCGGGGTCGCTGCAATCGAAAGACGTTTCGACTAATCCAGGAACCGATCTGCATGAGTGGAGTGAGCAGGGCGGAAGTTGATTCCAAAATCAGGGCGATGGAGGCGAGGGCCCGGTAGGGAAATCGTCGAAAGAACGATTTTGGCAGAACCTCCGTAACAAAGAGAAAAATTGGAAATGCCATAATCAGCGCCAACCCATAGCCAATCGTGCCCCAAAGGGCGACCAACTGCGAGACCAGGATGAGAATGGCCATAATATTGGACAGGCTCGTCACAAACAGCACCGTCACAAAGAGTCGAGCTGGCTCGGCTAATAGACTTTCGAGTCGTACCGCGGCAGGGTCACGCAGCCGCGCCAAACGACGCAGTCGCAGTCGATTCAGAGAAAGCAAGCCGGCTTCGGTTCCAGAGAACAGAAAGGAAACGGCGAGGCAAAGCAGGAAGAAAAGCCAACTCATTCCTTGCTTTCTTCCAGCGATTTAATTCTTTGGACCAGTACCTCCAGTACCCGCCGGCGGGTGCTTTGCCGGATTTGGAACTCCAGCGGCGGAACTTGAACGGTTGCACCAGGCCGAGGCACATACCCAAGACGGTTAAAAATCAGACCATTGACCGTGTCAATCCCCTCGTTCGCTAAATTCAGATGCAACACCTCGCCGAGATCCTCCAATCTTGCACTGCCACTCGCCAACCAGACGGCGTCCCCGGCCTCCTCGAGGTACAGCTCTTCATCGCCCCGGGGAGCGACATCGGCTAAGATCTCTTCAACGATATCGTTAAAAGTAATAACTCCCTCCGTGCCGCCAAACTCATCAACTACGATCGCAAGTCGCTGGGGATGAGTAAGAAATGCTCGAAGGAGGTCTAGCGCGCGCATGGTTTCAGGGACGAACGACGGAGGTTCGAGGTTTTCCGTGTAATGCTCCCGAGTATTCAACAAGAAGCTCTTCACCTCGAGAATGCCCAGAATCTCGTCCGGGCTATCTCCAAAAACCGGAACCCGGCCGTGCCTCTTGACGCGGAGCTCGCGGATCGCTTCTTCATTGGTCAAAGTATCCGGAATCGTAAATGCGTCGACGCGGGGGGTCATGCAGTCCTTTACCGTCTTATTACCTAGACGGATGATTTCGGCGATCATTTCTCGCTCATCCGCGCGCAGATGGCCTTCTTCGGCGCTAATCTCAACGAACATGATCAGCTCCTCGTCATCCAACTGTTCGCGGGCCTCCGGTTTGCCCGGAAACAGGAAGGCAGCAATGCGTTCGGCGAAGCTTTGGAGTTTGCGAGAAAATGGCCCGAGCAGAGGAAGCAGGAACTCCAGAGCGACCAAAGCTTGCTTGGCAAATCGGAATGGGTTGGCAAGAGCTAACACTTTCGGGGAAAGGTCACAAACCAACACGATCAGCGCGAAGAGCAATAGCGTTTTGACCCAATTGGGAAAGGGAACGGCCAAGGAATTGGCAAACCAGAGCGCCAAAACGACCAGTACGAGGTTCACCAGAGTGTCTGCGAGCAGAATAACGCTCAAAACTGCCCGCGGCATTTTCATCAAGACTTCGTACCGCTCAGCCGAGGATGGATCCAGTTTCCGCCAACGATCCAAATGCCAGGCTTTGATGGAGAACAGTGCGGTCTCCATCCCAGAAAAGAAGGCCGATACAACCGCGCAGACAGTGAGCCCGGCCAACGTTGCGACAACTAATTCAGTCGACATGCTAGTGATTGGCTCTCTGGGCAGCGCCCCCGCATTTTCGGTCCTTCCCTTCTACTGACAAGAAAAAAACATATTCGGGTCAGGGACGGTCTGCGCAACTGGGAACTCGTAAGAATAGCCGATAACCGATAGCCAATCGAAAAACGAAAAATTACCGATGACGAATGGACCAGTCTCATCTGTCATTTGCGCGGTGAAGCTTGCCTTTCGGGTCAGATACAGATTAGTTGCTTTAGCGAGGTGGAGTAAGTTTCCCGCGATGGAGGGGCTTTGAGGCCGAGCAAGCATTCCAATGAATAAGGAGGACCGGGTCGCCGCACTTACTCGAGAACTCTCGAGCGATGGGAAAGTCGACGATCGAGCATATTATCGTGCGTATTTTCAGCTCTTTAACGATCAGCAATACTATGAGGCGCACGATGTTTTGGAACAATTATGGCTGAGGGCGTTCGAGCCTGACACTCAGTTTTATAAGGGCCTCATTCAACTGGCGGGTGCCTTCGTTCATCTTCAAAAACAATTTCGCCGGCCGATCCATCCGACCGATGGCCGGCGATTACGTCCGGCCTGGCGTCTATTTAAGCTTGCTCACAAAAATCTAACCACGTTCTGTCCGACGTTTCACGGATTTCGGGTCGAACAAGCAATCGCATTAGCTGACATTACGATTGGACAACTGGAGCAATACCATTTTGCTAAAAACCCGTGGTCTCCTGATTCCGCACCGAAACTGGACCAGCCCGTCGGATTTGAAATTGAGCGAGGCGGTAGCTCGCAAACCAAATGAACAGCGAGCGGACCCTATAGACGGGCTGCTTAAACCCCGCTTCGCGGAGGGAGTGCCGCTCAATTTTTCAAAATCCGAGGGGCTGCTGGCTGCTTGCCTTAGTGAAGAACCGCAATAGAGTGTGCGCGTTTTAGACCATGCTAAACTCAGTACGATTCACCCTCCTTCTCGGCTTATCGTTTGTTTTTATTGCCGTTGCACGGTCACAAACAGCATCGGCTTACATCCTGATCGACCATACCAGCGGTCACGTACTCGAAAGCTATAAAGCAGATGAAAAACGACCCATCGCCAGCCTAACCAAGATTGCTACCGCTAAAGTAGTGCTGGACTGGGCGGCGAAGACCAACAGTGACTTGGCTCAATTCGTAGTTATCTCAGCGCAAGCACTTAACTCTGGCGGAATCAATCCGATGGGTCTTGAGCCAGGGGACGAGGTCAGCTATCGCGATCTTATCTACGCAGCGCTGCTGCAATCCGACAACACCGCAGCAACCGCTTTAGCTTATGCCGTGGGGGAATCGCTTCGGGCTCATGGCGGTTCGACGCTGCAAGATCTCGGCCCGGTGGAAACATTTGTCAGCCAGATGAACGCTCTCGCCCGACAGCTCAGAATGGAGCGAACCTTGTTTGTAAACCCGCATGGTTTGGAACCACAAAAAGGTCTTCAACCATATTCGACGGCGGCTGATGTCGCTAAATTAACGGCTTATGCGGTGAGCGATCCTGGCTTTCGTTTCTATGTGTCTCAGAGGGAACGTAAGGTTGCGATCCGTCGGGGGGGCCAAGTGCTCGGATATCTGCTTCGGAACACCAATGAATTACTCGGCAGCAACGGGGTCGACGGGGTAAAAACCGGGACCACAGCGAAAGCGGGCCAATGCATCGTGCTGTCGTCGCAGCACGAGCCCGAGATCAAACAGGATGGCGCAACAACGTTGGTGACACCTCGTCGCGTTGACGTGGTGGTATTGGGTTCGGCCGATCGGGTTTCCGCCGCTTCTCAATTACTTGTCCGGGCGTGGGGCCTGTATGACCAATGGGCGGCCGCGGGCCGGCCGCTTACTGAAGCAAAGCGATAGGGACCTATGTTTACTAAAAGAATCGGAGTGCTGACCAGCGGAGGAGACTGTCCAGGGCTGAACGCGGTTTTGCGCGGTGTCACTAAAGCCGCGGACAAACTGGATTGGCAAGTTGTCGGTTTTCGTGATGGGTTCGAAGGGCTCCTCCCGCCTAGCCAATTCATGATACTGGACCGTGCGAGCACCGCTGGAATCATGCAGCAGGGTGGGACCATTCTTGGAACTACGAATAAGGGACATTTCGTCGCCAAGATGGGTGCTGGCGAGAAGATCATGATCCCTAGCGATATTGTCGATAAGGCTAGAGCTACCCTGGAGGAACTGGGCATTCAAGGTCTGGTCGTCATCGGCGGCGACGGTTCGCTCACAACGGCATTACAGCTCTTCAATCTGGGTTTCCCAATTATTGGCGTTCCCAAGACGATCGATAACGACATCGAAGCGACCGCTATGACCTTCGGATTCTACTCGGCGGTTAGCTGCGTGACCGATGCGCTGGATCGACTCCACTCGACCGCTGCTAGTCACAAACGGGCAATGGTCCTGGAAGTAATGGGGCGGCACGCCGGTTGGATCGCGCTGCACGGAGGATTCAGCGGTGGAGCCGATGTGATTCTGATCCCTGAAATCCCATTCGATTGGGAGAAGGTTGCAGCAACGGTCCGACAACGGGATGCGGAGGGATACCAAAGTACCATGATCGTCGTCGCGGAGGGTGCTCGCCCCCGAGACGGAATGCAGCACTATCAACAAACCCATCGCGGCGAATATCGGCTTGGGGGAATTGGGGAAATTGTTGCCCGCGAGGTAGCAGAACGGACCGGAAAAGAAACGCGATATTGTATATTAGGTCACTTACAACGAGGGGGAGCGCCCGGCCCGCTCGATCGGATCTTGGGCACACGTTTCGGAGTGAAAGCGGTGAGCCTGATCAACGAAGGTAAGTTTGGACGGATGGTGAGCTACCACCATTACGAAATCCAGGACGTCTCGATCGCGGAGGCCGTTCATCGACTTCGCCTCGTCGATCCCGAAAACCAGCTGGTCGAGACCGCTCGAGCGGTGGACATCAGCTTCGGTGACTGACGCCACCGAAGCCGGATAGCAAATTCCAAATAGCAGATAGCAAATTCTCCGCTATCGGCTATTGGCTATTGGCTATTGGTCATTACCCCTATGGATCCTCTCCTCGAACTGCTTCACCAGAACTCGAAACTTTCATCTGCCGAACTGGGCAAGCTTTTGAATCTTTCCGCCGCACAGGTGGAAGCGAAGATTGCGAGCTACGAACAAGCTGGGGTTATTCTGGCTTACCAAGCCGTAATCGACGCCGAACGAACTGACCCGGATGCCGTTACGGCCTATATTGAGGTAAGGATCACCCCGGAACGCGGCGGCGGCTTTGACCGCTTGGCGGAACGGATCGCGCGTTTCGATGAGGTAAAAAGCTGTTGGCTGATGAGCGGTGGGTATGATCTGGCGATTATCGTAGAGGGAAACCATCTGCGCGAAATCGCTCGGTTTGTTTCCGATAAGCTGAGCACCGTTGAAGGGGTCATCTCGACGGCAACCCGGTTCCGGCTGAAGACCTACAAACAGAACGGCGTGCTGTTGGCTCCTCCCGTCGCGGTTGAGAGATTGCCGGTCACACCATGAACACCTTTCGGCCAACTCAAGGCGAGCCGTATCGACAAGCTCAAGACCGGCCCGGTCGTAAACCGAGGGGTAAATCCGCTTCGGACCCGCAGCGGTTCATTGCCGACCACGTGCTCGATATCCCCAGGTCAGGAATCCGAGATTTCTTTGAAGTGGTTCAAACGATGACCGACGTCATTTCGTTGGGAATCGGAGAACCCGATTTCGTAACACCGTGGCGGATCAGAGAAGCGGCCATCTTTGCGATGGAGAAAGGAAAAACCGGATACACGTCCAACCTGGGTTTACCTCGACTCCGAGGTGCGATTGCGAACTATCTCTCGAGCCGATTTGATGTTTCCTATGACGAGTATAAGGAGGTGTTGGTCTCGGTCGGCGTCTCGGAAGCGCTTGACCTAGCTCTCCGGGCAATTCTCAACTCGGGCGATGAAGTTATCTTTCACGAGCCGAGTTACGTTTCTTATAGCCCGAGCATTACGCTAGCCGGCGGACGGGCGGTCTCCGTTCAAACCGAAGCGGAACACGATTTTCGATTATTACCCGACGCATTGGAAGCAAAGATAACGCCGCAAACAAAGGCATTGCTCTTAAGCTTTCCGACTAATCCGACCGGCGGAATCATGCAGTTGGAGGATCTCCGTCCGATTGCCGAACTGTGCATTCAACATGACCTGCTGGTTCTATCGGATGAAATCTACTGCGAGCTTGTCTATAACGGCACCAAACACGTTTCAATCGCGTCCCTACCGGGAATGAAGGAGCGGACGGTCCTGCTTAACGGTTGTTCCAAGTCGTTTGCGATGACCGGATTCAGAGTCGGCTACGCTTGCGCGCCTGCGGCGATCATCGAAGCAATGATGAAAATACACCAATACGCGATCATGTGTGCGTCGGTGCTGTCTCAGGAAGCCGCGATCGAGGCCCTCGAACATTGCTCAAAGGAAGTTGCTGCGATGCGTTCAGATTACGAGCGGCGCCGCAACTTTATTGTCACGCGATTCAATGAAATGGGCCTGTCTTGCCACTCGCCGAAGGGTGCATTCTATGTTTTTCCTTATGTGGGGGCGACTGGGCTAACCAGCAGACAATTTTCGTTAGGTCTGTTGGAATCGCAAAAGGTAGCCGTTGTGCCTGGAGACGCCTTCGGAAGCTCGGGTGAGGGCTTCGTCCGCTGCTGTTTCGCCACAAGCTTTGAAAAATTGCGTGTCGCAACCGATCGAATCGAAGCCTTCCTGCGCACGCTCTCTGCCGGAACGCCGAGATGAGCGGCGTCAATCGAGCCGTAGTGCTAGCTGCTGGTCGCGGCAAACGGATGCGGGAACTGACCGAGTCAGTTCCAAAACCAATGGTCAGGGTTAGGGGCAAACCGGTTCTGCAAATCATCGTGGAAGGTCTCGGCCAATCGGGAATCAAAGAAGTGCTGATCATTGTCGGCTATCATAAAGAGGTGGTTCGGGAGTATTTTCAAGATGGCGCGAGGTTCGGAATACAAATACGCTATGCCGAACAAATTGTTCAGGATGGCACCGGCCGAGTGGTCAGTTTGGCGCAACCATTCTGCGGTAACGACCCATTTCTTCTCAGTTATGGAGACATTCTTGTCGACCCGGCGTATTACCCGCGTCTCTGCGATCTGAGGGATGCCGAAATGTCAATTGCAGTAAAGCGATCGACCGAAGTTTCCAAAGGAGGCGCCGTTTACCTTAATGATCGGTTTGAACTTACCGACCTGCGCGAGAAACCCAAACCGGGCGAAGCAGCAACCTCGTGGTATAACGCTGGGATCTACGTTTTTCGGCCTTCCATTTTTGATTACGTGGCGCGTCTGGAAAAGTCGCCCCGGGGCGAGTATGAACTCACTGATGCAATTCGGGCCATGAGTCTGGGCGGGAAACGCGTCCAGGCGGTTGAAATCGCCGGCGATTGGGCGGACGTGCGCGATCCGGAGGTACTGGCAGAATTGAACCAGAATTTAGAGTCCAGCGACTAAACCCCAAAAGCTGCTCCCCTGAGTACTTTCGGGGTTCGGAGCTGGAATCCCGACTAGGCAACGGCTGCGTCGCGGCCAAGGCCTTTTTGCCATTTTCTTCGAACTCGTGGCCCGGGCGCGCCCAGGATTAACGAAGGCGGCTTGAATATTTCGTTTCCTGCGAAAAGTTTGAGATAGACTCTAGCCCCGAACCCCGAAAGTATTTCGGAGCCAGCTTTCGGGGCTAGCCTCCGAATTCTAAATTCTATGCAAGTCGGCTTTGCTCAGATCAATACGACCGTTGGCGACATCGAAACCAACGCTCGGAAAATCCTGGCGGCTTACCAAGAGGCAAGTCAGCAGGGAGCCCAGCTCGTAATTACGCCAGAGCTTGCTTTGACGGGCTATCCTCCACAGGATCTCGTCTTCAAATCCGGGTTTGTTCCTCAGACTCTAGAGCAGCTCCGCGTATTACACGAGCGAATAAGCGCGGTTCCACTGCTCGTCGGGTACGTGGATTTTAATCCCAAAAAAACGGGAAAACCTTTCGTCAACAGCTGTGCAGTGCTCGAAAAAGGTCGACCGATCCGAAAGATCTTCAAAAGCCTTCTGCCCAGCTACGACGTGTTCGACGAGGCCCGGTATTTCGAGCCTGCGGATGATCAACAGCCGATCGAGCTACTCGGGGCAAGAATCGGAATCACGATATGCGAAGATATTTGGACGGACAAATATCTGCGCCACGATCTGTATCACTGCGATCCGGTTGGAAGGCTCGTTAGCCTAGGGGCCTCGGTCATTCTCAATCTCAGCTCCTCGCCGTTTTCCGTCGGTAAGCCGGCTCTTCGCCGCGCAATGGTAACCGAGTTGGCTCTGCAGTATCGGATTCCATTTTTCTACTGCAATGCCGTCGGAGGGAATGATGAGCTCATTTTCGATGGCAATTCGTTTGTGATTAACAAAGAAGGGGCCACCGTGGCTCGGCTTGCTTCTTTTGGCGAACAGATTGCCGTGGTCGAAAGCGATGCTCCCGCAATCGTTGAAGCCGGAATGGCTCCGGAAGAAGAAATTTTCCGGGCGCTGGTGTTAGGGGTAAGCGATTATTTTGCCAAGTGCGGGTTTCACAGTGCGGTGCTCGGATTGAGCGGCGGGATTGACTCCGCGGTCACGGCGGCGATTGCCGTGGAGGCGCTTGGGAAGAAAAACGTTACTGGCGTGTCGATGCCCAGTGCTTACTCCTCCTCCGGTAGCCTCGACGATGCAGATCGCCTCGCTAAGTCCCTCGGTATTGAGAGGCTCGTTATTCCGATCAAGGAACCGTTTGAAGTCTTAAAGAGCCAATTCAAAGAGGCTTTTGCCGGACTCAAGGAAGATACGACCGAGGAGAATATGCAATCGCGGCTCCGTGGCCTCATCCTGATGTCGCTCTCGAACAAGTTCGGACACCTGCTCTTGACTACCGGCAACAAAAGCGAACTCGCCGTCGGCTATTGCACGATTTACGGGGACATGTGTGGAGGTTTAGCCGTGATCAGCGATGTGCCAAAAACGATGATTTACCGATTAGCGCGATGGATTAATCGAGATGCAGAAACCATTCCTATAAACTCGATTACCAAGCCGCCGAGCGCAGAACTAAAACCAAATCAAACCGACCAAGACACCCTGCCGCAGTATGACACGTTGGACGCGATTCTGCAGCTCTACGTGGAAGAACAGCTCGATCCGGCGGAGATTGTGGAACGCGGCTTTGATCCGAGCGTTGTCCGCTGGATCCAACGGCGAGTCGATATCAACGAATACAAGCGCAGACAAGCGGCTCCGGGCTTGAAAGTCACGAGCTTGGCATTTGGTATCGGTTGGCGTATGCCTATCGCCCAACGCTATTTGCGTTGATCGTTTGCATGAAAGAATACTTGTCCTCCCGGCAGCGTCTGGTCGACGAGACGCTAAATGCTTTATTACCCCGCGAATCCGTAAAGCCGAAGACCATTCACCGAGCAATGCGCTATAGCATCTTCGCCGGCGGCAAACGGCTGCGGCCAATTCTTTGTTTGGCGGCCGCGGAATGCTGCGGCGGCGAGCTACCGGCCGCGCTTCCCTTGGCGTGCGCAGTCGAATGCGTGCATACCTATTCCCTTATCCACGACGACCTGCCCTGCATGGATGACGACGACTTCCGGCGCGGCCGACCAACCTCTCATAAAGTATTCGGTGAAGGGATCGCCGTGCTGGCCGGCGACGCCCTGCTCACCTTCGCCTTCGAGGTCGCGGCCCAGGTTCCAGGCTGGCCCCGTTACTCACTGCGCGATGTCGTTCGAGAACTGGCGGTCGCTTGCGGAAGCCGTCATCTTATCGCTGGACAAGTCCTCGACTTAGAAAGCGAAGGGAAAAAGGTTTCATTGCCCCTTCTGAAGTTCATTCACCAATCGAAAACAGCGGCGCTACTTTGTTCCTCGATCCGGCTAGGTGCCATGAGCGCGAACGCCACCGCCGGCCATCTGCAGAGATTGTCCGACTTCGGGCGTGCCTTGGGCTTAGCATTCCAGGTTATTGACGATATTTTGGACGTCACCCAGACTTCCGAAAAACTGGGAAAAAGCGCGGGCAAAGATGTGACCGCGGAAAAAGCCACCTTTCCGGCCGTCATCGGGCTAGACCGTTCGCGAAAAGTCGCCAGGAGGCTGACCGAAGAGGCACGGGAAGCTTTGCGGCCCCTGGGAAAGAAAGCTGAAACTCTGCGGGCTTTGGCGGACCACCTGCTGCAAAGAGAGTACTAGAAACTCAGCAAATTCCATAAATAGAGATCAAGCGAATGGCGTAGCCCAGCGGATTTTCTTTCGATGCACCGTTCGGCCGGCTTCGCATGCCTCGGCGTCCCCACCGTGCGATAAGGCTGTGCCAAAGCGAAGCGACGGCTGACTGGCGGAAGGATTTTCCTTAAAAAAACTAGTTGTGGAAAACCGCCTCTTGTGAAATGTTCCGCGCCTTTCTTGGAAGGTCACCATGGCATACGCAATCATTCGTTCGGGAGGTAAGCAGTATCGGGTTAGCCCGGGAGATACCGTTGCGGTCGAAAAGCTCTCTGCAGCCACCGGCGACAAGATCACATTTGACGAAGTGGTTTTGCACGGGGATGGCGACCGCTTTACTGCCGGATCTCCACTTATCGAGGGAGCCAAAGTTTCCGGCGAGGTCCTGGACCAGTTTAAAGACAAAAAGGTGATCGCGTTCAAATATCGACGACGCAAGGGTTACCACCGCACGGTTGGACATCGGCGGCAATTGACTCGAGTCAAGATTGAGTCGATTGATCTATAGAAACTTTATTTCATCGGAATTCTCAGTTTATGGCGCATAAGAAGGGTCAAGGAAGCGTTAAAAACGGGCGTGACAGCGTCAGCAAACGGCTCGGCGTCAAGAAGTTTGGCAGCCAGCAAGTTATCGCGGGCAACATCATTGTCCGTCAACGCGGAACAAAATTTTTGCCGGGTCGAAATGTGGGGCTTGGTCGGGATTACACCATCTTCGCACTAGTGGACGGTATTGTACGCTTCGATCAAAAGAGTCGGCGCGTAAATGTTGAACCCACTATGGCGCAAGTGAGCTCAAATTAGCAGCCGGCAACGAAATTCCCTCCCGACGGAAAAAGCGCCTCGAGCCTTGAGGCGCTTTTTTTGTTTTTGGAGTATGTTTAATCTTGTATTGGTCGAACCTGAGATCCCACCAAACACCGGGAATATCGCGCGACTCGCGTTCGCGGCTGGCTCCCGGCTTCATTTGGTTAAGCCGCTCGGATTTAGCCTCGACGACCGCCAGTTGCGGCGGGCAGGCATGGATTATTGGCGGGAAGTCGATGTTACGGTGTGGGAAAACCTCGACGAGTTTGAGACCAAAGCCTCCGGACGTTCGCTGTTCTTCTCCACCAAATCGCAGCGCCCGTATTGGGAAATCACTTTCAATCGCGGTGATAGTTTGATTTTCGGACGTGAAACTAAGGGTTTACCTGAAAGTTTGTTGGTTGCACGGGCTGACGATTGCTACACGATTCCGATGGCCGCCGGTGCTCGAAGCCTGAACTTGGCAACCGCCGTCGCGATTGTTCTGTTTGAAGGCATTCGTCAACTTTCCATCTCCGCCTAAAAATGACATTTCAGCTTAGTGCTCGCGATATTCGCCGTTCGTTTCGGATTGGATCACGTAAAGTGGAGGTGCTGCGTGGAATCAATCTTGATGTCCTAGCAGGAGAGGCGCTTTTTCTTTGCGGTGTGTCCGGAGCGGGCAAGACAACCCTGCTGTACACATTGGCCGGACTGGAGAGACCGGAGGCCGGGGAGGTCGTTTTCGAGGGTCACAAATTGTATAGCCGGGGCTCGGCCGAAGATGCGAGAATCCGGAATACCCGAATGGGCTTTATTTTCCAGAGCTATTTCCTTCTCCCCGAGTTGACCGCCTTGGAGAACGCTCTACTACCTTCGCTCATCCGTCATCGGCAACGCGAAGACCTAGCCAAGGAATATTTGGAGCGGGTCGGGTTGGGTGACCGCACGCAACATTTGCCCAGTGAACTCTCGGGCGGCGAACAACAGCGAGTAGCCATCGCCCGAGCCTTGGTCAATGATCCAGCCATTATCTTCGCCGACGAGCCGACCGGGAATCTTGATACGGCCAATGGCGACGCCATCATGAATCTGCTCTTAGAGTTGGTGCGCGAGCGCCAAAAAACATTGATTGTCGTCACGCATGAAACCCGTCTCGCTGCGCTGGGTAACCGCCAAGTCAACATGCGAGATGGTCTTCTCGTCAACTAGATGAACGCCTTTAGCCCAGTGACTGACCCTATCCTCCCGAAACTATGAATCTCAAAATTTACATCGACGGGAATTTCTACCCGGAGGCAGAAGCGAAGATTTCCGTATTTGACCACGGCCTACTTTACGGAGATGGCGTATTCGAGGGAATCCGTTTTTACCAGGGCAGAGTTTTTCGATTGGAAGAGCACATCGCTCGGCTCTGGGATTCGGCTAAAGGGATTGCTCTGGAGATACCTATGTCAGCTATGGAACTGACCGCAGCTACATTGGAAACAATCCGACAGAATGATCTCCATGATGGTTACATTCGTCTTTTGGTCACTCGGGGCGCCGGTTCACTTGGTTTGAGTCCTGACAGTTGTCGCCGTCCGAGCATCGTCATCATCGCCGCCACTATCGCACTTTATCCGGAGGCCCTTTATGAAAAGGGGCTGAATATGGTCACTTGCGCAACGCGTCGGACGGCGCCAGCCGCACTCAGCCCTCGAATCAAGTCGTTGAACTACCTCAATAATGTACTCGCAAAAATCGAGGCCCAGCAAGCTGGCGCAGCCGAAGGGGTGATGCTGAACGAACAAGGCTACGTGGCTGAATGTACGGGCGATAACTTGTTCATTCTGAAGGGTGGCCGGCTTTACACCCCGCCCGTTAACGCCGGAATTCTGGAAGGGGTGACTCGCCGAGTGGCTTTCGAGCTAGCGGAAAAAAACGGGTTTGTCGTGGAGGAACGAGATCTCACGCGCTACGATATTATTACTGCGGACGAATGTTTTCTGACTGGAACGGCTGCGGAAATTATACCAGCGGTGGAATTAGATCGCCGGCTGATCGGAAATGGACAACCAGGTCCAGTCACCTTGAAGTTGATCGAAGACTTCCGTAGATTAACGCAAACAACCGGTACGCCAATTTATCAATGAGCTCGAACCGCTACGATCTGGCCACGAGGGAAAACTCCGAGATTGGCTTCGCGAGAAGCACCAATCCGGTGACCGGAATCGGTCGATGGGTTTGGCCGTCGGAGCGCGGCACCAATCGAGCAAAAATAAGGTGCTAGACAAAAGAACATTTCAAGTTTCGGAGAATTTTCCGATTAGAGGGAGAGTAGAGGCATGATTTGCGACGTCTGCAAAACGCATCCGGCGACAGTATATCTGACGCAAATTGTCGACGGGAACATGAAGAAGATCAATCTGTGCGAATCGTGTTCAAAAGAGAAGGGCGTCTCCGATCCGACTGGTTTTGCGCTGGCTGACCTTTTGCTCGGAATGGGCGAAACTCAACAGGTCGAACAGATGCCGCCGACCGAGCACTGCCCGGTATGTGGATTTACGCAAACGGATTTTAAGAAAACTGGCCGTCTCGGGTGCAGCGATTGCTATGAAACCTTCGATGAAGTCCTCGCTTCTTTGATCAAGGCGATGCACAAGGGAACGCAGCATACCGGCAAAGTACCAACCCGTTATTCTCGCAGTCTTGCTCGTACCGATCGCCTCAATGAGCTGCGGCGGCATTTGGACGAAGCCGTCTCAAACGAGGATTATGAGACAGCGGCTAATCTACGGGACGAGATTCGCCAACTGGAAAACGACAAGAATTGAGCGTTTGTATGAAGATCGAAGCTTTATTGGCAAACCCGGGGGAATGGTTATCATCGGGCGGCGATCATCATCCGATCGTCATCAGCAGTCGTGTCCGGCTCGCTCGCAACCTTGCGAAAATGCCTTTCCCCGGCTGGGCAAAGAAATCCGAACGAATTCGGATTCTCGAAGAGATCAAACCGGAGGTTGAGGTGTTGCCGGAGATGAGCAATTCGTTTTCGCAGCAACTCAACGAATTGTCGGCCACGGAGAAACAGGTATTAGTAGAACGTCATTTGATCAGTCGCGAGCATGCGGCCAAAGGCATGGGTAGCGCGGTGGTCATCAACTCGGCGCAGACTTTGAGCATCATGGTCAATGAAGAGGATCACCTGCGGATGCAGGCCATTACGTGTGGGTTTGATTTGCCGCAGACTTTTCAGCTGATCGACCGCATCGACACGATGCTCGAAAGCCAACTCGACTTCGCATTCGATGAAGAACTCGGGTATCTGACCGCCTGTCCGACCAACGTGGGCACCGGAATGCGGGCTTCCGCGATGGTGCACCTTCCCGGGCTGGTTCTGAGCGAGCAAATCAACCAAGTGGTAAATTCGGTCAACAAAATTGGATTAGCAGTCCGCGGGCTTTATGGAGAAGGAACCGAGGCGATGGGCAACCTTTTCCAGGTCTCCAATCAGACTACGCTGGGCGAGAAGGAGGACCAAATCATCGACCGCTTGAACAAAGTGATCGAAACGCTCATCCAACGAGAGAATCAAGCTCGCACCAACCTGCTCGATACGCGACGGACGATGTTAATGGACCAGGTGGGACGTGCCTATGGAATTCTCAATTATTCTTATTCGATTTCCTCAAAGGAAGCGCTTAATTTGCTTTCGGTTCTTCGATTGGGCATTGACCTTGGCTTTTTCCCCGAACAAGGACGCACGATCATAAACAAACTTTTGCTTGATACCCAGCCAGCTCACCTCCAGCACGTCTCTCAACAGAAGCTAGCCGCTGACGAAAGGGACCACTTGCGGGCTGACACGGTCCGCGAGCAGTTGAAAAGTTTTCCTAAACCACCTAATACTTAGAATGTCCGGCGCAAGAGCAGCGAGCCCGGCAGCGGAATTGCAATGATGAACAACTTTACACCACGTGCGCAACAGGTGCTGGCGCTCGCGCGCAAAGAAGCGGACCGCTTCAACCACAATTATGTGGGTACAGAGCACCTTTTGCTCGGCTTGATCAAACTTGGCCAAGGCGTAGCAGTGAACGTTTTGCAGAAGATGGGACTCGACCTGGAGACAGTGCGGATGGAGGTCGAGAAACATGTTGGATCCCATCCCGAAACCAAAATGGTTGGGAATATTCCCTATACGCCGCGCGTCAAAAAAGTGCTGGCTTTGGCCGGCAAAGAGGCGAAAGCACTCAATCATTCTTACGTGGGCACGGAACATATCCTGCTGGGACTGTTGCGCGAAGGTGAAGGAGTTGCCGCGCGCGTTTTAAAGAGCTTGGAAGTGGATATTGAGCGAACTCGAAACGAAATCTTAAAAGAATTGGACCCGAACTTTACACCACCGGAGAGCGAGGCCGAAAGCCCGCAGGAAGGGAATAAGAAAGAAGTCAAGACCCCTGCTCTGAGAGCTTTCGGACGGGATCTGACGGAACTGGCAAAGAAAGCAGAACTCGATCCGGTCATCGGCCGGAAAGACGAGATTGAGCGGGTAGTCCAAATTCTCTGCCGCCGGACAAAGAACAATCCGGTGCTTTTGGGAGAGGCAGGGGTTGGGAAAACCGCGATCGTAGAAGGGCTGGCACAGGAGATTGCGGCCGGCGACATCCCGGAACTGTTGCGCGATAAACGAGTTATTACCTTGGATCTGGCTCTGATGGTAGCTGGAACGAAGTACCGTGGACAATTCGAAGAACGCATCAAGGCGGTGATGGACGAAATTCGTCGCTCCAAGAATGTCATCCTCTTCATTGATGAGCTGCATACGATTGTGGGGGCCGGCTCGGCCGAAGGCGCAATGGATGCCTCCAATATCATCAAGCCGGCACTCAGCCGTGGGGAACTTCAGTGCGTCGGCGCAACCACTCTGAATGAATACCGGAAGTACATCGAGAAGGATGCGGCTCTGGAACGACGCTTCCAAACGGTGAAAGTAGAAGCACCGTCCGTGGAAGAGGCGGTGCAAATTCTGAAAGGGTTACGACCGAAATACGAGGCCCATCACAAGGCCCGCCTGACGGATGAAGCATTGGAGGCGGCGGTCAAACTTTCTGACCGTTATCTGACTGGACGATTCCTTCCGGACAAGGCGATTGACGTCATGGATGAAGCAGGAGCACGTGCTCGCATCAATGCGATGACACGTCCGCCGGATGTCAAGGATATCGAGAAAGAGATCGAAGCTATTCGGATCGAAAAAGAGGCGGCGATTAAAGCGCAAGACTTTGAGAAGGCGGCAGCGCTACGCGATTCAGAAAAACAGACTAAGGACAAGCTCGAACGCATCTTGTCCGATTGGCGCGAGCAACGCGAAGAGCGTGAGGTCGTAGTCGGTGCTGACGATATTCTGCATATCGTCTCAAAATGGACCGGAGTGCCGTTGCACCGCATGGAGGAAGCCGAGACGCAGAAGCTGCTGAAGATGGAGGACAATCTGCGCGAGCGAGTAATCGGTCAGGACGAGGCGGTAGTCGCTATCAGTAAAGCCTTGCGCCGGTCGCGTGCGGATTTGAAGGATCCACGTCGCCCCATCGGTTCTTTTATCTTCCTCGGACCTACGGGGGTCGGCAAGACTTTCCTGGCCAGAAGCCTAGCGGAATTCATGTTCGGCGATCCCGACGCCTTGATCCAAATCGACATGTCGGAATACATGGAGAAGTTTACGGCTTCCCGCTTAATTGGCTCACCGCCGGGGTACGTCGGTTACGAAGAAGGAGGGCAACTCTCCGAAGCGGTACGACGCCGTCCTTACTCAGTGGTCCTATTCGACGAAATCGAGAAGGCTCATCCGGACGTGATGCATCTTCTGCTGCAGATTCTGGAGGAGGGCAAAATCACGGACAGCCTTGGCCGCAAAATCGATTTCCGAAACACGATCATTATCATGACCTCGAACGTGGGCGCTGAGATCATTAAACGCCAAATTTCGATGGGTTTTGGTGCCGTGTCGGGCGCTGAGTCGTATGAGCAAATGCGGGATAAGATTCTCGAAGAATCAAAGCGCGTCTTTAAGCCAGAGTTTTTAAATCGTCTGGACGACATAATCGTTTTCCACACCTTGAATCGCGAAGATCTGGTGCGGATCGTCGATCTCGAGGTTGCCAAAGTGGTCGAGCGCGTTAAAGCGAAGGAGATTAAGATTCAAGTGGATCCGACGGCTGTAGAGTTTTTGATCGATAAGGGATACGATCCGACTTACGGCGCTCGTCCTATGAGGCGAGCCGTAGAAAAATATTTGGAAGATCCATTCGCCGAAGAGCTTCTGCGCAGCAACATCAAAATTGGCGACACGGTCGTTGTCCATGCCGAGGGAGACAAGCTCGCCTTCCGCGCCGTGCAACCTGAACAGGGTGAGGTCGCTAATGCCTCATAGGCAGGCGCACATTGCGGACACGGTTGTAAAAAAGGGCCGGCAGCAGATGCCGGCCCTTTTTCTTGTTTTTTGCTAAATGCTACCTGACTGCGAGACGAGCCGGAAAAGCTTCATGAAATGTTCGTGACGGGACATAATGATTTGGCGAGCAAGAGATCGATTGTTGACTTTTGAGCGCCAGGCGCAACTGATGGCGGTGCTTAATATCACGCCCGACTCTTTTTCGGACGGCGGCTCCTTTCTCGAGGCGGACCACGCAGTCGATCAGGCCAGCCGGTTGGTAGACGAAGGCGCCGCCATCCTGGATGTTGGCGGTGAGTCTAGCCGACCCGGTTCCGATCCGGTTTCTTTGGAAGAGGAACTGCGTCGAGTCATTCCGGTAATTCGCCGATTGCGCCGAGAATTTCCGGAAGTAGTCCTTTCCATCGACACTTACAAGGCAGAAACAGCTCGCCAGGCGGTGGTAGCTGGCGCAGATATTATAAACGATATCACCGCTTTGCGCGGTGATCCGCTGATGGTGAAAGTAGTGAAAGAAACTGGTGCCGGCGTCGTCATAATGCATATGCAGGGCACGCCCAAGACGATGCAAGTCGCTCCGTACTATCGGGACGTTGTCGCAGAAGTCGCGAGCTTTTTGGACGAACGCCGAGCGTTTGCCTGCGCTCAAGGAGTAGCATTCGACCGCATCGCGCTCGATCCAGGGTTCGGCTTTGGTAAACGAGACCAAGACAATATGCGTTTGATCCAGCGGTTCGACGCCATTGCTGCTCTGGGTAGTCCCACAGTCGTCGGCATTTCGCGTAAATCTACATTGGCTCGACTTTCAGGAGAACCCCAACTCCCATTCTCTGAGCGACTATGGCCGACAATCGCCACCACTTGCTTGCTCCGCTTGGGTGGCGCACAGGTGTTACGGGTTCACGATGTTCGCCCTAATCTAGAGGCGCTCCGAATGACGGAAGCAATTGCCGTTTTATGATCAATCCTCTCCTGCGATTTCTGAGCGAAAATTGGACGGCGGGCATCGAGATTCTGTTGCTGGCGGTTAGTATCTATTATGGCTATCTCTATTTTCGCGGCACCCGAGGCGCCAAGGTATTCACCGGTCTAGCAATCCTTTTTATCTTCCTCACACTGGTTTCGCAGATTCTGAATCTGACGGTGATCAGTTGGTTACTTCGAAGCTTGACCGCATTCGTCGCTGTCGCGCTGGTCGTGATCTTCCAACCGGAACTTCGCCGCGCCCTAGCCGAGCTCGGCAGCAATCATTTTTTCTCGTCGGCCAGACAAAATCGAGAAACGATCGACATTGTGGCTGACGCCGTTTTCGAGTTAGCTAATAAACAACTCGGTGCATTGATTGCCATCGAGCGCGATACCGGAATCCGCAGTTTTGCCGAAAGCGGGGTCAATCTTGATTGTGAGATCTCCCAGGAGCTGCTGCTTACCATATTTTTCCCAAAAACGCCCTTGCATGACGGTGGCATTATTATTCGAGATGATCGCATCATCGCCGCCGCCTGCATCTTTCCAGTAAGCCAACGAGAAGATCTAGATCGCACGTTCGGCTTACGACATCGTGCCGGCCTCGGTATTACTGAAGAATCAGACGCTATCGCTATAGTTGTATCCGAGGAAACCGGTAACATATCGGTCTGTCATCGAGGCAAAATCGAGCGCGGATTCAAGCCGGGCAATCTTGAGAAACGGTTAGCCGAACTCCTGCTCCGAGGAGACGAAAATACCAATGAGGACGAAGAGCTGATAGAAACGGAGAAGAATGTTTCGTGAATAAGCTGCTAACGCGCCTTATCGTGGAAAATTGGAGAGCTAAACTGATGTCGCTGATTGTTGCGGCGGCGGTTTGGTACCTGATTAAGAAAAACCAAGACTCCACCACTCTGGAGGGATGGCCCGCCTTACCGGAACGTCATAAGAGCGTACCTACACAGAAACCCTAGGGAGGATAGGGTTGCGGGTTGCAGGTTACAGGTTGCGGGTTTGTGGTCATCGGAAGCCGCTCTTCTAGATTCTGGATTCTGGTTTTCGTATTGCGCTTTAGTCGCCTTCCCGCCAATTTTGCGCGCGTGTCAAATAAGCTTTTTGGAACCGATGGCATTCGAGGAGCAGCGAACGTAGAGCCACTGACGCCAGGTTCAGTCGTAAATCTGGGCCTAGCTGCCGCCAAGGTTTTGGGCAATTTGGGTCTTTTCGACCAGCCCACAGCGTTGGTCGGACGAGACACCCGCGCCTCGGGCGAGTTCCTGGAAGCGGCGATCACCGCCGGGTTAGCTTCTGCTGGCGTCGAGGTTATGCAAGCCGGCGTAGTGCCAACTCCGGCGATCGCCTATTTGACGCCTCGATATCAGGCGTCGTTCGGCATCGTACTTTCAGCTTCGCACAATCCGTTTGAGGATAATGGCATTAAATTTTTCGGTCCCGACGGCTACAAACTCACGGATGACCAAGAATCAGCGATCGAAGCGGCGTTCCGCCAGAGGCAATTTATCTCAACCTCACGAATCGGACGGGTTCGGGCTATGCCGGATGCTACTGAAGAGTACGTTGCATTTGCTTTAGCTACCGTTCCGCCCGGTTTTTCGCTCCGGGGATGGAAAATCGCGATTGATTTGGCCAACGGCGCAGCTTTCCGCGCGAGTCCGCTGGCCCTCGATCGACTGGGAGCAGATTTGGCGATCCGCGCCACTGAGCCCAATGGAGTGAACATCAATGAGGGTTGTGGCAGCATGCATCCCGAAGCCCTCAGCGCCCTGGTCCGAAACACCGGATCGATCCTAGGAATAGCCCATGACGGCGACGCAGATCGGTTGCTGTTCTGCGATGAACTGGGCAACCAGCTGGACGGTGACGAATTGCTAGCCATTGCCGCAGCGCACCTCGTAAGAAAAGGTGAGTTACGGGCGAACACGCTCGTCGTAACGATCATGAGCAACTTTGGGCTGGATGCATTACTCCGTCGATTAGGGGGCAAGGTCCTACGGACCGCTGTCGGCGACCGACCGGTGATCGAAGCGATGGTGAAGAAAAACCTGAACCTGGGAGGCGAACAAAGCGGACATCTTATTTTCCGCGACTTTGTTACCACTGGCGACGGCCTGGTCAGCGCTCTCCAGATTCTCTCGATCATGGACGCCAGCGGCAAGCGCCTAAGCGAGCTACGGACGGTTTTGCAAAAGTTTCCTCAGGAGCAACGTAACATTCCGGTCCGTGAAAAGCTGCCGTTCGAACAGTTTCCTGCCGTCGTGAGACAACTCGGCGCAGCCGAGGCCCTTCTGGCAGGCTCGGGACGAGTCGTGCTTCGATATTCCGGTACCGAACCTAAGGCTCGGTTATTACTTGAGGGTCCCGATTCGGGTATGCTGAAAAAGTTAGCAGACGACATTCAGACTGAGATCGAAGCGGCTCTTGGTTTATGAACTATTTGGTCACCGGAACCGATACCGAGGTCGGCAAGACTTTCGTCACCTGCGGATTGGTTCAAGCGGGTCGAGCACTGGGAAAACGGTGCGTCGGGATGAAGCCGTTCTGCACCGGTGGCCTAGAGGATGTCGAGAGAATTGCTGCGGCAAATGGTTACGTTTTGCCGCAACATCGGATAAATCCGATCTGGTTGCGCGCTCCGCTGGCGCCTTACGCCGCCGCGCTGGTTGAAAATCGGATCGTTGATGTTCAGGGCGCAAAAGAGACTTACTCTGCGCTGGCTAAAGAGTTCGAATCGGTGGTGGTCGAGGGTGCGGGCGGACTCCTAGTTCCAATCTTGGATCATTATGATTTTCGTGATCTCGCTGTCGAATGGGAGCTCGGGATCGTTTTGGTTATTGCGAATCGATTGGGGGCCCTCAATCACACCTTATTGACTGTCGAAGCGATCAGAAGACGGGGGCTGCCGCTCAATGCGGTGATTCTTAATCACGTAGACGACAGCGAATCGCTCGCTCAACAGACCAATCCGGGCATGCTCACCCATCTCCTGCCGACACCGCCGATTTGCCTGACGTACGGCCAGACTGATTTTGGAGAGGTCATGCAGGCGTTGGGTTGGGTGTAAAAACGCCGAGAATGGATGAGAACTCATGCGACCTATGGGACCATGAGACCTAATGGCAATTTCAGACTTGCGCCGCGCGCACCGTCTTCACGCTGACATATTCCGTGTTCGGCAGAACGTACTTCTTAAGCTCGACTTCCACGCGGGCCAAAGGAAATCGGCTGATTAATCGGTCTGCAACATCGGCGACCAATGTCTCAATCAACTGAACTCGATTTTGCTCGGCCGCAACCCTGATCTCCTCTGCGACCAGCCCATAATCCACGGTTTGACCGATATCGTCTCTGAGATCACGGAATGATGGACGAATCTGAAAACGGACGTTGAAAGCGATCGTTTGCGGGCGAGACCGCTCGACTGTAGGTACTCCGATCCGGACAGGCACCCGTAGATCGACGATTTCAAACCACTCTGATTCCGCCATCCTCAGCCAAGTCGAAATCGCACGTCTCTGATCAGTCGTCCGCCGAATCGTGCCTTCAACTTCTGAAGCACAACGGATTTCCACTGCCGGTCCAATTCATAAAGCACGGTCGGCTGAAGAACCTGCACCAAGAGGACCCCCTGAAATAACTTGGTTGGTCGTGAATGCTGGGCGAAAAACGGACCCACTAACTCTCCCCAAACCGCCAGAACTTCCTCTTCACATAGGCGGTTTTCCAAACCCAGCTTTGGCGCTAGTTGAGCCAAAACATCGCGGACTAAAACTGCTCGGTCCGGCTTTGGCTCTGAGTCCGGTAATCCTCTCCATTCTTCTAATGCCCGTCGGCGAGAGGATTTCTTCATGCGGCATTCCCTCAGACAACAATTCAAAGCCGAAATCCGGGATCGGGCGGCCACTAAGCATTACTCTCCGTCACTGCCGATCGCTTCGACCGGGCAACCTTCCATCGCCTCCTTGCAGAGTGTTTCTTCCTCGGGCGTGGCAGGTTGTTTGAACACGTAGGAATGTCCGCCATCATCATCGCGGGTGAAGTTCGCCGGCGCAGTCTCGCGACACAGATCACAATCGATACATTGATCGTCGACGTAAAACTTTCCTGCCACGTTTTGCGGGTATTTATTTGCAACGTCTGCCATAGGTCCTGCCCCTCATTTGGTTCACTCGATCGAAGCAGCGGCTAAACCACCCTCCTCTTTCGAAGCTGGCTAATCTAACGATTGCATCCCACACTGCAAGTTGGGAGTCGAGCGCGCCTTTTGCAGCAAAATCGCGAGCACGCGCCTAGCAAACCGTTCGACATTCTTGCCTCGCCGTAGCAATTTATTTCTTCGTTTTAACGTTCCTTTTCTTTGATTTATGACTGATAAACTGCGTCCTAAGGAAGGCTGGCATGTTCTTCACCTCTACTATCGCATCGATTTCGGTTCATGGCATCTATTGTCCAACGAGGAGAAGTTCGCCGCGAAGACCTCCTTTTCGGAATTGATCCAGAAAATTCGAGCTTTTCCGGAAACGCAGCTCCTCACCCTTAGCATGATCTCTGCGAAAGCAGATCTTGGATTCATGCTTTTGACCGAAGATCTGCACGCGGCTAATTCAGCGGAGAAAGAGCTCGGATTGGCACTCGGACCAGACGTCCTGACGCCGGCTTACAGCTTCTACTCGCTCACCGAGCGAAGCGAATACACAACCAGCGAGGAGGAATTTGGCACCTCGCTGATCGAGGAAAAGGGCCTAAGCAAGGACTCGGCAGAATTCTCCCAAGCGATCGAAGATTTCAGTGTGCGAATGAAAAAATACCTACAAGACCGCCTTTATCCGAATCTACCGGATTGGCCTCTCGTCTGCTTTTACCCGATGAGCAAGCGGCGAAACGAACAACAGAACTGGTATGCTTTGCCGTTTACCGACCGGAAAAGATTAATGGCAGGTCACGCACAGGTTGGCCGCCGATTTGCCGGACGGGTTCGCCAGCTTATCACCGGTGCAACTGGATTGGACGATTGGGAATGGGGCGTAACGCTGTTTGCGCGGGACATCTTCGAGATCAAATCGATCGTCTACGAAATGCGATTCGATGAGGTGAGCGCCCGGTATGCGGAATTTGGCGAATTTTACGTTGGATTGCAATTGCCTCTCCACCAGCTCTTTACCCGGCTTTTATTATAGGCATTTCTACAGCTTTACGGAAGCCGAAAAAGGAACACAGTATACGTTACGACCGCAATGAACGAACGATCCAAAGTGGCGGCCCCGAACCAGATTGCAAAGAAACGCATCTTACTGGTTGATGACCACCCCATTTTTCGTCATGGGCTCGAAGATCTTCTAAAGCAGCAGGAAGACCTGACGATTTGCGGGCATGCGGATTCCGCCCCGGCTGCCTTGGAGGGGATGCGCAACCTGCGCCCGGATTTGGCGATTGTCGATGTGTCGATCAACGGCGCTAATGGGATCGAGCTGGTAAAACAAATGAAGGCCGAATTGCCCCATCTGCCGATCCTGGTTCTGTCGATGCATGATGAGTCGCTATACGCTTTGCGCGCACTGAAAGCCGGAGCGCTTGGCTACGTAATGAAGGCCGAAGCCCTCCAACATGTCATCAACGCGGTGCGGCGCGTTCTAGACGGGCGTATTTTCGTTAGTCCCCGATTTGGCGAAAAACTCATTTTTAAGGCGGTACACGGATCTGATTCTGGGTCCCACTCTCCTGTGGATCGGCTCTCCGATCGAGAATTAGAAGTTTTAATGATGCTCGGAAAGGGGCATAACACGAAATCGATCGCGCAAGAGCTTAATCTCAGCGTGAAAACGATCGAAACCCATCGGGCTCACATCAAAGAGAAGCTCGCGTTTACAGATGCGAGCGAGATGGTGCGTTTTGCGATCGATTGGGTAGCTCATCAAGAACTGGCATAACGGTATGGCGGGTGGGCGCAGGTTCCACAGGACACGCAAGACCCTGGGATCGGATCTCGTCACTCAGATCTTGTTCTGGATCGGAACTAGCTGATTCAAAAGCTTCTTCTGAGCCAATTGCAACCGGGTTTTCACGGTGCCAAGAGCAATAGATTTTTCTGCGGCGATCTCGCGTTGACTCATACCCTCGAAGAACGTGAGCTGCACCACCTCTTGTTGAGGTTCCGGCAGCAAACGAATCATTCTCCAGAGGAGTTCCGATAAATCAAAATTGGTCGGCTTTGCTTGCCGGCCTCGGATCTTGTCGTGGAATTCCGCTTTCATCTGCGTTTCCAGTCGATCGGTGGCACGACGATACGCGAGCCGGCGGCGCAAACGATCGAGAGCTCGCCGCCGGGCGAGAGTTACTAGAAATCCATGCAATCCCTTTTCTGCAACGAATCGATCCGCGTGATTCCAAAGTTGGAGAAACACATCATGCAGCACGTCATCGGCCTCACCCTCTTCGCGTAGCACGCTCAGAATCACTGCCCGCAGGGTCGACTCGTAGCGCTCATAGATCGCGGCCATCGCATCCGAGTCTCTGCGGACCACCGCCTCCATCAATTCAACATCCGTCGGTCTCTGTACGTTTCTCTGTTCCATTAATGTTCTCCGATTGGTTTTGCTTTCTCAGCCTAACCCAGTGCGGCTTCCTGAAAATCGGGTACCCCCATGATGGATCACTCAGAATATGAGCGGAGGGGTTATGGGGCTGGACCTGACGAGACAATAATGCCATCAGCGCCGGGAACGCCGGGAGCGCTGGCAACGAATGGAAACTCCGGCGGGCCGAATAAATCAGTCGAGCCTTCC
>DATNNZ010000167.1:0-44518 GCA_035601575.1 Chthoniobacterales bacterium
GGTATTCTCTTTTCGCCGGATAGAGATACATCTGTTCGGAAAGGTTTGCATCCGCCGCAACTTGCCAGCCGCTGAGATAATCGCTTGCAGCCCAGCTCGGACTTGTTGCACTGCCTGGTTCCCGGTCAGCGCGCCGAGCGCTGTTACTTGCGGCTCAGAATTGAGCAGCGCCCAGAGCCGTTCGGCTCCTTCCTTCGCTAATGTATATTCGATTCTAACCGAGCCGCGAAGCCGCTCTACGTCTTCCTGAGCGAACGGTCTAGTAATGCCATCCCACCGCTGAGTATCACCGCTATTAGCAGAAGACATTCTAATCCTCCCTTCCGTGAAGGATTTCCGCGTTTTCAAAACCGAAATCCAGCAGTTCGCTAGCGGAACAAATGCAAATACCTGGATAGGGACTGTCGGATTCTTGGGCGCTGGATTTCTGCGGATTTGATCGGATTAAAAAGCCAGCGGATAACTGATGGGCCGCGTGGGCGACGCCCAATGCCGTCATGGCAAAGTTTTTGACATATAGTTTGGGTTTCATGGATCATGAGTACAGGTGTGGATTGGTTGATTGTGCCGATTGGCGTTAACTCTCCCGAATGAGAGAGTTAATCCGGTAATGAATAGTCAACGCGTTACGGCTGCGTTAGGCTACTCATACCTTCGAGTAACCTACTGCAATACCGATTCGTTGACTAAACCGGATAAGTAGCATGAATGGCGGATAGTAGTTCGTGAGCCTGAGATCCGTCAAGGCCTAATTGTCCGCTCGGGCAAACTCTTTTGCTTCACAAATCGGAATAAAACGGATAAAGCTCAATCTACAGATCGGAGTTGGCGAATCCCGCCGTATCGTCACATGTCCGGCTCTAATACGTTTCCGTCTTTTAATGTTGTCGTGGTTGGCAGTTACAATGCCGATCTGGTTCTCTTCCTGCGACCCCATCCCGACCCTGGGAGAAAGTATCCAGGCCGCCGAATTCAAATTGTATAGCGGTGGTCGCGGCGCGAATTCGGCCGTGGCTGTCGCTCGCGCCGGTTGCCAGGTAACTTTCGTCGGAGCACATGGAGCTGACCTTTTTGGAAGAATGGCCCGCGAAAAATTACTTCGCGAGAATATCAATATTTCTCATTTCGTTGAGTTCTCCTCTCCCCAGACCGGCGTAGCCCTAGTGATGGTGGAAGCTCCTACCGGCCGGTATATGGTTGCCGTCGCGAAATCCGCCAACAGTGAGATTTCGGGCGAGTTGGTGCGCGATGCGGCCGAAGCGATCAATGCAGCCGACTTGGTCTTTACCCAATTTGAGATCTCACCAGAAGGAGTACTCGAAACGGCCAAGTTATGCTCCCACTACAAAAAGCGATTGGTGCTATATGCGTCTCCGGTTGGTCCACGGTCACGCATGCCGGAGGGTGCAACCTTTCTCACTGTGCTCTCGATCCGGGAAGCGCTCGCTCTGGCCGAGACTAGAGAAGTCAGCTACGCTGTTCATTGGTTACATGACCCTGGCTCGCAAAACCTGGTGTTGGTTGACGGGGACCAATCGCTCACGTTTTCGAACGACAAAGGAATGCATACCGTGCCGATCCCACGGGTCCGCCGCGTTCTCTACTCAGGGTCGGTAGAATGTCTGGTTTCCTGGACCGCAATCGCGCTGCTCGGAACCGGAGATCTGGGGCGCGCGATCCAAATCGGTGCGAAAGCGATGGGTCTGAGTCTCGCGCGAGAAGGCGCTAAGATCCGTAGCCCTCACAAAGCAATGGCATCCCGACGGTTTCGGCGGTCCGGGACGGACCGCCCTACCTCACGCGATTCGGCGGTCGCGAAGCTGAGCGACCCGACCTTACAACACCGGTGTCCGCTGGATCTTAGCCTCTTCGCGCTGAAGATTTTTAATCCGCGTTTCTGTCTCTCCTAGCTCACTGGCGTTCTGTGGGACTCGAATTACGACTCGACTCCGATACGATTCCCCTGCATTCAAGGTCGGCAACCGGCCGGCCGAGCGTTCGAATGGTCTCGGGCACGGATAGCTGGTTGCTGGTTCCAGCCCGGTTACATAGCCGTTCCGTAAAGGCGCTTCGTTCTTCCAAAGAGTAAAATAAGGCAATTCCTTCGTGCTGAAAGAGACCGACGCACCGCGCTGGCCGTCTGGCGATCTGAGGAGCGCCTCAGTTTGACCCTGTTCATCACTCCAAAGCTCCATCAAATAGACCTCCTCCGTGTATCCGGGACCATGGGGACCAGCATATTGGCTCCAGCCATCGATACCTTCCGCTGCTCGTTGGTCGCGCGGAGCGACGTTCTTAACCGGAGCAATAAACTGAGACCCATCACCCAGCAAAGGTGGACCGAAATTAATATGATAAAGCGTCTGAAATTCCTGGGGTGAATCGCCCAAATTCGTGATGCTGTCGTTGAACGTAATCTCTGGTTTTCCGATACCGGTGGAAATCTCCGCCCAAAGACGCAATTGCGGTCCGAACATCATGGTTTCATCGATACGCGCTCGGAGAACAAGCCGCGGTGCAGGTGTGCTTTCGAAACGAACTTCGATAAAGCTGGCCGGTAAGTAATTGATTCGGCCATGAAGGCTGAGTGGCGTGTTACCGTCCACACACGGTGCGCCCATCGATTCCAGACCGCAGCGGGAAACAAACTCGCCGAATCCGGCGAGCCAACCGAGTCCTCCCTTATCCCCAAGGTTGATGAATTGCGGATGCACAATCTCGCGAACCGGCGAATCCCAACCCAGACGAATGTTGCCAATCTGCCCTTCCCAGATGTTGAACCCGCGGCTCGGCACGACAGAAAAACGCAAAAGACCGTTATCGACGTAAATGACTTCGGTCCCTTCTTGACGGCCCCCACTCAGAGTTTTCTTCCGAACACTCCAGTTTCCGGTTGCGCTTCCGATTTCGCGCGAATCAAGCGTCCACTCCTTTGAGGAAACGCCGTTTTCTACATCGGTTACTATCTTGGAATAGTTGCTCATTCTCGCCTTAAGCTCGAATGACATGACAAATGACAGATTACAAATGACAAATGGAAATTCTCGGGCCGGCATTTGTCAGCTCATTCCAGCCCAAGGCGAGAACAAGGGTTCACCGACTCGAAGTTCGGGTTGCCGCCAACCCGAGAAGAGCCAACGAAATAGCCGTTAACAAGATAAACGCTTCCATGCCTGTGCTCCGATCTCGCTACCGCCGATTGTTTGACGTCGGCAGCGAGATCGGAGTAACCGGACGCTTTCTCCGATCATAACCTGTATGTAACTGTATATATTACACTCGATCGGTCAACGGGTTTGTTATCGGATTTGTTACATTATAGCCGACTAGACGCAAATGCGCCTGACCTCACGAAACGGAAAAAATCGTACGCTTAGGCCTTCCAAGGATCATTCGACTAAAAGAAAAACGCTCCAGAACTCGATTACAGCTCGTTTTACGGCAAAACGGGTTGGAAGACCAACTGCTTTGTGACGGAGGTTGAGCGTTCCTCCTGAGTGCATCCGCACTCCAGTCCACGAGGAGAGAACTCCTTACCGTATTTAAATTTCCGTTTCGTGTGCGCACCCCAAATGGCCCCAGCCGTCCCTAGCTACAGCCCATTGGATTTTGGAAGCGGTCTCGTTATGAAACAATGGGAATGCATAAACCGCAGCGCCTAAGCCGAAGACCGACCCGGCCAATAGTCAGCGTTTGTATCAGTGGAGTAGTCAGTCGTACGGTCGAACTTACACCCGCAACAGCAGTTGAACGCAGCCCAGCTTGGCTCAACCTTGTGTGACAATGAACGAGGCACCTGTTCTGATCGTCGGAGGCGGCCCGGTCGGATTAGCGTTGGCTTTGGGTCTGGCGCGGCATAGCGTCCGGTCGATCTTGTTCGAAACGAAGTCGGAAATTGATCCGCACTCGCGGGCGTTGGGGATCCTGCCGCGTACCCTCGAGATATTTCGGGGTTGGGGTATCTACGACCGCTTTGTTTCGCAAGGAGAGTTTCTTAGCAAAGTACGAGTATGGATCGCCGGCCGTCCCTCGCCGGCATTTGAGGCGGATTTGAGCGTTCTTAAGAAAATCACAGTTGCCAATGGCATTTTGATTATACCCCAGAACCAGACCGAGACGCTCCTCCTCGAGTCGGTGAGGGCAGCCGATCACACCGAGGTGCTGCTTGGGCACAGGGTCACCCGTTTTCAACAGGACCACGAAGGAGTCTGGGTCGATGTCCAGACCGCTAGCGGAGAAACAAAGAGTTATCGGGGACGCTACCTGGTCGGTTGCGATGGAGCGCACAGCGGCGTGCGCCAAGAGTTAGGCTGGGAACTCGAAGGGAAGACCTATCCAACGCGGATCCTTCTGGCTGATATCCGAATCCAGGACGAAAGAGATCAGCTCCCTTATCCGCTCCTTGCTCCTGGAGTTTCCGGTGTTCTCGCCGGATTGCGTTACCAGCCACAGCACTGGCGAATGATCGCCACGCTGAATCCAGACGAGAAGGAACAGACCACCTTGGAGCCGTCATCAATTCATGCCCGGGTTGTCCAGCTGTTCGGCGAAGGATCACATGAACAGCTTTGGTCGAGCGTGTTTCATATTCACTGCCGAACGAGTCCACACTTTCGTCATAGCCGTGTCATGCTGGCTGGTGATGCAGCGCACATCAACAGCCCAGCGGGCGGTCAAGGCATGAATAGTGGTATCCACGACGCCCACAATCTGGCCTGGAAACTAGCTAGAGTGCTTGCGGGCGCCGATGCCGAATCGTTATTGGCTTCATACGAAACCGAACGACGCGAGACGATACTGAAGAGCGTCGATCGCTACACCGATTTGCTCACCCGCTATGGAATCGGAGCACCCGAGTTCGTCCGCAACATAACTGGCGCGGTGCTAAGTTTCCTTCCGCGCTTTGGGCTCATTTCTTTGGTCGCACCTAAAATGGGCATGCTTGACGCCACCTACATACAATCGACCATTGTGAGCGGGCATGGCCATTGGGTTGGCCAGCGCGCTCCGGACGGAGAATTGATTGCGCCAAACGGAACCCAAATCCGGCTCCTGGACTTGGCTGGACCTCAACCAGTCTTGTTGCTGTTTGATGAAGGACGCCTGCCGGGCTGGGACCCGGATCGGATAAAGCAGCGTTTCCAAAACATTAATGATCTCCGGATAGTTTTGCTACTTCCTCCAAACGCACCGAAAACCGAAGGCGCATACGTCGCTTTGGATCCGCTATGGCGAACCTGGAATGCCGCGTGGGGAATGGCGGTCTTGGTCCGGCCTGATGGCCACGTCGGCTGGATGGAGCGACGACCAACCTTTGCAGAATTAGACAGCGGAATTCGAAGAGCCCTCGGTTCGATTCACTGAGCAGCGAACGTCAGCGAACGCCAGCCAACGGCGGCGAACGGCAATGAATGTAAATGCGCTGGCGTGCGTTGGCGTTCGTTAGTGTTCATTGGCGTTCGTTGTTGAGCAGATGCGCGGCCAGTGCGCCGGAACGAATAGCCACGGCTATTTGTCTTCCTCATTCGTGCAGACCATTGGTAATGGGCTCGGTTATCCGGAATTCACTAAATTCTACTCCGAATCCCTCCCTTTCCGGAGAGCAACACATCAAACCGACCTGGCTCTCGCTGCGCTCCGCGAAGTAAGCAAGGCGAAGCATGCGGAAAGAAAGACCATCAACGGAATATTGAATCCGAATCGCACTGCCTAGTCTGGTCAATCGCAACCATACCGGACCCAGCGAATAAGCGGGCAGAATAGACCAGTCGGAAAAATCGCGGGTAACTACCGCTGAAAAATGAGGTAATCCGTCCGTATACTCAATGCCCGCTTTGATCCAGTTAGCTGAGTCTGAGCGGATCATTACACCCGCCTGATCATAAAGAGCTTCATACTTGGCTTCTATCTTGACCTGGACCGTAAAGTCTCCGGCCTTTTGTTCGTAATAGAAATGTCCGTTGTCCCGAACAAAGCCGTAATGCGTAGTCCGCCAAAAATCAGTTTTCGCACCGCTAACAACTCGCAGCCGACCATCATCAGCTTTCCAAACTGGAGGTTCATTCAACCATTGCATCGAGCGACTGTCCGATACGAATAGCCACAAATAAAAGAGAAACTTCGACCAACCGCTAATGGACACTAATCAAAGCGAGAACTTATTCGCGCCTGTTCGCGGTTGGAAATGCGAGCCCCCGACTGGTCAATCACTTCGCGTTTGATTCGCGGTTCCGCGAACGAGTGATCCGATACGCACAGCGTCGGGCACCAGCTAAAAGGTGCTCGACTCGCTCGACCCGAACATCGCGCCCGAGAACATGTTCGAAGATAGCCTGTTCGGAACGGCAAAAGCCCGTGCAAGCGCTGGCCGCGGCGCAGATCGGGCAATGGTTCTCTATCAAAAGATAGCTGCCACCCTCCTCCTTTTCCCAGGTCGCCATATACCCCTCTTTGTTCCGAATCTCAGCCAAATGCGCGATCTTCCTGGCCAGGCTTTGCTCGCCGGATAGCAACGCCTCATACCGCTTCCGGGTTCCGGTCTCACGGACTCGGATCAATTTCTCCAGGGCATCTGCTCCCAGCACGTCTCTGATTTCGCCGATAAGCTGCGCCGTAAGTTCCGCGTGCGCATCCGGAAAGCGCCGTTGCGCGGCCGGCGCGAGTGAGTAGACCTGCGCCGGCCTGCCCACTCCTCGTATTTCGGACTGGGCGTAAACCAATCCTTCATCGCTTAGTCGCAGCAATTGCTGGCGCGCCGCCTCTGGTGTGATTTGCAATCTGGCACCGAGATCGGCCGCAGTCTGTGGTCCTCTGGACTTGAGCAAGAACAACAATCGATCCGGTGGCGCTAATTTTTCCAGATCGCTATTTTCCAAGTATTGCCTTGACATATTCAACCACTGGATTTACCAAGTTTGTACTTTTTAAAATAAACGCCCTTCCCAGTAAATGCAACTGTCAGGAGGGCAACCGAGATCCCCAATGAAACTGCTATCTGACAGATTTGCGCTTATTACCGGTGCTTCCCAGGGGCTTGGTCGTGAACTCGCACTCGCCTATGCCCGTGCCGATGTCCGTGGCCTGGCCCTGGTCGCACGTGGAAAAGAATCATTGCAGAAACTTAAATCGGACATCAACAAAGTCGCACCAGCCGCAACCATAGCAATCATTCAGGCAGATCTCGGCTCGGTGACCGACATCGATCGGGTCGCAGCGATTACCCTGGAGGCGTGCGGCGGTCGACTGGACGTCTTAGTCAATAACGCATCCACTCTCGGACCAGTTCCGCTCCCTTATCTGCTGGATTATCCGGTGGACGATTTCCAACAGGTTTTGAACGTCAATCTGGTTGCCCCTTTCCTCCTGATCCAGAACTTGTTGGCCGCAATGATCGATCATGGCGGATCCATCATTAATGTTACCAGTGACGCTGGTCAGGTCGGCTATCCTGGCTGGGGCGCATATGGCATCAGCAAATTCGGTTTGGAAGGACTATCGCAAACCTGGGCTGCCGAACTGGCGGAAACGCCAGTTCGGGTGAATTGGGTTGACCCGGGAAACCTGAATACGGCCATGCATCGCGACGCCGAACCAAATGAAGATCCGAGTGTCTGGGCCGATCCAGCCGCGGTAACCGATATCTTTGTCTTCCTTGCTTCGGAAGCAGGCCAACACGTGCGCGGCCAACGTCTGGAAGCGCAATTCAACTGGCACAATGCAATAACGAAAGGATAACTCGTGTTGCTGCCGCCTGGCCCACCTTCGATCAGAAATATCCGCAAAACCGTAGAACCGAAATCGGTTAGTCGAACGACCGCTTTTCATTTACCTTCGGAACTGAACGCCGATCGGCCACCGGAGCGCCGTGGCCTGGCCCGTGACCACGTACGATTGTTAGTGCTGGACCGCAACACCGGCCAAGTTACCCACACGCGGTTCGATCGAATCACGGAATTTCTCGATCCTGGGGATTTGCTGGTCTTCAATTCCAGCCGAACGCTTCCAGCCACATTGGCCGGAACGGTCAGACATTTGCAGTGGGCGGTCGAAGTCCGCTTAGCGGAGTTGCTGCCGGATGGCACCTGGCTCGCGTTGCTCATTCAATCGCCGCAAAAGGCCGACAATGTTGTCACCAAAGGATTGATCTTGGACTTTGCCCAAGACCTCCGCTGCGAAGTCCTTGAGCGGGATCGACGAATTCCGCGTCTGTGGAAACTGCGGTTCTCGAAGAGCGGGACTGAGTTTCTCGATTCGGTCTATCGTATCGGACAACCGGTCCGTTACCGCTATCTCTCTGCCCCTTGGCGACTGAGTTATTACCAGAACGTGTACGCCCTGCAACCGGGCGCAGCGGAAATGCCGAGCGCGGGTCGGGCTTTCACTTGGCGCCTTCTTCTGCAATTGCGCCACCGAGGCGTGGAAACCGCCGCGATCACCCTGCATGCAGGCTTATCCTCGTATTTAGACAACGATCTCGACCGCCAACACCTCGCTTCTGAGGAAGAATATTGGATCAGCGAAGAAGCAGCCGCCAAAATCCGCCGAGCAAAAAATTCAGATCGCCGCATTGTGGCCATCGGTACGACCGTCGTGCGAGCGTTAGAGTCAATAGCAGCAGAGTCCGGCGGTGAAGTCAGAGCGTGTCACCAGTACACGCAATTGCGGGTCACTGCTGACTATCGATTACAGATCGTGAACGGTCTACTCACCGGGTTACATGAACCGGAAGCAAGCCATCTTGACTTGTTGGCAGCGTTCGTGTCGCCACCCACTCTTTACGCGGCCTACTCGGAGGCAGTCCGGCAACGCTATCTCTGGCATGAATTCGGCGATCTGAATCTGATTTTGTAAATATGACAACCGAATCTAACCGCGAATAGACACGAAGGGACGCGAAGGAATTGATTTCTTCGAAGGTCTGCCTCGATGAACGTTCTGGTGGTCTCAACGAGCCTGGATCCGGCGAGTAGGAGCTGGATCTTGGCGAAGCTTTGCATTGAAGAACTTCGTGCCCTTGACTGCGAGCCATCCCTCCTGGATCTGCGGGAGAAGGGCAGCAGAGAATCCGGAAATCGAACGGCCTCCATTCGCCGATTCGAGTGGTTGGCCAGCTGAGTCTTCGTCCGCGGAGGCGGAACGTTTATCTGTCATGATCCGATTCGCCGACTGCCTTCACATATCCCGCCAACACGTAAGACCATCCCCCCGGTTTATCGACTTCGGTGCGCAACCGGTCACCACTTTCGCCGTGTCGTTCGAAATGACGGTGTTCCAGTTCCACTTTCGTCTTACCAGGATGTTCTGGAATGAACCGAACCTCTACCTCACTTGCTTGGGCAATATCAGGGACGAATTCGAAATCTCCATTGAGATGCCACGAAAAGACCAATCTCCGTGGAGGTTCATAGACCAGCACCGTTCCCCAGTTGCATTCCGAGCCGTCCTCATCCTTCTCATACCAGCGCCCACCGGCGCATGGTTCAACGATTACCGCAACAATCGGGCTCCCTCCAATATGATGATCTTTCGGCCACCATTGGCCCATATTCTGGCTGAAGACCGCAAACGCGTGCTCTGGTTCAGCGTTGACGACGATCGTTTTTCGAACGGCTGGATTTTGTTCTTGGTGCATCTGGAGGATTGGGGTTTTTGGATTGTTCCTTTTCGACAAAAGACTTGAAAGATTCGAGCGCATCACCCCAGAATCGGTCGAAATAGGCGCGTATACTTTCGATACCGACGGGGTTCAGCTGGTAGATCCGCCGGTTCCCGCTCTGCCGGTCAAAAACCAAGTTGGCTTCCTTAAGCACGCGCAAATGTTGGGAGACGGCTGGTCGGCTGACGGGAAGGCCCTTGGCGATCTGATTGACTGCGGCGGGGCCTTTGGCCAGACGCTCAAAAACCGCTAATCGGGTTGGATCAGCCAGCGCGATCAATGAATTCCTATGGTTAGCTGTCACTTACGGTAAGTAAACACTTACTGAGATTGATGTCAAGTATCCAATAGGACTCATGAGTCGTATGAGACCCATGAGTCCTATCTGCCGCGCTCCCGATGAAGCGCAAAAGATTGAATATGGGATCGCTTCGCTGCAAGCGGCACCAACCGCCACCGCGTTAGAGGAGACGCCCCGCTATGACAACTAACTTTACGAATTGCTGCTGCTGACCCTTCGGGCCAAGAAGCAGGGCATTCGTAAATGTTGATACGACGAGCAGGGACGGTTCCCTGCTGATCAGTGAGCTACATCGCAGGTCTCACTCACAACGATCCCCTCATCGCCGCCAGATGGCGTTTCATCTCGGTCACTCGAAAGTTATGCTCTTTTCCCCGCCGGATGACGACACTGGTGGCCAGGATATCGATGAGCGTGAGTGCAGCTAGTCGCGAAATCGTGGGCGTGTAAACGTCAGTGTTTTCCAAGGTTTCGACTAGTAGAACAACCGTGCAATGATCTACCAGTGCACCCTCCTTCCCGACGATACCGATGACCGATGCGCCACTCGCCAGTGCGGTCTTAGCCGCCTCGATCACCCCTTTGGTTTGACCCGTATTCGAAATTGCAACCACCACGTCCCCGCTTTTCACCATCGATGCGGCGATGAATTGCTGATGAGAATCGCAGTGCGCCGTACAAGGTACGCCAAAAAGCGGGAATTTTTGCTGAGCGTCGAGTGCCACTATTCCGGACGCGCCAAAACCGAAGAATTCAATTCGCTTCGCCGCCAGCAGTAAATCGACTGCCTTCTGTAGCGCTCGCTTGTCGAGTTGCTTCCGCGCCCAGTCCAAACTGTTCATGCTGTAATCGAAGATCTTATTGGCGATGACCTCCGGCGAGTCCGCCGGCAGAATCACCGAATGGGTAGCCGGCATGCCGAGAGCGACGCTCTGAGCTAAGCGCACTTTAAAGTCCTGAAAGCCGATAAATCCGAGAGCCTCGCAAAAACGGATTACAGTTGGTTCGCTCACGCCGGCGCGTCGAGCTGTCTGGTCGACCGTACCGTTAAGTATAAATTGAGGCGCCGCTAATGTTAGCTCGGCAACCTTTCGATCCGATGGCCGAAGATCGGTCAAATAAGTGGAGATGATTTCCAACAGGTTGCGATTAGGATCGCTCGGAATCGGAGGTCGAGGTCTTCTAGGCACGGTTACGTGGATTGAAAGTGTAGCGGCTACCGGCCTCTGCCTTCAAGAGCTGAAGTTCTGGCGGAAACTCAATTGCAGCCTGGTCAATTAGTTCGGGCTTGATCGTATTGAATGCAAACAGGCCGAAGTGTTGCGCAATCATCGCCGGAACTCTCGCCTGCAAACAGAGGTTAATCGCCTCTGCTAGCGTAAAGTTGCCGACAATGTTCTTCTCCGTAAGCTCCTTCCTCCGACCGTTTACCGGCAACATCGCAACGTCGGGTCGAAGTTCCTGGAGTTTCTCTACTAATCCATCGTACGGAACACAATCACCGGAGTGATACAGAGTCGTCGTTCCGCATCGTAAGACATAGCCAAGAAATCGGTGCCGTCCTCGCTGATCGTATTCGAATCCTTCGTGCGCGGCCGCCACTGGAACAACCTCCATTTCATCCTTCAGCAAAATGGACTCGCCGGCTTCGGCCCAAATGAAACGGGCTCGATCCAGACGCAAATGTGCGACGTCCTCCTCTATACCGCCCGGCAGGATGAAGTGGGTCGCCGGCTGATTCTTGGCGATCGATTCCAGCGTTGGTACGTCCAGGTGGTCTCCGTGAACGTGGGTGCAGAACACGTAATTCAATTGCGGCAACTCGTGAGCCGCAATCGGCGGCGCTTCCATTCTTTCATGGGAAAACACGTGGTCGCGATATTTTACTGCCAGGGAGTTCGTGAGATAGGGGTCAATGACCCAGGCCAGGTCCGGCGTACGGAAGAGAAAACCGGACTGGCCTAACCAATACAGTTCGAGCTCCTTTGCGGCACTCTGCAGCGCACCGGCCAGAGATCCATCGAAACGCATGAGCTTAACGGGGGGCATGCGCAAAGAACGTAATCAGGTTTTCCGCCGCCTCAACCCCCGCTCGGTCGACACTTTCCTTGGTATAGGCGCCCAGATGCGGTGTTGCGATCACTTTGGGGTGTCCAATCAACGCGCTGCTATCCCCAGCGGCTTCTTCAAAAACGTCGGACGCATAAGTTTCGATTTGGCCGGTCTCCAGACCGGCTAGAACCGTCGTCTCATCTACCAATGAGCTTCGGGCACAATTGATTAGAATCAGCCCCGGCCGCGAGCGTGCAACCAATTCGGCCGTAATCAAGGGCCGTCCGCCGGGTAAGGGCGGACAATGAAGGGTCACGAGATCGGACGAACGCACCCCAGCGGACAACTCTACTTTAGCGAATGGATCCGTAGCTACCTCCATCGGTTCGACCACGGAGACGGAAGAGCCAAACGCGGCCAATAAGCGAGCAACCAGTTGTCCAATCTTTCCGAATCCGACGACCAATGCCGATCTGCTGTTCAATTCTTTTCCTAACCGACGGGCCCATTTACCTTCTTTGAGCTGCCGATCGGCCAAATGAAAACGGCGAACAGCCGCCAGCGCCAAACCTAGCGTTAGTTCCGCGACTCCTTGGGCATTGGCGCCGGCAGCGCTGAGCACTGTGATCCCTCGTCCTTTTGCCTCTTCCAGTGGTATATTGTCGATGCCACTCCCGTTCCGGCTAATTACCTGCAGCTGTTTGGCCGCGTCCAGCACCCGAACCGAGATCGGCTCAACGCCTGCTAACCATCCTGCGCATTCCGGCAACAGCTGCAAAAGTTCCCCTTCTTCAGGTAGCCGGCCCCGCGGGCCAAAGATAACTTCCCATCCTTGATCCCGGAGCAGTTGAATCGCTGGATGCTCGGAAGCAGACAAGGAACGCGGAGTAACCAGGATGCGTCTCATTATCTTCCGCTGGTTTGCGCGGCTACGCGCGAAAGTCGCTGAAAGGTTGCTGAGTCACTGGGAATCTCGATTGCGAACACATCGGAAATAACGCAGGTCCAGCCGTGAATAAAATAGTCCCAGCCGTCATAAATCTGGAGCTTTTTCGACTCCGGTTGCCTGTGCGCTTGTTGCAGAAAGGCAAGCGCTCCCCGGTAATTCAGCTCCCAAACAATTGCCCCGCTGGGAAATGCAATTCCATCCGTAATCGGTGATCCAGGCCGATCCTTACCCAGTCCAGTCGCGTTAATGATGAGAGAACGCGGCGCGAGCGTTCGCATGATAGCGTCGTTTTCTTCTGCCGATTTGATCAACCGGGTCTCAAGCTGGGGCGAGTCCACTAATCGCTGGAGATGATCCAGCCTTTCGGCGGAAATATCCGAAACGATGATCCGCGTAGGTCGTCCGAGTCGGTGTTCACCTTTGAGGAGAAACCAGGTGATCGCCACGCCAGCACCGCCACTGCCAATACAGAAAACCTGCCCATCCTCGCCTCTCCAGAAATTTTCCGGCAAGATAGAGCAGAGAGTGCGGCCGGCCGAGACCGGATCTTTGGCTTGCCCGATCAATTTTCCATTTCGTTTTGAGATCGAGCTGATTTCATGCATGGCCGTCGCAAACCAGTCGAGTTCGTCGAACTGATCCCGAGCAGCCCGGAACAGGTCGATTTTGTGAGTCGTCACTAACGCTCCACGCGATCCGTCGTCATTACGGATGAAGTTAACCACCTCACGATAGGACTCGGGCGGAGCATTCAAGGGAAGATCGATGCCATGGATAGTCGCACCATGGATACCCAATTCGGCCACCCATTTCGGAAATACTTGCATGATCGACGACTGGGTCGTCGACACACCGATAAAATGGATCGTTGGAGCCTCGGCCGGCGGCAGCGATGAGCTCATGCCTGAATCACCGATTTTGCGAGTTTGACGCTGGTTGCTACTGATTCCCGGATGGCGGCCCAATCGCGATCACGAATCCATTGTTTGGCGGCAAGCCAGGAACCACCCACCGCAATAACCGCCGGCTCCTTGAGCCAAACTTCCAGGTTATTCAGATTGATGCCACCGGTAGGGACAAAGGTCGGAGAAAAGGCTCGGAACGTCGTAGCGAGTACTCGCAACGTCCGGGTTCCTCCAATGCCCTCAGCCGGAAAGAACTTGCACTGGGTCACGCCGAGCGCTAATGCCCCCTGCAAATCAGACGGTGTTGCCACGCCCGGTAAATAAGGCGTGCCGGATTCCAAAATGGCCTCCGTTAATGTACGATCAAATCCGGGTGAAACCAGAAATTGGGCGCTCGCTTCCAAAGCTTGTCGCAGGTGATCGCGCGTGATGATAGTGCCCGCACCGACTAACATCTCTGGAAAACGCTTCCGGATTGCGCTGATTGCCTGAGCCGCAGCGTTCGTGCGAAAGGTTACTTCCAACAATGGTAACCCGCCCTGGAGAAAAGCTTCTGCTAGATGAAGAGCATCATCAGCCGAATCAAGTTCGATGACTGGCATCAATCGATGATCTGCCAGTTCGGAGAAAATTGGGTGTAGCATATTCACATGTTATCCTACCCGACTGTATGCCTCTATTTCGGCTCGCGTGCGAACCGTGTAACGGAGGTTCGGAATTAATTTCCATCCCGTAGCTCGGTCCTCGACCACGAGCAGCTTGAATCCGCCCGCCTTTCGGACAATCTGGAAATTCTGGCCGGCATCAGCCGGATAGGAAAAGAGAGTCGCAAAAATCTCTGACCCGATGTTTACACTGCGATGCACCCAAAAGGGCGGAACATAGACCAAATTGCCCGGGCGCATCTCGGCTGCTTCCACTTTCCCTTCAAGATCTTCCATGAGCAAAATCCCATGGCCCGATAAGCAATAGTACGTTTCCGATCGATCGGCCCGTTGATGGAGATGACCACGCGTCATGAAAAACTCAGCTCCGACCTTTCCAGGATTCAAAGCACTGATTCCGGTAATCAGGTCGTTGCCTCCTTCGGTAAACCGAAGCTCATTTACCCGGTAGGCAATTTCGCTGCCGCGGCTCTCCAGCAGTTGCTGAAATTTCTCTTCGTCAGTATAGATACGATCGAGTTCACGAATATACTTCACATACCCTCCCGTGTTCGGCTGAATTTCAAGGGATTCCGCATTCAAAAGAGCGGCGAACGGTGGCAGGTAATTAACGGCACTCATGGCGCAGAAATGTGATCGAAAATGGTATGGGCGAGACGCCGTACCAATTGCAAAGTGGCGCGTTTTTTGTAGTAATACAACAGTAAAGTCACGCCTTCCGCATTGTGATCATGAAATCGATGGAGCTCGAATGATGAGGCAAATGCTAAACTTGACGTAGTCAGCCGCCGTAAGTTTACTCTGCCCGGAAGCTTTGCCTCAGCCTCTGAGGGACGATCTATTCAATCAATTGACGCTCGGTTTACTATCGGAATAAACCGATCCTTCCGAACCGAGAGACATTTGTGTCAAAAAACTTGCTTCCGCACTAAACAAGTAGTAATACTACGCACCGATGCGGTGGCAAGAATGTTTTCTGCCGCTCTCGGATTATTGCATTCCCCTCCGGTGGCGATACCCGTCGAATAGCCGGTGATTGCTCGATTTTGGATTACCACGTCGGAAAAGCCACTGACCCGGATGCCGGCACTCGAGTTCGGACGTGCAGACGTCGAAATAGAAAAGCCTTGGAAATCAATCGTAACGGCAAAAATACTGACACTGATCCCGTCACCTGGAGACGATGTAGTGAGATCGCCTTGCAAGACATATTTGCCAGGTTGCGTGATCGTAAACGGAATCGAAGTGATGGGGGTCGCCGGTCTCGGTTGTCCGTAGCTAGTAACCGTGAGCGATCCGATCCCTCCGACGATGAAACAGTAGGTTAGTAGCCTTTTCATGGATAACCTAATTTTTGGGGGAATAGTTGAAGATCGTTTAGAAGACGAAGACTAACCAACGCCACTAGGCGCGAATGAATTAACTGGCAAACCGCCGATTGGGAACAAGCTGCTCTTCCGAATAGTGAGAGAGCGGAGCACACTCAAAATCGCTCACGTTTTCCCACTCTTTATCGTGCAACTTGCTTGCTCGGGAGAAAGACCAGGTTGCCCAACGGATAAAAGAGTCCTCCCTTCGGGCATCACGCTTTTCGAACTGGTGTTTGTCAATCCAAATTGTCGGCTGGCGGAGCAAATCGTCCCGCGTTCAGCCAAGCCGATGCTTGTCAATCAAAGGGTGACTCGTATAGTGGCTTCCTCAAGTGAAACGGTATTTAGCCTGGGCAATTCATGCAGCCGGCTTTTGGCTGCTTGCTATCGTCAATTAATTGAGCGAGCGCCGCACTATGGCTTTACGGTCTTAAAATTCGTATGTCCCCAGGAACAAAAGATCTGCTACTCGCGATCGATGTCGGGACCGGCAGTGTGCGGGCCGCGCTGGTCAATGTTCAAGGTCAAGTCGTCTGCTTCCATGCGGCGGAACATGATCAGCAAGTCCCCCAATTCGGCTGGTCTCAGCAGCGACCTTCGGATTGGTGGAACGGAGTCGTTCTGTGCATTCGTTCAGTGTTGGAGAGAGTAGAAGCAGCCCCTGCGCGGATCGCTGCAATCGCCTGCTGTGGGCAGATGCACGGCACGGTCTTGCTCGACCAATCCGGTGTTCCGGTGGTTGATTACGCTCCGCTTTGGAATGACAAACGGACCCGCAGAGTGCTCGACGAATTCTTGCGCCAGCACGACCAGGAAAAGTTGCTGCCGATCACTGGAAACCCGGCTGCCACCGCTTGGCCGGCGTTCAAGCTCCTCTGGTTCAAGCATGATCTTCCCGATGTTTATCGGCGCGCACGTTCGGTTCTCATTGTGAAGGACTTTATTAATTTTAAACTCACTGGTCACAAGGCTATCGACCGTCCGGAGGCATCTACTACGTACCTGTACGACGTTGGAACGCGCTCCTGGAGCGGCTCAATCATCGATCTCTTAGAGCTCAATCCAGATTTGTTACCGGAGCTGAAGTCGCCTATCGATATCGTCGGCACCATTTCTAAACAGTGCTCGGAACAAACCGGTCTTTTGTCAGGAACTCCCGTCGCAGTCGGAGCTGGCGACTTCCCCGTCACTTTGCTGGGATCCGGAGTCAGTCCAGTCGGTGTGGGCTCGGACTCCACCGGTACTTCTACGCTACTCACCTTGCAGACGGAAAAGCCTGTCCTGCACCCGATTATTAGCAACGTAGCCGGCATCGACCAAGGTTGGAGTGCATTTACTATTTTGGACGCAGGCGGTGATGCGATGCGTTGGGCTCGTCGCGCCTTCCACGATAACGAGCTCAGTTACGACGAACTGGTGAAACTAGCCGGTGCAGTTGCTCCCGGATCTGACGGACTTCTGTTTCTTCCCTATCTCAACGGGGAGCGCCTTGGTCCACGAACCAATGCCCGGGCCCAATTTTTCGGTCTCACCTACGGTCATCAGAGCGGTCATCTGCATCGTGCGGTCATGGAGGGAGTCGCGTTCGCGTCGCGGCGAAATCTGTCCATCATGGAGGAGAGCGGCAACACACTCAATTACATGATCGCAAGCGGCGGCGGAGCGAAAACGAGGCTATGGTTGGAAATTAAGGCCAGCATCTATCGGACACCCATTCGTACGACCAAACACACGGAATCCAGCATTCTAGGTTGTGCCATGATCGCCGGTACCGCGGCGGGTATTTATCCATCTCTCGCCGAAGCATCGAAGCGCCTCATTCAATTAGACGACGAAATCGTTCCCAACCCCGATTGGGTTCCGCGCTATAAAAAGCTGGCCGAGTTGTTCGACCAGATCTACAACGACGCCGGACCGTATTATGAGAGACTGGATGCGTATGCGGCGGAGTTTGGGGCCGCGACGTAGGCTTGGCGGAGTCGGGTTTCGCCCTACCAAAATCACGCCACCACTTTCAGCATCCCCCCGTCGACAAAGTAAGCGGACCCAACTGAATAGCTTGCCCTCGGCGAGCACATAAAGACGAAGAAGTGTGCGATTTCTTCCGGCGTGGCAAATCGATTGATTGGCGCGTACTCGCGGGCAACGCCATCGAGGTGGGCCTGCCAATCTCCACCTGTGTCAGCGGTTAATTGTTTAGCGGTCTTGATCCAATCCGGGGTGAGCACTAACCCAGGATTAATCGTGTTCACACGGATATTATCTTTGATGAGCTCGTTCGCGAGAGTTTTGGAAAACATCAACAGCGCAGCTTTGGTCGTGTTGTAAATCGGCTCATACCAAAGCGGTTGAACGGTACAGATCGAACCATTGTGCAAAATCACTCCACCTCCGCGTTTTCGCATGAACGGCACCAAGCCGCGTGCCAGACGAACAGCCGCCATCACATGCAGATCCCAGTAATATTGCCATTTCTCGTCCGGCGCCTCCATGACCGTCTCATTGCTGCCTGTCCCCGCGTTATTGATTAAAATATCGGCGCCACCGAATTCAGTTTCTGCCGCCCGAACAAGTGCTTCGGTTCCAGCGGGAGTAGCGACATCTGCGACAACTCCCACTGCGCGGACTTTGAACTTTTCAGCAACCCGCTTGGCCTCGGTCTGGACTCGATCTGCCTGACGCGCCGCTAAAACCAGATGGACGCCCTCCGCCGCTAAACCTTCGGCCACAGCGAGCCCGATTCCGACACTTCCGCCCGTAATAACGGCCACTTTATCTTTTAATTCTAAATCCATAATAAATGACTTATATAGCGGTCTTCTAGGAGGTTACTTCACAATCACAATCTTGGAACGATCGATGGTGAGGGCAACTGCGAGAATGAGCACCAGCCCGAACACGATCTGTTGGGCGAAGATGTTTACGCCGATAAATGTCATTCCCACTCGCACAATTGTGATAATCAAAGCGCCTACCGCCGTCCGGCCTATCCCCCCTGCTCCACCGGTGATCGCTGTGCCACCGACGATTACCGACGCGATCGCCGGCAACAACAATTGATCGGCCAGATTGGGAGAGCCGCTGCCTTGTCTTCCAGCCATCAGAACACCGGCTAATGCCGCAAGCGCACCCGAGGTCGCGAAAGCGAGTACTTTGTACCGATTGACCTTTACACCGGATGCCCAGGTGGCCGGTTCACCGGCGCCAATCGCAATACTGTATCGACCAAACGGCGTATATTTCTGGCACCAAATGCCAAGCGCGCCGACAATCGCCGCAATGCAAATCACATTTGGTAGACGGAGACTGCCTAAACCGAACAGACTTCCATTAACCCAGGTGAGATAGGCACGGCCCGATTCTTCGATGCTGATCGCACGCTCGTGCGACAGTAAGAGCGCAGCGGAAACCAGCAACCCACTCGTAGCCAGCGTCACAATAAACGAGGGAATTTTGAGCCATACGTGAAACACCCCACTCACCGTGCCGGCCACCAACCCCATTGCCAACGCCACAATAAGAAACCCGTAGCCGTAAGTCGGTAGCATGAGCGCAACAATGACGCTGGCAAAGGAACAGATCGCCTGAATCGAAAGATCGATGCTTCCCAGCATGACGACGAAGGTCGAGCCCGCACCTAGGATGAATAGAATCGCTGTGTCGGCCACGGTTACGATCAAACTCTCCAAATTGAAAAAGCCTGGGCGTAGAGTGCCGATCACCAATACTAATCCGACCAACACGAGCAAGGGTGCAAAGGCGCGGATCTGCTCCCCGTAATTGGGCTTCTTCAACGTAGTTGATGGTGCGGGCATATTCTCAAACCATGTGGCCAATGAGATCAATCTGCTTTGGCTTATTTCCGGGCGGTGCATCGAAACGCGCAGTTACTTGACCATCGCGCATCACAATTATGGAATGGGAAAGCCCGATTGTTTCTTCCAGTGTGTCAGCCGTGAGGACAATCGCAATTCCTTGTTCGGAGAGCGTGCGCATCAAATCATAGACCTCCTCCTTGGCTCCGACATCGAGACCACGCGTCGGGTGATCGAAAATCAAGATCTTTGATTGCGCGTTCATCCACTTCGAAAGGACTACCTTTTGCTGATTTCCCCCGCTGAGGTTGAGGCAGAGCGCGTCAATGCTGGGTGTGCGGACGTGCAACTTCTTGACCCAGTTTTCCGCGACTTCACGCTCCTGCTTGGTCTGAATCGCTCCCGTCTTCATGACCGTGGCGAGACTCGCTAGTGTGATATTGGGAACGATAGGTAACGAAAGCACCAGGCCTTCTACTCGACGCTCGCGTGGAATGTAGCCAATACCCAGAGCTGCTGCCTGATCTGGCGAGCTTAATCGAACCGGCCGCCCCGAAACCGTCAGGGTTCCGGAAGTGTGAGGAAGAAACCCGAAAAGTGTGCGGGTCAATGCTTCGCGCCCAGATCCAATCACGCCAGCGATGCCCAGGATCTCCCCTTGTCGCAAAGTAAAATCAACGTTGCGATAGGAGCCGTCCACCGTCAGGCGCTCGGCCCGAATCACTTCGGTCTCTCCCGGTACACGTTGCCGAGCCTCGCGGTAATACTCGGCGTGAAGCTCTCTTCCGACCATGAGCCGGTGCAATTGCGGAACACTCGTTTCACTGGCCGGCATCTCGGCTACGACCTTGCCATCCTTCATGACGTAGACGCGGTCAGAAATATGCAGCACTTCATCCAAACGATGCGAAACGAAGACGAAACTCGCGCGAGTCCGCAAGGCCCTCACCCGCTCGAATAGAATATCGATTTCGCGTTGCTCTAAAACGGAGGTTGGCTCATCAAGCAAAATCACCAGGTGTCGTTCCGTTCGCTCTTCCAGCGCCAAGGCTTTCGCCAATTCGACCATTTGCCGTTCAGCGAAGCTTAATCGCGCGGTTCGCGCGGCCGGATCTATATTCAACTGGACTTTCTCCAGCTGCCGCCGAGCGGCTGCATGCAAAGCCGGCCAAGAAACAACTCCCAAACGGCTAAATTCTTTCTCCTGACCGAGATAAATATTTTCCGCAACGGTAAGATTGGGAAGCAATGATTGCTCCTGAAACACGATGCCAATTCCATTGAGATTGGCTTCACGCGGGCTGTGCAGCGTAAGGGGTCGGCCGTCGAGCAGCAGGGCTCCGTTATCGGGCCGATAGACTCCCGCCAGAATCCGAATCAGCGTCGATTTACCTGCGCCGTTTTCGCCGACCAAGCCAACAACTTCACCCGGCCTGATCTCGATTGAGACACGGTCCAAGGCTTGAACCCCAGCGAACGCTTTGCTGACGTCGGTCAGGCTAAGAAACGCTTTTTCTGCCATGAGCCTTACTTCACAAATTTCATTCGGTTGCGATCAATCGAGGAAGCCACCGCGATGATAATGATGATTCCCTGAACCGCTTGTTGAATATCCGGAGAGATACCGAGCAAAACCATTCCGTTACCCAACACGGCAATGATCAGTACGCCGACCAGTGTATTCAATACGCCTCCGGCACCGCCGCTTAACGAAGTGCCACCGACCACCACCGCCGTGATAGTCGAAAACAGTCTGCCGTCTCCGATGGTGGCGTTGCCTTGGCCGAGTTGTGCTGCCGCCAAGACTCCGCCAATCCCATAGAACGCGCCGGCCAGCGTGAAGACCAGAACCTTGACCCGGTTAACGTGGATGCCAGAGAGCACAGCGAGATCTTCTCCGCCTCCAATGGCCAAGACATGACGACCAAAGATCGTGAACCTTTCGATCAACCAAGCAAACACGAGCACCCCTAGAGCAACCCAAACCGCCAATGGAAAGTTGAAAAAGCGGGTGAGGGCGAGCGAGCGAATCTCCGGGTCGAGAACCCGAGCGTTTCTCCCACCCAGTATCAAGGTTGCTAGCCCGATTCCGACGAACCAGCTGCCCAGCGTAACCATGAAAGACGGAATACGGACTCTCACATGAACAAACCCATTCAGAAATCCGATGGCCGCACCCGCGATGATGGCAAAAATTGGGGCGGTCCAGCCAAAAGAATTCTGATTCATATCGTTGCGGACCAAGATGGCAACGACGACTGCGCCGAGCGCAAGTATGCCCTCTACGGAAAGGTCGACGCTCCCCAACAGAATGACGAAGGTGGCACCCAAAGCGAGTACCAGCGGAATCGCAGCAGAATTGGCGATCCGCACAAAATTAAAAAAATCAAAAAAACGCGGATTGCGTAATCCGATCAGGAGCGATAGGACCAGCAGCGCGAGAAGCGGGGCAAAAGATTTAACCCGCTCCAGCCATTTGCGGGAGCGCGTTTCCGGCTTCGTCACTTTGGCTTGCGCCGATTCAGTGTCGGCAATTGCGCTGGTTGAAGATTTGTTCACTTCGCAGAATGTCTCGTCGCTGTGCTCGTGATCATACGACATAGAGATAGTCGGCGGTCGGAGGTTGCGTCCGGCCGCTGCGGCGCCCGGAAACGACCCAGGGCGCACCTATTAAATTAGACATGGGTTGTAACTAGGTCGTTTCGGAACAATAAACAGCTCCAGTTCGTCAAGGACCGTTTGCGGGCGCCCGGCAGCGGCCCGACGCACCCTCCGACCTACGGGAATATCTCGATATCTCTTTGGCGACGACAAGGATTAAAGCAGCTAAGCCTCAGGAAGCAACCCGAGGCTCCCCCCTCAACTTGCAACGTTGCCCCAGTAATCGTTCCAATCAACCTTAGGCGTGGTTTGAATGTAATTCTTTATGAAATCGTCGACCGTATCTTTCGTTACTAGAATACCTTTTGCGTTGTAGTTGCGATGATTGTCCGGTTCTTTGGTGACATCAAACTTACCCGTCCGCGCACCGTAACCAATCGACAGGCCCATCCCTCCCTGCCAATAAGGATTCCAGGAAGCGGTCGCCGCCATATCTCCGCTTTTCACCGCCTCTACCGCGAGCTTGATCCCGTCGGTGCCGGAAACAGGAATTTTGCCGTTTAACCCTTCCGCCCGCAACGCTTCCAACGCGCCACTCGCCATGTCGTCGTTCGCAGCCCAGATCCCCTTAATGTCGTTCCCAAACTTGGTCAGCCAGGTACCGGTAATCGTGAACGCCTCCGATGCTTTCCAGTGCGCCTCTTGGAAATCGAGCAATTTCACATTTGGATTTGCGGCTAACGCCTTCTCCAAACCCTGCTTTCGCTGAATCGCCGGTGTATTGGAAATGATACCGCCCAAGCCGACGATCCCGCCGGAGCCACCGAACGCCTTAAATAACGCCTCGGCGGTCTGCTGGCCATAGATCACCCCATCGAAAATGATGTGGGCGATGTAATACGGGTTAAAATCTTTCGGATGTAAATCGTCCGGTTTATTCCACTGTGTCACCACGTGGGCTTTGGCATTGACGCACGCTTCGACGATAGCTCGAGCATCTGGTGAATCGTTTGGATCAACGTTCAAAACCAAATTACCGCCGGTCTTGGCCAAGATGGCGCGAATATCAGCGATTCCTTTCTCGCTATTTCCTTCGGTGACCAGCGTGACGTATTCGCAGCCAACCGCTTTGGCAAAATCAGCACCTCCTTGATTCCAGGTCGCATGATACGGATTGGCGAGGGATCGGATCGAATTTACCAGGACTGGCTTGCTATCTGCGGCCAACAGTTTACGCGGTATCGCAGTTAGAACTGCAGTCGCGCCGGTTACGACGGCGGCTCGACGAATAAACGTCCTCCGGGGGATCGGTTGACGGATTAGATCAGGGTTTTCAGGATTCATATCGCTCAACTCCACTTTCGCACTCTACTGGGAGAGGATTCTCTCCAGCTAGCGACGGGGGAATACCGCGAGGCTATGTGTTACGGCCGAAAAATCAACACGGAAATAATACTACGGGATAAGGTATGAACGATTTAGTGCTTCTTAAATTGGCGCCAACCCTTTCTTTCCACCTCCATCCGCTATTCTAGCCGAAAGTCGGCTGTGCAACCCGGCGGTTCTCATCGATGGATCGAGGCGGTTGGCCGAACGGACACCCCGCTTTGATGTAGTATTCTTCCGTGATTCTAGGACCAGGATCCTAGATCCAATCCTTCTTTATTGCCGCTGATGATGGTTGGGCGGGTGGAGACTTCGCCCGAACATGAGTAATTCGTCGCTTAAGCAGCCTTTTGCCACATTCATCGAGAGTGTCGCAGTGGCAGCGATGTTGTAACCGGACAAGCAGACGCTGCATGGTCTTGATCCGATCAATCGACGCCTCGAGCTCCACTAATTTTCGCTGGGACAGTGCTTGCCAACGGGCCGGTGCCCTGGTGCCATCGGCAAAACCAAAAAACAGTTCTCGGATTTCATCCAAAGTGAAGCCGGTGCTGCGCGCGCCTTGTATCACCGCAAGCAGGTGGAGATATGTTGTATCGTAACGTCTTTGCCCACTCGTTCTCTGGATCGGAGGAAGTATTCCGATCTGTTCGTAGTAGCGAATAGCTGACGGCCGAAGCCCGACTTCTCGCGCCACCTCGGAAATGGATAATTGTGGCATTCCACAGCATAGATGATCCGGTTCCGATTGCCATTCGCGGCCAATGCGAAAAAACCTTAAAAAACCATTTGCCTTAAAGTCGACTTGAAGTTGCAGCGTTCGAGCCATGCTCAACACAAAAAGAGCTTATCGATAGCAGGAGAACACATGAAAACCTTTTGGCTAAAGATGGCCTCGATGGCAGCCGTTTTGTCGTCACTTGACCGGGTTCAGGCCGCCGATACTTCGACGAAATCAAAGCAGGAAAGTCCTCTCGCTTGTAACGCCTTCGCACTCTCTCCGGAGCAAAGGAACCGGCATTTTGATGAACTCAGTCCGGCTTTGGGGGCCTTAAAGAAGAGCGTTCGGGCACTCGACGACGGATATGAGTTCGAATTTCCTGCCGATGCGGCAACCCTTCAGGTATTGGCCGAATGGACCATTCAGGAGAGGATGTGTTGTCCTTTTTTTGACATCGACTTACGGTTGGAGCGCGAAGGAGGTCCCCTCTGGCTGCGCCTGACCGGACGGAAAGGCACGAAGAGATTCATAAAGATGGAAGCCGCAGCGTGGATCAGCCAATGAGCAATCGGCTCGTGAACTTATTGGTATTGTCGAATGAACTCGTTGGCGACACCGAATATGAAAGCTCTTTCGCGCTGCAGCTTTCATGAAACGCTCTTTCGGCGCTGCAGCTTCATGAAACGCTCTTTCGGTGCTGTATAAACCACCGTCGCTTCTTCTTCACTCTTGAGTCTTTCTAAAAATCGTCTTTCGCCCGCGAGGGCGATTGCCATTCCTCATCAACCGTCCTACGTTCCCGATCTATGGATTACCGATATCTAGGACGGACAGGACTGCGAGTCAGCGAGCTTTGCTTGGGTGCGATGACCTTCGGACGGGAAAATGAGGCGGACCAGGCCGAGAGCCATGCAATGCTCGATCATTTCGTCGCAGCCGGCGGCAACTTTATCGATACGGCCAACGTCTACACGACGGGTGTCTCCGAAGAGATTCTGGGTCGATGGCTCAGCCATCAGCAACGAGACAATCTTGTCATCGCCACCAAGGTTCGCTTCGCCATGGGCGATGGTCCGAACGATATCGGCCTTAGCCGCAAACACATATTATCTTCCATCCATGCCAGCTTGAAACGGCTACAAACCGATTACATCGACCTTTATCAAGTCCACTGCTGGGATCCCGGAACCCCGTTGGAGGAAACTTTGTCGACCCTGAATGATTTAGTTCGACAAGGGCTGGTCAGATATGTCGGCGTCAGCAATTTCACCGGCTGGCAACTTCAGAAGGCCATCGATTTGAGCCGTGCGAACGGCTGGGAGCCGTTCGTTTGTCTGCAGCCACAATACAATCTCCTCTGCCGCTCGACCGAGTGGGAGCTTACACCGATTTCATTGCGGGAAGGGCTTGGCGTCATTCCGTGGAGCCCTCTTCGCGGCGGTTGGTTGTCGGGAAAGTTCTATCGTGGCATGACAGCCCCGCCGGCCGGTTCCCGGATCGAAACTGCAGAGAAAAAAGGCTGGTCGGAAAATTGGACCGCATACAATCGAGAATCGACCTGGCGTACGCTCGATGCGCTTCATTCGGTGGCCAAAGACGCGGGCCACACTCCCGCCCAAGTAGCGATTAATTGGCTCTTGCGCCGCCCTGGTGTCACAGCGCCGATTATCGGTGCACGCCACCGGGAACAATTGGAGACGAATCTCGGTTCGGTAGGCTGGGAACTGACATCTGAACAGGTGCAAAAACTTGATGTAGCGAGTGAACCCGAGCTTCCTTACCCATACGACTTCATTCAGAAGCTCGGATCGGGTCGTTGATCGATGTTCATCCGGGTACTCGTGGTCTTCGTCCTTTTCAAAAGCTATTGAGATACCGCTTGCGTCGGAGGGTGCGCCGCTCCGACTTCGCCTTGTGCCCCAGATATCTGTGCTGATTTCTGGAGCACAAGGCACGCCGGCCCTTCAGCCCGAATGACAAATAGCAGATAGCAGAATTGTGCTGTCGGGTTGTCCTGCTCTTCCGCGGCGGCAAGCGAAACGTGCCCTCGCAATCTTGCGGAGATAATTTTTCGTCTGCTATTTGCTATTTGTCATTCGGCCTGAAGGGCCGTTACTCGTACTTATGGCGCGCTTTGACCCACGGATAGCGATCGCTGCGGTTGTTGGCCTGATTGTGCAAATTGGTGTTACGATCTTCGCGTGGGGCGACTGGAATAGTTTTTTCGCGCATCCCGCCCGAAGAGAACTCGTTGTCGCTTCGGTTCTGCTAACCGTGGTCGCTTGCTTTTCCGGCACCTCAGGCTTCAGTTCCGGCAAGTCCTCTTCTCCCCAAAGCAAACGCATTATTTTCTGGTTCATATTCCTCTTCCTGGCTATGACAATAATTCCTCCTTACTGTGATCGGCAGGATCTTTGGACGATTGATGGTGATGGAACGCGTTATCTAGGTTTAGCGCTCTTTTGGATTGGATCAGTTATTCGATTAATCGCAGTCTTTGCGCTTGGACGGCGTTTTAGCGGATTAGTTGCAATCCAACCGGATCACAAGCTCAAGACCGAGGGCATCTACAAGCATGTCCGCCATCCAAGCTACACCGGACTACTGGTGGCAATGATTGGCTGGGTGCTCGTCTTCCGAAGTACCATCGGGCTGGTTCTGAACATTATTCTATTTTTGCTTTTGCTGAGCCGGATGGCTGACGAAGAGAAATTCTTGGAAGCCGAATTTGGAGATGAGTATCGTGCTTATCGGGAAAAGACCCGGCGGCTTGTTCCGTTCATATATTAGTTGCGAGTTGTGGGTTGCAGCTTCCTATGGTGACTCAAGAAAGCTGCGAATGAAATCGGTCTTTGCCTCGGTGTAACGCTCCCGATCGTTTCGAAAGCGTCGATAATCGGTTTTGCGGCCAGGCCCGGTACGCTGGTGCTTCCGACATGTTCAACGGCGATAATCAGTTCGCCGAGAACAGCGTTTATCTCATCCGCAATGCGCCTAAAATCCGCCGGCCATCGCTCATCATAGTCGACGATTTCAACCGTGTCCCAGGTTACCGGGCGAATTTTCACCATCGCGTTAGCGAGCCACCCGCGCGCTTCGGAATTCAATCGCGGCCATACTTGCCGGAAATCGGTCAGATCTCTTGCGGATGGCCGCCGCAATGAGTGCAGCACTTCCAGCCGAGATCGGAGCGTGGCAAATTCCATCGTACGGCAATTGATTGAAATCCGGTTTCCACGCGAGAATTTTTGCGGACGTTCTTTTGCACCGGCCTGTCCGCCGAGGCGCTGCAAGGATTGCGGAAGTTCGGCGAAGGTGGAAGGCGTGTTTCAGGAAGGCCTAGGTTTCGCCCCAGCAACAAGAGAATAAGAGCGGATCAGCGCTGAAACCGTGTGATAACCGCGACGGTGACCAAGCGATGGCGACTGCGGTTGATGAGCGATCGCGCAGAATAACAGATTTCGCAGGCTGGGTGATCCCGTTCTCCGCGTTCCGTGTTCCATACTCTGTATCTCTATTGACGCTGCCAGTTGACTCCAGTAGATGGACGAAGCGCACGTGTTGTTTTTGCGGCGGCGGCGCTCGGATATCCGGAGGAGAGATCGCTATGTCGGAAAAACAGCGTTTAATCGAGATGAATAGCGGCGCGGTGAAATGGCGCCATTGGGGTCCTTACCTCAGCGAACGTCAGTGGGGCACTGTCCGCGAAGATTATAGCGCAGGGGCAAATGCCTGGGATTACTTTCCACACGACCACGCTCGCAGTCGCGCCTACCGCTGGGGCGAAGACGGCATTGCGGGCTTTTGTGATGAACATGAGTTCCTCTGCTTCGCTTTGGCACTCTGGAATGGGAAAGATCCAATTCTAAAAGAACGCTTGTTCGGTCTGAACAACGAGGAGGGAAATCACGGGGAAGACGTTAAGGAGCTCTATTACTACCTGGATGCGACGCCAACGCACTCCTATCTAAAGATGCTCTACAAGTATCCTCAGCGAGAGTTTCCTTACACCGCGCTTTTGCGAGAAAACCGTCGGCGCGGCAAGCAACATCCGGAGTATGAACTCATTGATACCGGCGTGTTCGACGACAACCGCTACTTTGATATTTTCGTTGAGTACGCGAAGGCCGGACCGGATGACATCTTGATTCAGATCACCACCGCTAATCGTGGACCGGAGGCGGCAATAATCCACTTACTCCCGCAGCTCTGGTTTCGTAATATCTGGTCTTGGGGCGACGGAAGACCCAAGCCAACGCTCGAGGTGGTGGACGGTCACACAGTGTCCGCGAAACATGCGCAGCTTGGGAGCTATTCTCTTCGGACAGAGGGATCGCCCGCATTGCTCTTCTGCGAGAATGAAACTAATAGCGAACGCCTCTTTTCCTTCCCTAACGCGTCCCCCTATTGCAAGGATGGGTTTCACGAATGGCTCATTCGCAAGAACGGAAATGCGGTGAATCCGTCTCAAACTGGCACCAAATCCGCCGCACACTATCAGCTCATGATCGAAGCGGGTGCGGAGCAAATTGTTCGCCTACGGCTCTCTCGGCAAACACTTGACGTGGGTTTTGCCGACTTTGAAGAAGTCCTGAGGTCCCGGCGGGCAGAAGCCGATGCATTTTACGCAGATTTGCCAGGTGCCGCAGGAGACGAAGACCTCCGCCGAGTCCAGCGCCAAGCAGTCGCAGGAATGATCTGGAGCAAACAATTCTACCGCTACGACGTCTGGCGCTGGATCAAGGGTGATCGCTCGCAGCCGGCGCCACCGCCGGAGCGAAAGAACGGTCGCAACCATGATTGGCAACATCTCAATGCGAATGAGGTACTTTCTATGCCAGACAAATGGGAGTACCCCTGGTTTGCGGCTTGGGATCTCGCCTTCCACACGCTCACTTTCGCGGTGATCGACCCGGAGTTTGCCAAGCAACAGCTCGTGGTGATCACCCGTGAATGGTACATGCACCCCAATGGCCAGCTGCCAGCGTACGAATGGGCTTTCGGGGACGTGAACCCGCCGGTACACGCCTGGGCGGCTTGGCGAGTTTTCCAAATCGACCGAAAACAGCGCCGCGTTGAAAATCCTGACGACCCAGGAGATCTGCCGTTTCTGGAACGAGTATTTCACAAACTTCTGCTCAACTTCACCTGGTGGGTCAATCGCAAGGACGTGGCCGGGCTGAACATCTTCCAAGGCGGCTTTCTCGGATTAGATAATATCGGTGTGTTCGACCGCAGTGCGCCATTGCCAACCGGCGGCTATATCAATCAGTCGGACGGAACGAGCTGGATGGCTATGTACAGCTTGAATTTGATGCGGATTGCTCTGGAGTTGGCCCAGCGAAATCATGTTTATGAAGATATCGCTTCTAAATTCTTTGAGCACTTCCTCAATATTGCCGGGGCGATGGACAAATGCGCGGGCGGGGCAGGCCTGTGGGACGATCAAGACGGATTCTTTTACGACGTGCTAAATTTGCCCAATGGCAGCCAGATCCCGTTGCGGGTCCGTTCGATCGTTGGCTTGGTACCGCTCTTCGCGGTGGAAACCCTCGAGCCCGAGCTTCTGAACCGGGTGCCCGATTTCAAAAGTCGTTTGGAGTGGTTATTGAACCATCGACCTGACCTCGCTTCCTTGATTTCCCGATGGAACGTGATGGGCAGCGGCGAACGCCGGCTTCTCTCGCTTCTGCGCGGTCACCGCATGAAACTGCTGCTCAAGCGGATGCTGGATGAAAGCGAGTTTCTTTCTGATCACGGGGTTCGAGCTCTCTCTCGTTATCACCGCGACCACCCTTACATTTTTCACTGGAACGGTTCGGATATGCGCGTCGGCTACGAACCGGGCGAATCAACCTCCGGCCTGTTTGGGGGCAATTCGAATTGGCGCGGCCCGATCTGGTTTCCGATGAATTTTCTGCTGATCGAGTCGCTGGAGCGCTTTCATCATTACTATGGTGATGATTTCCGAGTCGAATGTCCGACTGGTTCAGGAAACCTCCTGTCGATCAAAGAGATCGCTGCGGAATTGCGCGATCGGCTCTGCCGGATTTTTGTAAGGGGTGTAAACGGTAAAAGACCAGTCTTCGGCACCAATCAAAAATTGCAGTCTGATCCACATTTCCGCGACTACCTCCAGTTCTTTGAGTATTTTCACGGCGACAATGGACGGGGCGTTGGCGCGGCCCATCAAACCGGATGGACTGGTCTGATTGCCAAGCTGATCGCGTCGCATCTGAAGTGAGTGGTCCAGGAGGGGCTTGTCGGACTTTGTTGATCGGGAATGATCGAGTATCACAGCGGCGAAGCCGTGACTCAGGAAAGCCTCGGGCGGAGCCCAGGACTCCGCCCAGGCTTTCCTGAGTCACGGCTTCGCCGCTAAAAACCAAACACATTTTCGTCCAGCAAAGTCCGACACGTCCCAGAGGGACGCAACGAACGTAACCCGGTACCAAGGGCCGGGAATCGAGAAAGAAACGTGCTTTCGAAGAACTTAACCGATATGTTGACGCACCTGGTTAGCCGCTAGATGATTGACACCTATCTGGCCCGGAATAACCGCGTGGGCTTCAAATAGCATGTGATATTTGCGGGCTAGTATGATCCCCCTTTCCGACACCCACGAATGGCTTGAGGCAGACGGTCTCGGCGGGTTCGCCAGCTCGACCACCTCGGGAATTCGAACCCGGCGTTACCACGCGCTACTTCTCACTGCTACGACTCCGCCTTCCGGTCGGATGGTACTAGTCAATGGCTTTGATGCGTGGATCGGAGCCGAAGAAAAGCGGTTCTGGCTTTCATCGCAGCGTTATGCTCCAGATATCGTAACCCCAAACGAGTCTTTGGAGAGCTTTCAATTTCAACCGTGGCCGCTTTGGCGCTTCCGATTCACTGAAGAGGTCTGGCTCGATCAGGAAATTTTTGTCCCGCGTGGACAATCTGCAGTAGTATTAAGCTGGCGCCTTTGTGGCCGGATAAATCAGCTTTTCTCCCTTTCGGTGGCGCCATTTTTGTCGGGTCGGGACTTCCATACGACTCACCACGAAAATAAAGTCTTCCGATTTGAACCTTCGGTGAACGCAGACACGATTCGCTGGCAGCCATACCCTGGAGTCCCAGCGGTCGTGTGCCGCTCTCGGGGAAATTATCAGCATGCTCCAACTTGGTATCGAAATTTTCTGTACAGTAGTGAGCGTGAACGCGGTTTGGATTTTCTCGAGGATCTGGTTGCACCGGGTACGCTCACTTGGCAACTGGATTCTCAGAATCGGGAAGCTATCCTGATCTTTTCTGCGGAAGGTTTTGCCGAAGTTGGTCCAAGTAACCTGGAAAAATGGGTTACTGAACTCCGTTCCACTGAACGCGAGCGTCGGGGACAAACCGCTGACCCCGTTGAGCAAGCCTCGGAGAGCTATTTCGTTCGTCGTGGTGCCGGTAGAACCATCATTGCTGGATACCCTTGGTTTGGCGATTGGGGTCGGGACACGTTCATTTCGATTCGTGGGCTAGGCGTCGCCCTGAACCGTCTCGAATGGGTTCGAGACATTCTCTTAGAGTGGGCCAACGCAGTTTCCCAAGGTATGCTTCCGAACCTATTCCCTGACCGGGGAACGGTGCCCGAGTACAATTCAGTCGATGCCTCCCTCTGGTACATCATCGCAGTTCGCGATCTTCTCGATGCAGCAGCTGGATGCCCTGGTTTGATTGATGAGTTGGCCGAGCAGAGATTAAGGAATGCCATTGAGGCAATCCTACTCGGTTATCAAACCGGAACTCGCTTTAACATTCGGGTAGACAATGACGGGTTGGTTGCGGCCGGCGTTCCCGGTGTTCAGCTCACCTGGATGGATGCGAAGGTTGATGGCAACGTTATTACCCCGCGCATCGGCAAACCGGTCGAGGTCCAAGCACTGTGGATCAATGCACTTGCCATCGCCAAGCGTTTCTCGCCCAAATGGGAGCATCTTTTCGAGAAGGCGCTGCTCGCTTTCGAAAAGCGATTTTGGAATGAAGCAAAGCATCAATTATTTGATGTCGTTGACGTTGATCATCACCCCGGCGTCGTCGATCCGATCACTCGACCCAACCAGATTTTTGCGGTGGGGGGACTACCGCTTTCCCTCTTATCGGATACTCATGCGCGACAGGTAGTTGACAGCGTCGAGACGCAACTTTGGACACCGGCGGGTCTCCGTTCTTTGGGGCCATCCGAACCGGGGTTTGCGCCGCGCTACGCCGGAACCGTTCTTGCCCGCGACTCTGCCTATCATCAGGGTACAGTTTGGCCCTGGCTAGCCGGGGCTTTCATTGAAGCGTGGGTACGGGTTCGCGGAAATACATCCGAAGCAAAGCAGGAAGCTCGAAAGCGTTATCTCGAACCACTGCGATCCCTGGTGGGCGGTTCCGGACTGAATCATCTCCCTGAAATCGCCGATGCGGTTGAACCGTACGCAGCACGCGGGTGTCCATTCCAAGCTTGGTCGGTCGGAGAGTTCTTAAGACTTGATCGGGTTGTTTTGCGATAGATGGTTCACAATCGATCATAAGACATAAGACAACGTTGTAAGGTTCTCCCGCAGACGTCGGAGGGGAGGCTGCTTGCGGCTCCCGGAAACGACCGAGGATCACCGTAAGGATTTGAACTGGATTCCCAGCCAAGCGCTCGATCGTGCCCGGGCGGCGCAAGCGACGCCCCTCCGGGCCAATGGGCAAATCGCGCGTTTCGATCAAACGTCAGGGTGCAGACCAGCGCCAAAAAATTACGGCCGTACGCCGACCTCGTCCAAATGATACAACAGATCGGCGGGATCCTGATAAACTCGATAGGCGCCGGCTCGCTCCAATTCCTCCGCGCCGTATCCGCCGGAAAGCAATCCGACTCCAAGGGCTCTCGCCCGCCTGGCCGCCAGCATGTCCCAAACGCTATCTCCAACAACCACCGAGTTGGTGATCGGCGCACCGAGCTGGGCCGCCGCTTCCAGGAAAAGATGCGGATCGGGTTTGGCATAGCGCACCAGGTCTCGCGTTACGACCGGAATTCCGGGCGCAAGATCGAGCAGTTCAAGGGTTGGTCCGGCTGTCTCCAACCGCCCACTCGTTGCGATCGCGTGTTGCACATTTAACTTGGTAAGATGACGAAGCAGCTCGCGCGCGCCAGGCAGCGGACGAATTTGCTTACTCTGCCGGTCATATGCTTCAGCGTGCAAATGACGCAGTTGTTCTGCTTCGTTGGATTTAATCTCCCTCCCGGTTTCGCGCAGCAGCGCATTCACAAACAGTCCGCCGCTCATCCCGATTCTGCGATGGATCCGCCAAACCGACAGCTCGATTCCGAGCTGCTCCAGCGCCTCGCGCCAAGCGAGGACGTGCTGGTAGACGCTATCCACCAGGGTGCCGTCCAGGTCGAATAGAAAAGCGGGAGCTAGCGACTCGCTCGCATAATCACCCGGTTTCCCAGAGCCGGCCAAATCGGTTTGGCCCGGTTCCATGCTAGTGCTTTTCCCTCCCTCGGGTCCACGCCGGTGGATCGCTTGCCGGGAAACTCTCCTCCAGACTTTCGTCCACGCTCTCTTCTTCTAGGGACGATTCTGCCTCACTTGATTTATCCGGTGCCTTGTCTTCTTCAGGGTCGGTGTGCATAAATCCCTTCCGTGATTTTATCTCCGCAATTTAACTGCTTCTCTCTCCATCGCGAGCGGGGAAACGTCTTGTCGTAAATTTGTTACACTCGAAATGAAGCTCAAGCCAAGATGGAGAAAGAGCCTCGCGCCAAGATGCCAGAACGGAAAAAATCTCACGCCAGCCGAATTACCTCAGTTCAAGGAAATCAATCAGACGATCGAAAACCGCATCCAGCTGGAGCTTCAGTTTTTCTGCTTCCGATGGGGCTTTCGGTATGCTTTGCCAACGCCGTTGTGCATCCGCCAAAGCGACGCTAAAAAATGTCTCTTTGGCTTCATGCATGGAATCCGCACCGTTCGTTTTTTGGAATTTCTCTACATCTTGATTCCCGACCCAGAGCTGCCATTCACCGGTCTTGGCGAAATAAGCTACCGCCATGCCTTTCTGGCTCGTGCCAAGCGTCTTAGCCAATTCTTCGATAAAATCATGCGGAGTCTCAATTGATCCAGTCGGGCGAAAATCGGCGTAGATCCGTGCAAAAATCTTATCTCCGGTAAAGCGCTGAAAATTGCTCAGCTTATGTTCAAACCCTTTGGCCCAGGGCAAATCGACCGGCAAAACGTTCTCGGGATCATCGAAATGCGCTACCACCGCACGAGGTTGTGCGAGAGCGAGTTTGAAAAAGCTTGCCGCATCAGCTCGAAAGGCTTTTGCCTCTGATCCGATCCGCAAGATCCGCACCTGGATCTGATCACCCTGCTGTACGTTGGGTAGAACAGCTAGCCCGCGGACAACTCGACCGAAAACACTGTGCAGATAGTTCAACCGGTTTTCTTCATTTAAGGTAATAAAAAACTGGGAGCCGTTGGTATCGGGTCCACTATTGGCCATTGAAAGGATGCCGGCGGCATCGTGTCGCAGCCCAGGCACAAATTCGTCAGCAAATTCGTAGCCGGGCCCACCTTCCCCATTGCCGACAGGATCTCCTCCTTGAATAACGAAGCCGGGGACGACCCGGTGGAAGGTGAGCCCATTGTAGAATGGCTTGTGCGGTTCCGGCCCAAGGGTTCCTTCCGCCAGACCAACGAAGTTGGTTACAGTTAACGGCACCTTCTCGTAAAACAATTCCGCGGTGATCACGCCCCGTGGCGTCGAGATCTCGGCATACAAACCGTCAGGAAGAGGCTCGTCCGCTCGGACGCCAGCCGCCCCAATCGAACAGAACAGTAACACCGACAGAAGAGATAATCGTGAAGCAATCATCGACCGCAGAGCTTATGCGGCCAAAATATCCAGGCCAGACAAATCCAAATGTGGCGAACCACCCTTTTCGGCATTGTGTTCTCCTGTAGCCATTCCGGTTGGCGAACGCCGCAGCCTTATTTCCGCCGTTTAAATGCAGCCTGTCGGGATTTGAATTCCGCTTTGGAAACAAACTCGATCGAGTCAGGCAAAATGAGTAAATAATCTTTGAGCGCGGTTGAGCGGAAGCGAAGCCGTTTGAAGAGCGGCCCGATCGTAGGATTGAACTTGGCCGGAGGCTCGAGTCACACTGAACGCCGTGATCTCTTGAGGACCGACGCTATACTGCAAAATCGTCGCCGGCCGGAGTTGAAAGTTACCCGTGATGTTTTGGGAATCAGTCAAAATGAACTCGACAGGTTCTTGGGTGAGATTTGCGATCCACGGCGTCGCAAATGCGTCCATGCCCGACGAAAAAGGTTGGGCCGATAGGAGGACCAGGAGCGCCAGGCCGAGTGTTCGCGCGGTAACCAAATGTTCACGAACTCAAACAGAAGCTATCCCGGTATCAGCGCAGTCTTGATGCCCTGACGCTTCCAAGCGAGATCGAGCGCTTTCCCCCAATCTCTCAGCGGGATTTCCTGGGTCACGATTTCGTTTACTTTGATCTTCCCGTTATCGAGATAGCTGAGAGCGCGTTCGAACGAGTCAATCTGCGCAAATGACCCCTTGATCGTCAGTTCGTTCCGAAAGACATCGAACGGGTTGATGGAAATATTGGCTTTCTCTGGGTACACCCCATAAATCAAAATTGTGCCGCGCCGCCGAACAAAGCGCGTGGTTTCCTGACAAATCGATGGGGCACCGGTCGCTTCGATGACGGCGTCAAATCCTTTCGGACTGATTTCGTGTAAACGTTTCCGGTGCACTTCCGGGTCGTTACGATCAATGGCGACTACCTGATCGGCGGCCAATTTCGCAGCCAGATCGAGTTTGGGTCCGGCCGGTGCCGCGACGACAAGGTTGGCGGCGCCGTTCAATTTAAGAAGTTGTGCCATTACCTGTCCGGTCGGCCCCGCGCCAAATAGAAGGACGTCGCTACCAGGCTTCAAGTTCAACACCTCAACGCCGTGGATGGCACACGAAGTCGGTTCCACCATGATCGCCTCACGAGCGGAAAGATTCTTAATCGGAAAAATTCGATCCGCCTTGATCTTCAGGTACTCCGCAAATCCGCCGTTCAAGGTGACGCCATAGCTGCTCATCTTTTCACAAAGCAGATAATCGCCTCGCATACAGTAAAAGCATTCGCCACAGGCCATGTTACTGTTGCCGACCACACGCTGACCCTTTTTCAATCCGTTGGCATCGGTTCCCAAATCAACAATCTCCCCGGTAAACTCGTGGCCCGGAATCAGCGGAAAGCGGGGGCCGAACTCGCCCTCATGGATATGCAGATCGGTGCCGCAGACTCCGCAGGCATGCACCTTGATCAAGACCTCATCGTTTTCCATCTTGGGATCAGGTACGTCGCGGTAAACAAAATTTCTGGGAGAATCGTATACAATCGCTTTCATGTTGGAAGAACCTGGGAAGAGGTTACTTTGCTACATTAAAAAGTTCAACTCCGGCGCAATCCGCCCGCTCGGATGCTTTTGTCCCCGCAGAACACGACGCGCTTGTCTGGGATAAACGGAAAATGCTCTTCGAGCCAGGAATACTTGCCGGCAAATGAGTTCGGATAATCCATCGCTGCCGAGGTCACGAACTTTCATATCGCCGAAATCTCGGCTAGAACATTCCAGCCATCGAGTCAGCGTGTCGTCTATATCGACTGCAAACCGCTGAGGGTACATGTTGTGCCCCAGCGTCGCCGCCGGTCAGTTGGCTGTTTTTCCGCGTTGCTCGCTCCTTACGATCAATCTAGAAATGCTCGTCGCTCACGCCTTGAAAAAATAGCCAACTGACCGGCGGCCCATTTTGAACGCAACGCCACTACACCAGTCACTGACTTGGTGCACTAGTATGTCGATGCAGATAAAACTTAGTTTCATGAATATAATATTACGGCGGTAATCTCATTGTTTGATATTGAGTCAAAAAACAATTATGCGCCCTTAAACCTGATTCTTCCCAAAACATGCCAACACTTGACTGAACGGATAAAAGTGCTTGATACACGGTCGATTAACTGTATGATCAGTATCATTATATAATCACCGAAATGCCACGCAATCCTCATCATAAGGCGCGAATTCGGCAGAGTATCGTTTTCGAGGCGGCGAGAGCCCTTCGCCTGGGAGGCCCGGACGCGATCGGTGTCGCCGCAATTATGTCAAAGCTTGGGCTCACCCATGGCGGCTTCTATGCTTATTTCAGGTCCATCGACGAACTGACGGCGGAAGCGATCATGGAGATCTTTAACGAGCGCTATGCCTGGATGCTCAGAGTTACCGAAGGCCATCCGCCCGACGAAGCTTTGGTTCGCTTTATCGACGGCTACCTCGTTCCCCGACATCGAGATGTCCTTGAGGAAAGTTGCGCCCTACCGACGCTGGCAAGTTATATGCCGCACATCTCGCCCGCCTGTCGCGAACGTTTTGCCGAGGGAACTGCACGACTAGAAGCTGCTCTCCGGAAGATGCTGCTGGCGCTCGGGCATAAACAGGCGAAACAACTCGCGTCGTTTGCGCTGGCGACGATGGTCGGTGCGATCGGTTTGTCGAGGACTATTTCTGACCGAGGCTCCTCGGATGCTCTTCTCGGCGCGGCCAAAGCGGCGGTGAAGAGTCAACTTGGCTTGGGTAAATCAACCATCGGGATCGCATCTAAGGATGGGAACTTAGTGAAGAAGAAGCATCAAGTCGGATCATGACCGTCAAATTCCGCAGTCCACGGTTTATCTGCAATCAACAGATAGCATCGTAGTCTGCTCCGGCCTGTCTTTAGTGATCTCAACGCGATATTTCCTTTCCTGCCTCACGAACGACCGAACGCAACCAGACATGTGCGGCGTCAGTATTCATTCGGGGATGCCAGACCATCAGGTACTTAAATCCCCCGAGTTCGGCCGGCGCTTTGAGGATTTTTATGGCCGGATTCGAAGCCTCCAATTCCGCCATGCGCCTGGGTACGGTCGCGATCAGATTTGTGCCGGCAACGCTGCGCATCGCGGCCGTATGATACGGCACCCACATCGGGCAATGGCGCTGAGCCCCGATTGTGGCTAATCTCTTCTCCGGGATGGTTTGAATTCCGCCCAGAATCCCGATTCCGATGTGATCTGCAGCCAGATACTGCTTCAGCGTGAAAGCACGCGAGAAGCGGCTTTCCTTCGCCACGACGCAAACAAACTCCACCTCGAAAATGGCCTCTTTCGCCAGGTGCGCGGGAGCGTAACCGTCGTCGGCATTCAGCACCAGGTCGATTCTGCCCTTTTCCATCGCTTCGAACGTCCCGTCGTGCAACGGCATGAAATGAAAAGAGACCTTGCCTGCCGGCGCGAGCACGGTACGGCATAGCAGCGGACAAAGTACATGGGAAGCGTGATCGGTGGTAGCGATCTGGAAGGAGGTCTCTTCCGCGGCCGGGTCGAAGTCGTTCCCGCTGAGCAAGCGGTCCAATCGCGGCAGCGTTGACTCGAGTTCGTGCAGAAGGCGTTCGCCCTTGGGAGTGGGCTGATACCCGGAGGAGGTTCTGATCAGGAGGTCATCGTGGAACATGTCCCGCAACCGTTGCAACGCGCGGCTCGCTGCCGGCTGGCTGAGCAACAACCGCGCGGCGGCGCGCGTGACGTTTCGTTCTTCGGCAAGCACCGTGAAGACAATTAAGAGGTTCAGATCCGCTTGCCGTAAATGTGCTATACGCATGGTAGATATAAGTATTATGAATTAGAGTTATTGCTTGTCGATGTCTAATATGAAGCATGACAAATACATCAACCAGGACCGCCATCGTAACCGGGGCATCCCGCGGCATCGGCAGCGCCGTCGCCAGACGACTGGCCCAGGACGGCTTCGCCGTCGTAGTGAACTATGCAGGCAGCGAGGCGGAAGCTTCTGCGGTCGTTAAGCAAATCAAGGCGGACGAAGGGCGTGCGATCAGCGCGCAGGCCGACGTCAGCAAACCGGTCGAGGTAGCGCGTATGTTCGACGCTGCGGAAAAAGAGTTCGGCGGCGTTGACGTTCTGGTCAACAATGCTGGGTTGATGACCCTGTCGAGCATCGCTACTACGGATGACGCCACGTTTGACCGCCTCGTGGCCGTCAATCTGAAGGGGACGTTCAACGGCCTGCGCGAAGCAGCCAAACGGCTTCGTGCTGGTGGACGTATCATCAGTTTCTCTACCAGCGTCGTCGGCACCAAGCTGGAGACGTATGGCATCTACGCCGCGACCAAGTCTGCCATCGAAACGCTGACCGCGATCCTCTCCAAGGAACTCCGCGGCCGGTCGATCACGGTCAACGCAATCGCGCCGGGCCCGACTGCGACTGACCTATTCTTGAACGGAAAATCGCCGGAACTCATCGAGCGCTTTGCGAAAATGAATCCGCTTGAGCGCCTGGGCACGCCGCAAGACATCGCTGCTGCCGTCGCTTTCCTGGCCGGTCCCGACGGGTCCTGGATAAATGGTCAGGTGCTTCGCGCCAACGGCGGCATGGTCTGATGTTTCGGCTGCCGATCAAATCTTGCTCTCCCTTTAGAGAGAGCCATCAGCGATTACGAGACTGAATTAGAACCAGCAACCACCACCCGGATACCGCGCTCTTCGCAAAGCCGGCGTAGATTGTCGTTCGATCGGTCGGTCACAACCACATCGATCTGGTCCAATCCGCAGACCTTGGTAAAATCAACGACACCGACTTTCGTATGATCAAGAGGGACTACCACTTTTTGAGCTCTTTCGATTACCGCGATTTTGAGCTGGGCCTCTGCGAAATCTGAGACAGTAATCCCGTCTTCGCTAATCCCGCTGACCCCGATCAGAGCCGTATTAATCCGAAACAGATTCAGCATCTGGGTGGTCAAAGGTCCCGTAAGGCTACCGCCCACTAGCCGGAGCTGTCCGCCGAGCAGGAGGTGAGATATGGCGCTATTCGCCGCGACCTCCATGGCAGCTCTTGGTGCGTTGGTAACTACCGTAACGTGTCGTCGGCTCTTGCCGAGCTCGTGAGCTACGAGCTCGACTGTCGTTCCGCTGTCCAGGAAGACCGCTTCTCCGTTATTGATTTCCCGTAAGCATGCCACGGCGATGGCTTGCTTGGCAGACAGATTCTGAGTCGAACGAACCTCCAGGTCACGTTCTGCCGGCGGACGGATTGCAATTGCGCCGCCGTGTGTCCGTTTGAGTAGTCCTCTTTCTTCCAGAACCGTTAAATCTTTTCGCAACGTAGGCTCGCTTACACCCAAAAAAGTGGTGAGCTGCGACGTTAACACTTTACCCCGGCAGGCAACTAACTCCGCAATCTTACTCTGCCGCTCATCGGCGAACACCGGTGCGTCCTCAATGGGCTGAATGGGCTGATCCACGCGTCCATTCTCCACGCTTTTGTTTTCTTTTCAACTGTTTTCGTTTGACTTCGATTTCAATCGATACGAAGACATACGAAATTAAACGCATTTATTCGAAAGCAATTCTGGTGCATTTCTAATCCGTTCATGAAAATTTCCGTTTCCCTTTGGTCTGCTGACTTACTCGAACTCGGGGCAGCCGTTAACCTCGTCGCACCACACGTAGATGGCCTTCACCTTGACGTCATGGATGGCCTCTGTGCCAAACCTGTTATTCGGACCTGACTTTATCTCAGCGCTCCGAGCCCGGACGAGGGCTTGTTTAGACGTGCACGTGATGATGTCGGATACCGACGGCTGGCTCGAACGATTTGCAGAATCCGGATCCGATAGGATTACGGTACATCGGAGACTCTGCTCCGACGTCCGAGCCACTCTCTCGAAGATCCGGGAATTTGGCAAGAACCCGGGATTGGTCGTGGAGCTAGGTGACCCGATTGATGCGGAAAACCTTCATTTAGATCTTACTGATCGACTTCTCGTTATGGGCACAGAGATCGGCATCAAGGGGCAAGACATCGATCCGCGAATGGGTGAAAGGATCCAAGCGATCGTCTGCGAGCGAGATCGGAGCCAATCCGGAGCAGAAATTTTCGTCGACGGCGGAATACAACGTCACACTGTCCCGATGTTGGCGACAGCCGGCGCCGACGGCGTGATCCCAGGGTCACTTGTTTTCGCAGATAACGATCCATCTGCTGCGATTAGGTGGATCAAGAGTCTAGGACAAAAAGCGGAGCAAGCACTGGCATGACAAAAGAAGATCGATTGCTCCGCGTGGGTATTCTGGGTTGCGGTCCAATTTCGCAGGCCGCGCACTTCGAATCATGCAGCAAAGGACGCAACGTGGAACTATACGCGATATGTGATGTCGCTAAAGACCTGGTTAGCCGATTAGCCGCTTACTACGAGCCAAAGGAAATTTACCTTAGCTACGATGAGATGTTGGGCGATCCTAAAGTGGAAGCCGTCATCATCGCGATTGCCGATCAATTCCATGTTGAGGCTGCCTCAAGAGCGCTGGCTGCCGGTAAGCATGTGCTGGTTGAAAAACCACTCGGTACCACAGTTGAAGAGTGTCTAGCGCTACGCGATCAGGCCGAAGCGTCTCGCCTCACGGTCCAGGTAGGAACGATGAAGCGTTTCGATCCGGGGATTGCGTTTGCCAAGCGATTTCTTCGGGAAGAAGGAGGAGAGCTGCTGGCGCTGAAAGCTTGGTACTGCGATTCAACTTACCGGTACGTCCAAACGGATAACCTCCAGCCTCTTCCGATCACCAGCTCCGCCAGTAAGAAGCCGGATGGAAATCCCAAATCTAATAAGCCGGTCTACTACCTTCTCGGCCACGGCAGTCACCTTTTTGACACCGCGCTTTTCCTTGGTGGCCAGATCGTTCGCGTTCAGGCAGAGCTTAACGAAAGGTTCGGAGCGTTCTGCTGGATGATCACTGCTAAGTTCGCCGGCGGTTTCACCGGTCAGCTTAATCTGACCATTCCTGTCCGCATGGACTGGCACGAAGGTTTTCAAATCTATGCTGAACACGGAAGTGCCATCGGAAAGACTTTTAACCCTTGGTATCTGCGCTCCAGCGAAGTCGAATGCTTTTCCGTACGCGACGGTCAGTACCATCGTGCGCTGGGAGCTGACGCACATTTTTACAAACTTCAGCTTGAAGGATTTGCCGACACGATACTCAAGGGAGTGCCTCAACAAGGTGCGACTGCGGACGATGGATTGGCAGTGCTCCGAGCCTTAGTCGCGGTTTCTGAGTCATGCCATACTGGGAAAAGCGTTCGGCTCGCCGACGTCATCGGAGGAGTCCGATGAACCTCGGTATCTTCGCCAAAACGTTCCGCCGGGAAACCGTCAGCGAGATATTCGCTGCAGTTCGGGGCTGTGATTACTCGTGCACACAGTTCAACATGTCCTGTGTTGGCCTGGCTTCACTACCGACCAATGTCGGAGACGAAACCGTCGATCAAATCTTATCAGCAGCGGCCAATGAGAAGGTCGAGCTCTCAGCGCTGTCGGGCACGTTTAACATGGCGCATCCCGACTCCAGGGTGAGAGCCGGAGGCCTGGTGAGCTTGGAAGTGTTGGCTGCTGTTTGCGCGCGACTGCATATTCCGGTGCTAACGCTTTGCACCGGGACGCGTGATCCATTGGACATGTGGCGCCGGCATCCGGAGAACGCGTCGAAAGAAGCCAGGGCTGATTTCTTGGATTCTTTAGAACGCGCTATTCTGATTGCAGAAGTCAACAGCCTACTCTTAGCGATCGAGCCCGAACCGGGAAATGTCATCGATTCAGCCTCGGCGGCATGGCAGTTGATTAAAGAGATCAAAAGTTCCCGGCTTAAAATCATCCTCGATCCCGCAAATCTAGTCAAAGCCACGTCAGCTTCAAAAGATCGAGCCATCATTGAGGAGGCTTGTCAGCTCTTGGGCGATCAGGTCGTCCTCGCCCACGCAAAGGACCGAGACGGCAACGGCAAGGTCTGCCCGGCCGGAGAAGGTGTTGTCGATTTTTCGCACTTTTTGAGGTGTCTGCAGGAAGTCGGTTTTCGAGGACCTCTTATCGCACATGGGATAGACGAATCAGAAGCTGCTCCGACCGCGCACTATTTGCGGGGGATCATTTCCAAACTGGGAAAGGGGGCGGATCATGCCCCGCTTTAGGACGTCCGATGCAAGCTTCAACTACATCGACGAAGGCGCCGGGATACCACTGGTGTTTCAACACGGCCTGGGAGGTGATGTTAATCAGCCAAGGACATTCGTCGTGCCTGGCGTTCGGTTTCTATCATTCGATGCGCGAGGCCACGGTGGAACCATTGCCTTGCTTGATCCGGAGAGACTTACGTTTAGTAGTTTCGCCGACGACCTTTGCTCGCTGCTTGACCATTTAACAATCCATGCTGCCGTCGTCGGCGGCATCTCGATGGGTGCAGGTGTTGCACTCAACTTTGCTCTCCGGTTTCCTGACAGAGCGCTTGGGCTGATTCTCTGCCGGCCCGCATGGCTTCATGAACGCTCGCCGAAAAACCTGCAAGTCTATCCCCAGATTGCAAGTCTGATTGAGCATGAAGGAGTCATTAAGGGACGAACGCTGTTTGAAAATTACGAGCTATTCCAGCAGATCCGTAATGAATCGGTCGACTCGGCGCATTCGCTCCTGCGACAGTTCGAACGCGCAGGGGCCGACCAAAACTTCGCCGTCTTAGATCGGATGCCAAAAGATGTTCCGAACAACGATCCGGCCGACTGGAAGACTATCCGGGTTCCAACCCTGATTTTGGGAAACCGCCAAGATCCAATTCACCCGATTGAGTACGCGCAGCTGCTCGCTTCGCTGATTACGAGCAGCACGTTCCACGAAGTAACCTCCAAATCGATCGACTCGGTTGCTCACGTCAAGGAGGTCGTAACCGCTATTTCGTTGTTCTTTCAACAGGAGCTCCAATCAGTTCGTCCGTTATGAATCGCGCCGATTTGTTGAATCTAGCCGTTGTCTGGAGAGAGGTCGGGAAGGTAACGGTCGAAAGCGTTCCTGTTCCAGAACCAGCACCTCAGGCAAGGTCCAAGTACCATTCATAAAAAAACTAATGCAGTTTTGCTGAAAGGCGCTGGACTGGGATGGTGACACTTTGGTGGTGTCCGGTTGA
>DATNNZ010000168.1:0-11990 GCA_035601575.1 Chthoniobacterales bacterium
CCGGTAGCGCCGGCAGGCCTGATAACGCCGTCAGCGCCGGTAGCGCCGGTAGCGGAAAAGGATAAATCGACGCAACGGGTCGATTCGCAGACTTCACGCTGTCCATTGCCGACAACAGAATCAACGCCGACAACGCCGGTAGCGGAAAAGGACAAATCGACGCGAGGGGTCGAACCGCAGACTCCGGCTATAAGCAGTCAGTTGGCGATCTTGAGTGCCGACCCGCCGAACGATTGCCGAATGCCGAATGTGGATTGCGGAATGAACAATCCGCGATCCGCAATCCGGAATCCGCAATTGAATAGCGATGCGTGGTTCCAGATTTCGACCGAAACTCCGGAGCCGACCGATATTCAAGAGACTGTCCTGACCACATCAACCGACGATGCTAACAAGGCTGGACCGCAACCGCTCGCTCAGGTGCTGGCCAATCTGGCCAGGGCCGCCGAGCGCAATTTTGTGGATCCCGGCATTCCCGCCGACGAAACGATTACCTACAATTTTGCGGACACTGACCTCGATCCTTGGGAAGCCTTTACCCGGATCGCAGAAGCCCGGGGTTACCGTATCGCTTACTGGGGCGATGTAATCACCTTAACCCGAAACCAGCAGGATACCCTTAGCCCGGTCAATCCGCATACGGTGAAGGCTGAGGTCTGGGTCTGGGTGGATCAATCTGCTAAATCCAGAGTCGATCGCCGCGAGTTGATCCTTCAGTTGGCTGGCGCCGATGTTGCTCCGAACAGCAAACCGCAAACGGTGCGCTCGCTCGAAGCTGGCAGTAAGGCGACGATTTCCTTCATCGATGCACAGTCCAAGCGAGGCGATAGCACTCTTCGTCTGACGGTTAATCCCGTTCTGTTGCCGAATGGAAACATCGAGGCCGGTTTAGGAATCGAAAACGCGGTACCTTCCTTCGACGGACACAAGGGTGTCACGATCCGACGTAACATCAACCACACCCTGGAATTGACCCCAACGAAACAGGTCGTCGAGATCGACGGCATCCTGATGCCGAGCAACGATCCGGCTGCCGGCAAACAGTCTTGGATTCAGCGGTTGTTCCGCAGCAAGAAAGCGCCAGAGAGATCAATAGCCCGGATGGTGGTGAAGTTGACAGTCGAGCCGGTCGCCGGTTCGCAAACCCCCATGCCTACCGATAATCCCGTCCGGATACCGGGGTCGGATTCGGGCAAAACCGGGATTGTCCTCACTCCGGGCCAAGTCCGGCGGACACCCGAACTCACTTCGATCCAAACTCCGGGAAGGAAGCCGTGAACGCTGGGAGCCAACAATGATTGCGGAATGCGGACTGCGGAGTGCGGAACAGACATCCGCAATCAGAAATCTGTTCCCGAGCCGGTTCCGAACCAATCCGGAGTCTGCGTATGAAATCCGCGGTTCGTACCCTGATTTAATGGGATGAGGACGCAGCGACGAGACCTGCGCTTATTCTTTCGCTCGATTTTCAGGGCCGGAATATGCATTACGGTCACTGTTTGCGGGTTCTTCTCGAACAAGCTCATCGCTGAAGAATCAGATACCGTCCTGCACGCTGCGGAAAATCGGTTGCTGGATCGGCTCTGGCAGATGCCGTTTTACTTGACTACGACCCGTCCTCGCCGGCTTGAGACCACGGCGCCATCCGGGTACGGACCTTGGCGCGAGCAGATTGTGGCGACCGTGTTCTGGGTGGGTGAATCCGCGAGTCTGCACAATCCGGTACCAAACGACACCAGTGCCTGGGATCACGCCTGGCAAGCCAATTTCGGCGGGACCGATGATCCGGGACGACGGACCGGCTTCTTTCCGACCAGGTTCTTGCCAAAACAGAATCCATTTTATTTCGCGCTCCCATTCAACGATCTGATCATCAATCCGACGCGCCCACCACTGGAACGCTTGATTCCGTGGTGGATCCAAGGACCACCGCGGGCCGGCTCTTCCAGCCTTTGTCAGGGCGCATGGATCGCGGTGCGAAACGCCGATGGCCGGATTTGTTACGCGCAATGGGAGGATGTCGGCCCATTCGAAGTCGACCATTGGCAATACGTCTTCGGCAATGAGCGTCCTCGTCCGAACCGGAACGGCGGCGCCGGTATTGATCTCAGTCCAGCGGTTCGCGATTACCTCGGTCTTGGTAGCCTCGATATTGTTGATTGGCGGTTCGTGAAGAAAGAAGAAGTTCCGCCCGGACCCTGGCTCTACTTCGGCAGAGAAGGAAGGAAGTTGGATGTACAGATGGTGGTGAGTGATTTGCGGGGACGAGCGAAGGCGCAGTAGGCGGTCGGCGTTTGGCGTTTGGCGTTTGGTCGATCAAACCCTGAAAATGCATAGTTTTCGACGACGTGGGAATCGCACCTCGAACATTGCACTGGATCTAAACGGCGCGTCATTTTCCATGGCAAACGATGGCGACTGCGGTTTGTGGTAACGTCACGCGAGCAGCTTCGGACGAGTTCTCCGGTTTCGCGAAAATCAAGCCCGTAGCGGGGACAGTCGCCGCTGAACGCCAACCGCCCAAGAACGCCCCCGCTTCACCAATCACTTCTCACTTCTCACTATGCTTACTTCTCGCCTTTCGCCTGGCTATCGATCTCGAGCTGGCGACCTAAACCGAGGTTTGCGTAAACGACGCTGATCTCGCCAAGCGGAGGACCCAAATCATCGGCAGTTTTGACCTGCATTGAGATCAACCAGATCGCGCACCCACTCCGTTCCCAGCGGAATACACGCCGGCTTTCCAGGTAGCCGTCTACATTTTTTTCGCTCCCAGTCTCGAGCAGTTCCCCCGGGCCGAATGTTTGCTCAATCTCACCCCGCAAGGCCGCGAGGAGTTCCCTCGCCTCGTTGCTCTCCTCCGGCGCTTGATAATACACTGCGACCTGAACCAGGCGGTCGGCCTGAAAGCTGAATCCCAAGCGTTGGTAACGCTGGTTCGAAAAAGGTCCGCGCACCTCTATCGTCTCGCGCCCGGACGATCCTGACTGTGTCACGATCTTGGCGCCGGTGTGCTCGGCAAACGACAAAATCGGAGCTGATGTTTCTCCCCATTTCAGCCCGAACGGAGCAGGAATCACCTGAGCGGTCGCAGATGCAATGAGACTCAAAGGAAGTACGAGCAGCCCGCCGAACTTGGAAATGAGCAGCCTGATTGGCGGCAAATTCAACGGAAAGACGAGCGGACTGCGAACGAGGGCCGCTGAGATTCGCTTCGCGAAGGAAGACAAAAACCATTCCTTCTCCGCGCAGCGGAGTTTAAGCAGCCTGTCGACACGGCCACGGCTTTTCATATCAAATCCACAATCTACCGGTCGCTCAGCCATCACATCCGACAGGCTGCTATTGCGGTTTTTGTGCGGTCATTGTGCCGGAAGAAGAAGGCTCAACCGGCTTCGTTTCCCGTTCCAATTCTAGATCGTGGAGCTGTTCGCGAACCAGGGTCAGATCATCGTGCGTGCTGTGCAGCTCTTCATTGATCTGGTGCATCTGATTCGTTAGCTGTTCCTGAGCATCGAGAGCGGTCCCCAGAGCCTGCCGAAGTTGCGCGTTTTCATTGCCGAGATCCTCATTCTGCTTATGCAGGTCCGCACCTTGGCCGCGCAGGTCATCGCATTGATTACGGAGATCAGCAATTGCGGTCGCCAGTTCCGCAATTTCCGTCTGAACGGGATCGGCAACTCGGGCGGCATCCGGATGGGTTCGAGCCGAGGATTTGCATCCGCAAAGTCCGAGTACCAGCGTGAACGCTAGGGAAAGCAGAAACAGCTCACTGCCGATTCTGCAGTTGGCGAGGCTGGACTCGTTGAACCTGGGTAGCCTGCTGCTTCCGAGCTGTTTCATTGGGAGTTGTCGCCGGCTGATTCAGCGCGGTCCGAATCTGGTCGATCACTGAGCCAAGTTTGTCGTCGAGTTTCTGCTCTTCGTGGGCGTAATCCGACAGAACCGCTCCCACCGTATTGGTCTGGCGATTTCCAAGGGACGGATCGAAGCCCGGTTCTTTGAAGGCGTAGGGAGTTTGTTTCGGATCCGGCACGAGCTTGTACGGGCTCAACAGAATAACGGAGGAAAGGCCAGGGCGAATTTCAATCGGATCACTCTCGATCTTGGCGCTTTCCAGGGGAACAACTTTCCAACCCGGCGGTACAATGCCGACAATCTTTGGAGTCGATCGTTCCAGAACCAAAACAGATTCCCCGTTGGGTGCGGTCGCCTTGATCGCGCCGCCCGTCGATTCGGCTGTATCCGATTTCTTCTCGGCATCGCCTGCTGCGTAGGCGGAAGTAATCAGTGCAACCGCTAGAAAAATTGACCCTAATTTTGTTTTCATTGGTTGGGAACGGTTGACTTCAGTTGGATAGAGACACCTTTTCCAGGCTCAAAGCCAGGTGCGCTTTCCCCATGACCGGCCGCGTCGGTGCTTGCTTTCTCGATTAGACTTGGGCTGTCAGACAGAAGAAGATCCTGCGGCGTGCTGGAGCTGATGATCTGGTTCCATTCGGCCAGGAGATCGGCGCCCTCTTTCCTCATGGCGGCCAACCGGGTTCGATAACTCACGAGCTTATCCAGCAAGCGAGCGATTGCGCGCTGTTTGTCTTTGTCCAACGCCATTAACCGACTTTCATATAAAACGGGAACATTCATGGGGACCTTGCGCACTTCTCCGTTCGTGCCGTCGGTGGCGAGAAATAGGCGACTGACGGTAATACCCGTCGGTTCCCACACAGATCCATCGGATTCGTCGACCGCTTTCGGCGGACTCTCGGACTGCGCATTGCGGTCTGCATCCTGCTTGATTGCGTCTGGCTTTGAGTCTGATTCCTTGAAGGGAGTGGGAGTCGGCGAGATCTTTTTCGGGGCTTTCGCAGGTGAACTATCGGGCAAAGAATTGCTATCAGGCAGCAGCTTCGGCTGGGTCGAATTCGGTGGCGTCTTCGTCTCGACCGGTCGCATATGTTCCTGGGTGTCATCTGGAGCGATCGCCCTGGCGTTTTTCATTGCCTTCTTCAGAAGTTCTGCCGACGCCGGAACGGCCCGTTCAGGCGACTTCTGCCCGTTCGGCGATCCGTTCGGGCGTTCTTGAGCCCTCGCCTGGCAGCAGAGGATCAAGAATAACGCCGAGAACGCCGCTATCGACGAAAACGCGGGGAACGGAAGGAATGCGGATTGCGGATTGCGGATTGCGGATTTCATCATGGTTGGGTCAGTGAAGCATCCCTCTGCTGCGGCGAGGCGGACCGGTCGCTTCCAGCCAAGGGCTTCTCGCCCACAAATTGAGCAGTCGTGAGCCGATAGCCGTCCTCGGCATAAAGTGATTTCAGGATCGTCAGCCGTTTCGGCGTAACGGTCAGGATTTCGACGCGGCCCTGATCCAGGCGAGCGGCGACAATGGCAGGTGCGGACGCCTCCATACTTTCTTGGCCTTCCTCCGCCTGATAAATGAAGCGTCGTCCCGTGATTCTGTACCGCACGTTGGCATGATCATCATGCAACACCACAAAATCGTTATCGACACTCAGCCGAATCAAGAAGGCAGCAGATTCCGAGTGAGCGACCTTGGCGTCGGTGAGCTGAACTTCACTCCGAACTTGGTAAAGGCGGACAAGTCCGGCATTTTCGGCGGGTGTTGGACTCGGCTGGGAGACATCCTGGGGAAGCGGAATTTTGGCAGCCGTAGCGGCCAGAAGCCGGTTTAGTTCGGCAGGTTGTTTCGGATCACCGGCTACAGCAATCGATGCAAAGCTTGAGCAAGCGATGAACCAAAGAGTGGGTAGTGTCAAACGTGCCGCGTCCATGAGAATTCGGTCCAGTTCAATTCGTGATGGGTGGTGGCAAAGCTGATCAATCCCGTCTGGGAAGCGGGGATTTGCTCATCTCGCAAGAGAGCGGACGACTCGCAAAGATTGATGGTCGAGCTAGAGAGAAGCAAATGCATGGTTAAGGCAAGCTGCAACGCAAAATTTCCTTCTCCTAGATTCGGAGTGCGCGCCTCCAGCTTTAGCAGTAATTATGGTTTTTATGCAGAAATCCCAGATTTAGTGGCCAAAAGGCGGCGAAAAACGTCGGTGTTCGCATCCCGACAAAAGGTTCGACAAGGAAAAACTCTCGCACGGAGTTTCCGGAGACAGCCGTTGCTGAAATGGCTGTTGCTTACCAACAACGGGTGCAAAGGCTCACAGATGACATGAGCCGACAGCGTTGCGCATAACGTCGCACTGTCGGCTCATGTCATCTGTTTCGGCCTACCCGCATCTCTGTTTGCCCTACCAAGAAAAGGAAAGGGCGCCTCTTTTCAGAGACGCCCTTTCTCATTGTTTGCCCCGCCGATGCCGTTTTGGCGAAGCTCCCATTCCCCTCCAAACAAGGGCGGATAACCGTCGGCGCGTTGCTGACTTCCAATCAAGGCCTGTCATTAAATCGCGCACAACCCAGCCTCCATGGGATTTAATAATATCGGGTCTGGGGCATTGGCCAGGAATCCCGAACACCACAGGGCAAAATATATGTTCCTTCCGTAGAAGGTATTGCAAAAAATGAAAGAACTATTACTCGCGAAGTGTCACCCCAAGACGCTCTACTAGCAACCCTTTTAGTCGTTGGTGTACGGCATTCACTTCGTCTTGGGTCAGCGTCCGGTCAGTTGCTCGATATGTCAAACTGCAGGCCATCGATTTGCGGTCTTTTGGGATTTTTTCGCCGGAAGGATCGACAAACAGATCGAAGATCTGAATATCAGCCAACAGGGGTTCGTTGCCCGAGTACAGCGTCTCCAGCACTTTGGCAAATTTCAAATTTCGGTCCGCCAGGAAAGCAACGTCACGCGTGACCGAAGGAAACCGGTCGAGCGGACGCAGTTGAAACGGCTGGGTGGTTTGGTCAGCACTCAGTGCCAACTCGGCGACCAATACCGGATAACGGGAGCCGAAATCTCGCGCTTTGGATGGACGCAGCTGTCCGAGGCTTCCCATGGTTGAGCCATCGGTGCCAATGACTTCACAGATCAAGGCCGCCAAGAGATTCGGTTCAGTCCGCCGAAGTTGGATCGGACCGCCGATCGCTTGTTGGACAAACGCTTTCAGGTCAAATAAGTCGAACGGCCGAGGCTGCTGGTTCCAGGAGCGTGCCGAATTTTCACCGGCCAAGAGAATCGCGATATGGGTTAGCTCTTCGTCTCCGTTGGGATGAAACACGCGGCCAATCTCGAAAAGCGCAACGCTGGTCTGTCCGCGATTGAAGTTTCGTTCAGCGGAACGAAGAAGCCCAGACAATAAGGAGGGCCGGAGGATTTTTTGATCTTCGGCCAGTGGATTCTTCAGGCGAAAAACATCTTTGATCGTAGATAACGATTCCTGCAACGCTGCGTCATCGACCAGCACCAAACTCCGTGCCTCGAGTAAACCGAGCCCGGCGAGTCTCCGGCGCAATTGTATTTCTCTGTCGTGCCGGTGATCAACGGCAGAACTTGGAGTCGCCTGTCCGGAGAGCCGGCCGGGAATTTTCTGGATACCGTGGTAACGGCAGACCTCCTCAATTAAATCGACTTCTCGCTGTAAATCCGGGCGATGGCTCGGGACTAGCCATTGCTGATTGCCAATTGGCTTGAGTCCGATTCGTTCCAACAGCTCCGGCGCTTTGGCAACCGTGACCCCGAGCAGCGCATCGCACCGTTCCGGTCTGAATAGAATCGGCTTGGTTGCCGGCGGCAACTCCCCGGCAACAACGATGGCATCGGTGGTCTTTCCGCCGGCGATCTCGAGGATCAATTCTGTGGCTCGCACCGCCGAAGGCAGGACCGAGGCCGGATCGACTCCACGTTCGAATCGAAAACTTGCATCCGAGATCAGCCCAAGGCCTCTGCTCATGCTGCGGATAACCGCCGGCGCGAAATAAGCGCTCTCCAAAAGAATATCGGTCGTTTGATTGGTGACGCCGGTCCTTTCACCGCCCATGACGCCGGCCAGTCCGATCACTTTTTGCTGATCAGCAATGACCAGGTGAGATGGATTCAAAGTGTAGGACTTGCCATCCAATGCGATGAGCTCTTCTCCATTCTGAGCCATGCGAACCTCGATTCCGCCTTGCAAGTTGGCGAGATCGTAGGCATGAAGCGGTTTGCCGGTTTCCAGCATCACGTAATTCGTAAGGTCGACGACATTATTGATGGGGCGTATCCCGGCGGCAGAAAGTCTCGAACTCAGCCAGGCTGGGCTCGACTCGATTTTGACTCCATGGATTGCCTGGAAACTGATGAACGGGCAGCCCTCAGTGGCAGTGACGCGGACCCGAGAAGGATCGATGACCACCTTCGGATCGGTCCTTTCTTTTTCTTGACAGAGCCGAACCTGAAAGATCACTGACAGTTCGCGGGCCAGCCCGCGATAGCTAAGCAGGTCGGGACGATCAGGCGTAATCTCAAGATCCAGGATCGTGTCAGTCGGATAGAGCTCTGACAGGGGTTGGCCAATCGGAGCATCGGGCGGAAGAATCATTAACCCGGAGGCATCTTCTGCTAAACCCAGCTCCTTCGCACTACAAAGCATTCCCTCGGACTCAACGCCCCGCAGCTTGCTGGCTTTGATCTTCAAGCCGCCAGGTAATACCGCGCCGGGCAAAGCGAGAGCAACTTTGTCAAGGGCTTTGAAATTCTTGGCGCCGCAAACGATCTGGCGATCAGCAGAACTACCGTCCGATACCTGGCAAACACTCAATCGATCCGCATTCGGATGCGGCTGGAACGATTTGATCTGTGCTACCACTATCTTTTGGTATTCCCCACCCTTAGTCTCGACGCCTTCCACTTCGACACCGGTAAAAGTGAGAGCGTCGACGATTTCTTCGACGGACCGGTTCAAATCCGGCAGGTATTCAGCCAGCCATCGCAGCGAGAGTTTCATGAATTGAACTGCGCTAAGAACCTTTGGTCGTTCTCGATCAGCAGGCGGATGTCAGGCAGCCCAAAGAGCGCCATTGCCAGTCGATCCAGGCCCATACCAAATGCGTAGCCGGTCCAAGTCTCCGGATCATAAGCCTGATCGCCTCGACGTTGGTTTACCCGCTCAAAGACCGCCGGATCTACCATGCCGCAGCCCAGCAACTCCATCCATTTACCGGCATTGACACCTGGCAGACGCACATCCATTTCCAGGCTTGGTTCCGTGAAAGGGAAAAAATGCGGCCGCATCCGTGTCTCTACTTTTGGGCCGAGCAATTCGCGGACGAAATATTCAAGCGTTCCTTTCAGATCGGCAACAGTAACGTTTTTATTAACGTACAGTCCCTCCAACTGGTTAAACTGGCTCAGATGCGTTGCGTCCATTTCATCGCGTCGATAAGCGCCGCCCGGAGCGATCACCCTGATCGGAGGCGCATCCGCAACCATCGTACGGATTTGGACGGTCGAGGTATGGGTACGCAAAAGCCGGCCATCCGGAAAATAAAATGTATCCGACTCGTTTCGGGCCGGATGATTAGGCGGCGTATTAAGGGCGTCAAAACAATGCCATTCGGTTTCAATATCCGGTCCGTCGGCCATAGTGAAGCCCAAGCGCCGGAAGATTCGGATCGCTTGATCCTGGAGCTGAGTGAGCGGGTGCAACGCTCCAGCTCGAACCGGAGTCGCCGGCAACGTTTCGTCTAAATCGTCGAGAGCAGCTAAATCCTGCTGCGCGGCAAACGCCTCAGATTTCTCCGCGAAAGAATGATCGAGCGTCGATCGTACTTCGTTCAGCAATTTCCCAATGCGAGGACGGTCTTCTTTCGACAACGAGCGCATACTTTCGCTCAGCTTCGAGATCAGTCCGCTTCGCCCTAAATACTTCACCCGCACCTGATCGAGCTCGATCACGTTGTGCGCATTGGCGATTTCGGCCAACGCATTCCTCTGCAAGGTGCCCAATTCGTCGTCCATAGCGGAGTAATTAATAGCCAATAGCCGATAAAATGACAAATAAGGACTCGATGCAGCAAATCCCGTCGGGCGACTAAGTCCGGCTGCAGCCGGAGCTCGCCTAACCAGTTGTTTTCTGTGATTTGTCCTTTGTCATGCCCTCCGGGCTACGCGGCGCGTTTCTTCTCCAAAGCGTCCGCTGATTTTTGGAAAATCGCTTTGAACGCGGCTGGATCTGTCACGGCGAGATCAGCTAGGACTTTTCGATCGATCTCAATTTGGGCGGCCGCCAAACCTTCCATGAACCGGCTGTAGGTCGTTCCGTTTTCCCGGCAGATTGCGTTGATTCGCTGGATCCAGAGGTTGCGGAAGTTGCGTTTGCGCGTCTTTCGATCCCGATAGGCCCAATACTTGGCCTTCATGGTCGCATCCTTCGCGTATCGGAAAAGTTTGGAGCGACGCCCTCGGTAACCCTTTGCCTGATCTAAGACTCGCTTACGACGTTCTCTGCTGGCAGGAGCATTGGTTGCTCTTGGCATTGGTCTAGTGCCGCTTAAACGGCATCCTCGTGGACGGGCTGTTTTCTATTTTCTGCTCCCCGACCTCACCCGTCGCGTTAGCCCCGAAATTCTTCGGAGCAGGTGGGTAGCAGTATGTTGTCTAAGCAAACGGCAAATTGTCTTTGATCCGCGCTTCGTCGGTCTTATCCAAGACCGCGATCTTTGCCAATTGTCGTTTGCGCTTACCGCTTTTTGACACAAGAAGATGACGCTTTCCAGCATGGCTCCGGAGAACCTTGCCCGTGCCGGTGACTTTAAAGCGTTTCGCCACTGCTTTCTTCGTTTTGCGTCTTGCAATCGCCTTTGGCATAAAGAGCCCGGAAAGTATGCGCTAAGCTGGACTTGGCAAGGAAAATCTGGGTCCAGGGAGGAATAGCCGCGAAAGAAACTGATTAATAGCCACAAGGAACACAAAGATCGCAAAGAAACGAAAGGACTAAACGCCCTTTTCCCTTTTGGATGTCCGGTGGCTGGACACTCATCGCGAGGAGAAAAGAATAATAGCCACAAAGAACGCAAAGACCGCAAAGAGGGAAGGGCCAAATGTTTCTTTAGATGTCCGGTGGTTAGACACTCATTGCGGCCGAGCAGAAGAGATCAATAGCCACAAAGAACGCAAAGGAAGAAAGTGACTAAACGCTTTTTAGATGCCCGGGGAGAGACTTATTACGTACTTCCGGATCTGAAATTTGTAGCTGCCAAAGTTCATCAATAGGCCGTGCTCTTTTCGTGCTGATCTAAGGTAGCCCAATATCTGAGCGGTGTGTTCATTGGCAAAAGCCCGGCAAGCTTTGAGTTCTGCTATCAAGGTCTCCTCGATAAACAAATCGGCAAAGTATTCGCCAATTATGGTTCCATCTTCATCGAAAACCGTGATTGGATCTTGCTGCCTTACATTCAAACCGGCCTTTCTCAAGCGATGGGCCAGCGCGTTTTCGTATACTTTTTCTAAGTGGCCGTGACCATGGTACAAATGAATCGCGTACGCAGTCTCACGCACAAACTCACATAGTTCCTTGATGCTTTTCATCGGTGTTTCTTCCTGTGGCCATCTATTTAATAAGCCAGCCGAATGAAAGCAACAGAAAAGAGTTGTGTTGCATATAGTACCTTTTGCTTGACTCATTCTCAGTGGCGAAACCAAACCCGTGGTTCAGCACTTTTCTCTGTGGTCTTTGTGGCTATTCCACTGTTCTCTTTTGGGGCGTTGTGAGTCCTCGAACCACCACACATCTAAAGAAACATTTAGCCCTTCCTTTCTTTGCGATCTTTGCGTTCTTTGTGGCTATTATTCTTTTCTCCTCGCGATGAGTGTCTAACCACCGGACATCTAAAGAAACATTTGGCCCTTCCCTCTTTGCGGTCTTTGCGTTCTTTGTGGCTATTTCACTGCCCTCTTCGGACAGTAATGACTCTCGAACGACCGGACATCTGAAGAAACATTTCGCCCATCCCCCTGTGCGATCTCTGCGCTCTTTGTGGCTATTTTCGACTGTTCTCTTTTGGGGCGTTGTGAGTCCTCGAACCACCACACATCTAAAGAA
>DATNNZ010000169.1:0-13946 GCA_035601575.1 Chthoniobacterales bacterium
TTGAGAAATTGGACCTCATCCTGTACCGCTAACTGCCACTGCTTTTTCAACTCAAAGTACCAACGAGCTTGGGTGTCTGGATCTCCTATTAACATCTGTTTTGGGTTATTCTGTAACCCTGTGCTGAGCTTCCTGAATATATCCAGATCCTGCCCGATGAAGGTTTTGCCCAGTTTTTTCAAGGGCCACGAGAGGTGCTTCGTGAAATTGAGCGAGCTGTAGAAAACATGGTTTAGCTCGGTTGTCGTTTCGTTGATCGGTGTCAGCAGAGTGATCGATACGATCACATCATTCTGTCCCACCAGGATGTGCTCGAACCGGTGGCCAGGCAGCTGGAAGCTGATCTCGGTGGAGGTTGCCCCATTCAGGATCCCGTAGCCTTTGGCATTAGCTGATGGCTTATGTCGCACCATTCTAAATCCCAGCCCAACCGGTTCAAACTGCTTTCGCTTCAGTTTCAGAGATTTGGCGCTGCGCCAAAACCAGGATTGATGCACGAACGTCACGTGGGCCGGATCGATGAGCCCGATGATAGCATCATCGATATTGGTTGGCAGCTGAACGGTCTCGACGTGACGCAACCGTTGCTCAGACGAAACGAGCAAATCAGGAAAAACATTCTCCGGGACCGCGGGTTGACGCTGGTTATTTGCCATGTAGACCCAAACCGTGCCGCTTACTTCTTTGCAGGGATAGGCGTACGCCTTGATTTTCCTCACATCAAACGAGCTATCCGCAAGGGCCGGGATCTTTTGGCAGGTACCCGAGCAGTCGAACTGCCAACCGTGATAGCAACACTCGATGGCTCGTCCGTCGAACTTACCCTCCGAGAGCGGCACTCCTCGATGTGGACAGTTGTCCCTCAGCGCGAACGGATTTCCGCTGGAATCTCTTCCCAGCACGATCCTTTCGCCAAGCAGTTCTTTGGCTTGCAGTCTGCCCTTTTTCAATTTGTCGCCAGGGAGGGCGAAGTACCAGAGGTTTTTCAGAAACAAGCCGTTTTGCATATACCCGAATTGCGTGAGTTGTTTGATGATGCTGCTCCGTACCTCATCATCGCGAGGAGTGGGTTAACTAGTAGTCTTGTCTTGCGCTCCTTGCGTTGTGCTCTGGATTGATACGGGCATCCCTTCATGTAAATCGTCAGCTGGGTTCTGAACCACTCGGTCCTGGGGATCGAGTCCACTGAGAATCTCTCTCTTCGTGCCAAAGTCACGACCCAATTTTACGGATTTAATATGAATTTGGTTAGAGGCATCGACGACCACGATCCGCGATCCTTTTGCGTCGATCAGAATTGCGTTATTCGGTATCAAGAGGGCCGCCGTCGGGCTCGGCAGTGAGAATCTGGCGTGGGCGTACATACCGGCGAACAAGCGACCGTCCGGATTGGGAACGTCAATCTCCAATAGGAGTGTCCGCGAAGTTGGATCGAATGCCCCGGCGTCTCTTGCTATCTTTCCGGCAAATGCCTCGTCAGGGTATTGATCTACAGTGATGGTGGCCGGTGCGCCAGGTTTCACGCTGCTGATATCCGCCTGTGGGACCTGTACCAACACGCGAACCGGATCAGATTGAATCAGATCAAAAAGCGTATGGACGCTGGTGACACTGCCTGATGTAACCAAAAATCCAACATCAATGAACCGCGCGGTGATCGTTCCCGCGAACGGCGCTCGAATCTGTTCAAACGCCTTCATATCCTGCGCACTCTTGAGCGCCGCCGCGGCGTTATCCCGGGTCGCTTTTTGGACTTGTTCAGTTGCCAGTACCGTGTCGAGTTCCTGCTGGGCAATGACATGGTTCTGGAAGAGCTGTCGCGAACGCACTGAATTGGTTTGAGCTAACTTGAGATTAGCTTCCGCCAGTTCCAGTTGAGCTTGGGCCATGCGCAGATTGGCATCAATTTGCGGGGCATCAATATCCGCCAGCACTTGGCCTGGCTCCACGTGTGCGCCGATATCGGCATACCACCGCGCGATATAGCCATCGACTCGGGCAAAGATCGATGTCTGCTGATTCGCCTGAATATTGCCCGGAAGCACCAGGTCGGGTGCACTCGATGTCTGCGTAGCTTCGACTACCGTTACCGCTTTTTTTCCTGCGGCGGCGGCAGCGGCATTGAGTGCTTGATAATTCTGAATTCGCGGATAAATGGCCAGAAAATAGACACCAGCGCCGATCACAATGAGCGCCGTTATTGCTATTAACGTCTTCCGCATAAAACGAGGACGCCGGGTGCGATCGGAGCGTTGCCTCTCTGGTCCTTCCGTCATCGGTTTGGTCACCGTGGGAGCACCAATTTCACGATATTCGATCATAATGGGGTTTGCGTTTGTGGACACTTCTCTTACTTAGCCAGCGCTGGCGCGTGACTTTCCTCTTCCGGGCTGGAGCGCAGGCGCGGATGGAGTGCACGCGGTCCTAGAGCCCTTGCTCACGGGAGACATGGCTCGGTCTGGTGTACCCGTCACTAAGAATCTTGGAAAAGTTGACGAGCTGGAGATTGCCTATCAGTCCGTTCGACTCGACCGCCGAAGTCGCCCGGGCGGGCGCTTCAATGTGAGCGGTTGGCGAATATCTCATACCTATGAAATCAAGGCAGGAAAGGGCTGATGAAAAGATCCATTTATGCTAAAACGAGCAAACCACATTTACCGTGTCGGAACCAACGAGACCTGCCGAGGTGAAAGTGTGACCAACACCCTTGCGATGAATTTCTTGGCTCGCAATAGACGCGATAACCGACTTCGCACATCTAACGCCCTTATGAGGGCGTGCGTTTGATTGGATCTTTCCCCGGGGTTAAAACCCGGGCTGAGTCCTCCTGCCCCTTCCTCCTTCGTCCCGCCGTCGCTTCGCTATGGCGCGGCCTTGATCTTGCGGGCGCGCCGTAGCTCGAAGAGCGAAGGTGGCATCCTGACTACGGCGGACAGGTCGGAGTAGAGATCCCACTCCAAAAAACCTTAAGTTAATGCTTATGGTGTCAGGAGGAACGGCCTCTCTTCGCCATTCAATTCACTCTGGCCAATCATCAACATCGTTCATTTTAATCCTTTCGAACAAGCAATAACCGCGCAGCACAGACTCCGTCAATGGCGCAAATATTGCTAATGAGTGAGCGAAACTCCTAATGAACCCTCCTGCCCAATTGAGCGCAAAATGTTTTGTTGGGCCTGGAGATGCGGCGCCCGCCGCTTTCGGAGGCGATCGAAACCGCAAAGGGATACTTGAACCGGTTTGGTCTCGGTGGTTTTGAGAACGCTTATCCTCGCACGCTTTCCGGAGGAATGCGTCAGCGAGTAGCGCTCATCCGAACGCTGATTATCGATCCCGACATTCTCCTGCTTGATGAGCCGTTCTCTGCGCTGGACTACCAGACTCGTTTATACTTGGAAGGAGTTCTCATGGAAGCCGTGCAAACTTTTCGAAAAACCGTTGTCCTCGTTACGCATGACATTGACGAGGCAGTCGCATTGTCCAAGCGCGTCATCGTACTTTCCGGAAGACCTTCGAAGGTCAAGAACACGTACGATATCGACATCGAGGCTTCCAGCCCGATCGCGGCGCGCGGCCACGCTCAATTCACCGAATATTTCCACGCGTTGTGCGGTGAACTTGATATCCAGACAAAGGTGAAAGCGGCATGAACCAATCGATTGCTGTAGATCATCCACACGGTTCGGAGCCCAGCAGCCAGCTGCGGATCCGTTTCAACACAAGGTCGGCGAAAAGAATGATTGAGGACAATGTGTATCCGAAAACTGTGGATATCCCCCCTGATGCGTTAAAGGTTGCCATGACAACGCAGATCGCGATCGGCAATCTGGCGGAGCAACCCGTGTATGAAAAATTTGTCGAACGGCGTTACATCACCAAGGCGCTGCAGACAATGCACTAAATTCGAAGATCCGTGCTCAAGAGACAGTTGCTTGGCCAATCGATGCGACGGAAGGAGCGGAAACTGGAATAATGAGTACAACGAATCTATTCCAACTCGGGGTGCTTGAAGTTCTTGAGCGTTTCAAGGCCGGATCCTGTACCCCGGCGGCCTACCTGACTGAACTGCGCAATCGGACTCGAGTTCTCGACCCGCAGATTCGGGCATTCACGTACCTGGCGGAGGAGATCGAACCGGGCGCGTTTGACGGAGCATTGGCCCTCTCCGGTATTCCTGTCGGCATAAAGGATGTTATCGATACGGCCGGTCAGCCAACGAGCTATGGATCCCTGGCCTACGAGAACCATTTTCCCGAAAAGGATGCGTGGGTGGTTAATCGATTTAAAGAGATCGGTGCCTCAGTGTTCGGCAAGACCGCTACCACTGAGTTTGCGTGGCGGAGTCCCGCTCGGACTGTCAATCCATGGAATTATGATCATACGCCGGGCGGCTCGTCCAGCGGCTCGGCGGCTGCCGTCGCGGCTGGCTTCGTTCCGCTGGCGGTTGGTACACAAACCCTCGGTTCCGTGATACGACCGGCCGCGTTTTGCGGCATTGTTGGGTTTAAACCAAGTTTCGGCTCGATTTCACGGGCCGGTGTCTATCCACTCGCCGGCTCTCTTGACCATGTTGGATTCTTCGCGCGCAATGTCGACGATGTCACGCTTGCCTTAAGCGTGACTTCGCAATCAGATCCGCAGGATCCGGCAAGTTCTCCTCTGGCATCTTTTAGCCTCGATCTTGCCAACGGACTTGATCCATTGGGTCCTCCACGCCTGTTGATCATGCACCCTCCGTTTTGGGAGCGTGTGCAGCCAACTCAACACCGACTCTTTGAGGCGACAGCAAACAAGTTCGTGGCAGCAGGAGCGACGATTGAAACAAGAGAGTGGCCTGATAATCTTGAGCAGGTCTGGGCTCTCGCTCACACAATCCTCTCCTACGAAGCTGCATTGATCCATTCCGATCTTGTCGCACGTGCTCCTGACAGAACAAGCGATCACCTTAAAAATCTGGTTGCAACCGGCCGGAGGACCGGTGAACACAATTACGCTTCGGCGCGAGAACAGCAGGAGCAGTTGCGCAATTCCTTTTCAGACGTTTTCACTGGAATCGATGCGGTCTTAGGTGTTCCCGCGTTCGGAGAGGCTCCATCAGGATTGAGTGATACGGGTGACGCCGCCTTCTGTACTCCCTGGACGTTTCTGGGTCTTCCAGCGATTACGCTCCCTTTAGGGTTTGGGCCGGGCGGGCTCCCGCTCGGTATACAACTAACGGGCGGCAACCGTGAAGATTTCAAACTCGCCCGAATCGCCTGTTGGTGCGAACGAGTCATCGGTTACGAACGAAGCTGGCCGTCCAACTGACCCAAACTCCGAAGATGAAACAATGTTTCCTCTGCGGAATTCTCCGGCTTTGCCGGAAAATTCCGGTGGCGGGTGAGATTTGTGGGCTAGGACGTCAGCTTCTCTAAAAGCGTCTTCTTGATTCCCGCGCCCACCGAATACTTCGGATCGACGACATTTCCCAATCGCACGATTCCAGATTGGCTGAGCAGCATGTATGCGTCGTAACGGGGAATGCCGTATTCTTTTTCCAGCCAATAGACGAGTTCGCGATAAGCGATTCGTGTCGCGTCCTCCAAGGGTCGCGCGCTGCCAATGGCCATGATGAGCTCTTCATTTTCCAACCGAGGCCAATGGAGATTCCAGCCTTTGATGAGATCGACGTGAATCGTTGTATAGCTGGCGATCTCGACACCGGTACCGCAAAGTTCGCCGTCGCCCTGGCAGGCATGCGCATCACCAATAAAAATACGCGCGCCCGGTGAGCGAACGGGCAGATACACAATGGCCCCTGGAGCCACATCGGGCACGTCCATGTTTCCGCCATGGTTGTCGGGTGTTAACGAATTAATTGAGTCAATTTCTGGCGAACAGCTCAATGTGCCGATGTGCGGCTTATAGGGTAGCGTGAGCTTATCATTCCAATAAATACCGTTCTCATCGACGTTCACTTTTTTCACGATCTCCGGCAGGGGCAAATTGAGCGTCGCGGTGAGGTCGGTGCTAGTAAGTCCGCCGAAGTCCGGGATCATGCAGATTGTTCCACGCGGATTTGCGCCCCGTGGAATGATCGACTCGATATGGATGGCAACGACATCACCCTTTTCGGCACCTTCGACCAGGATCGGCCCGTTTTGTGGGTTCAAGAACGGGAGCACCAGTTTTTCGCTCGGAGAATCTTTCTCGGTTTTGATCAGGCCGCCGAACGCATCGAGTGTTTCCGTTACGATTCGGTCACCGGGACGGATTGTGATAGCCGGCTCAGAATAGGGACCCATGGTAAATTGAAATTTACCCTGGCGTTCTTCAGTTAGTTGGTGCGTTTCTCCTACTTCGCCTTGAGTGACACCACGTCTATGCATCACGGAGCTTGATAACCAACTCATTTCTATTCGTTCCTTTCGTTCTGTTTCCTCGTGATTGGTTATTCAAACCGAGAGATAAGTTCGGAGCCGATCTCGGTCATGCAGCTCTTCGCGTGACAATTCAGCAACGAGGCGGCCTTTATCCATGACGTAACCTCGCTGCGCTACAGCCGTGATCATGGCCATATTCTGTTCGACTAACATCACGGTCAGTCCGGTGGTTTGATTGAGATGCTGGATCGCCCGACCGATTTCCTGGACGACGGAGGGTTGAATTCCTTCGGAGGGTTCATCGAGCAGAAGCAGCGAAGGATTGGTCAGGAGAGCGCGACCGATCGCAAGCTGTTGTTGTTGTCCGCCTGACATGATTCCCGCCTTTTGAAAGCGTCGTTCTTTTAGGACCGGAAAGAGATTGAATATCTCGGTAAGCGAAAGCTGCTCTGATTTCGGTGCAATGATTCGGCTCACCGCGAGGTTTTCTGCGACGGTCATGCGCGCGAATACGTCTCTTCCTTGCGGTACATAGCCGAGACCAAGGCGTGCCCGTCGATGGCACGCCAGATTCTGGATCTTTGTTCCACGAAAATAGATCTCGCCTGGTTTTGCTGCCAGCAGTCCAATCAAGGTCTTCATCAAGGTGGATTTACCGGCGCCGTTTCGTCCGATAAACGCTACAATTTCACCTTTGCTCAGCTCAAAATTGACTCCCTGCAAGACCGGTTTGCCGCCGTATCCCGAACGGAGCCCTTTTGCTGCCAGCCATGGATCGTCAGGCATAAGCCGGTTCTCCTAGATAGATTTGTGCAACCTCTTCGCTTGCCATGATTTCGTCGATCGTTCCTTGTGCGAAGATCTTGCCGAAATGAAGTACCGTCACACGATGGGCAACTTGTCGCACGAAATCCATGTCATGCTCAACCGCCAGGACGGAGATCCCACTCTTGTTCAATTCCATGATCATCTCACCTGTCATATGCGTTTCCTCGGGCGACATGCCCGCAGTCGGCTCATCCAATAAAAGCAGGCGCGGTTTGAGACTCATGGCCATGCCGATTTCGAGCCATTGCTGTTGGCCGTGGCTAAGGTTGCCGGCTCGCTCCTCAGCGCTACCGTCGAGCTGGAGGAATGCACGCAATCGCTGTGCTTCCTCTTGCAATTCTTTGCTTTTCAAGCGGGATTGCAGTGCGATCTCCAAGTTTTGGCGGACGGTTAATCCTTTGAAGATGCCCGGAACTTGAAATTTGACACTAATCCCCCGCTGGACCCTTTGGAATGGTTTCAGACGAGTGATTTCTTCGCCCTGGTAGAGAATATTCCCACTCGACGGTGCGTATTCGCCGAGCAGAAGCCGAAATAATGTGCTTTTGCCGGCCCCGTTAGGACCGATTAGACAATGAATTTCGCCCGTTTCAATGGTTAAATTGACGTCGTCGGTTACGTGCAATCCTCCGAATGATTTGTTAAGCTTAACTGTTTGAAGTAGAGACATCAGTTCCTCCGCCTGATTTTTAGCCTGACCCGAAAGAGTTGCAGAACCAATCCTTCCGGAGCGGTCAAGACATTCACTAACAATAGGACGCCCATGATAATCAGAGCGTACTGAGCGCCATTGACAGTTAACGTTTGGAATACGATTAACGTTAAAAGAGCTCCGACCAAGCTCGCGGTGATGTCGCTGCGGCCACCGATTGCAACCCAGACAATCGGCAACGCAGCGGAGGTCAGACTCATGCTGGAAGGTGTAATATATTGTCCCCAGCAGGTGTACAGCACACCACTCAGGCTGGCCAACGCGCTGCCAATAACAAATGCGCCTAACTGAAACTTGCGAACATCATACCCGAGCATCTCGGCTCTTAGCGGATTTTCGCGGATGGCGACGAGAACATTCCCGAATCGGGAATTAACCAGGATTCTAATTCCAAAATAAACAAAGAGCAGAAGGCATAATACGACATAATAGAAACCGAGGCCGGCTAACAGCACGATGTCTCCACCTGGCCAAGGGATGGTTAAGGCCGGCATGCCATTCATTCCGTTGAATCCATTCAACCGCGCTTCACCAATATGCCATTGCGGCCCGGCCGTCTGCGCCATGAATCGCTCCAGCAAGATGCTGACAGCTAGAGTCACGATTCCGAGAAACACGCCGTTGATACGGCCGTAGAAGAGGAAGTAGCCGAGAAGGCCAGCCATGATAGCACCAAAGATGATAGAGGCCGCCAGCGCATACAATGTCATCCCATTGTCAGCGCCGAAATTGATAGTCAAAACCCCGTAGGTATAACCACCAATTCCGAAAAAGGCCGTTTGCCCAAAACTCAACGTGCCGCCGTAACCCCACATCAGACAAAGACCGGCAGCCATGAATAACCAAGTAAAAAAGTAAGCGACATTTCCGGTTGTGTAATCGTCACTGAACATTGGGAAAGCGAACGCAAGCAAAAGGACGAAAGCGAACGGTATCCAAAATCCCAGGCCACGTCCGAGGGTCTGGGGTCCGTTAATGCGAGAGAAGCATTGGACCAGGCGCCTTGTCATCTTTTATTCCACATTGGATCTCCGTTTCTGCTCCGACTCTGAACAGCACTGTCCCGGTGTTCATCTCCAATTTCCTCGAAGAAGCTCAGGGCGGACCGTGATTTCATCGCAATTTCGTCATGAGCGTTCTTTGAGAATCCATCCTGATAACCCTTTAGGAAGAAGCCGAATGACCAGAATGACAGCAATAAGAAGTGCAATTTGGCCGGTTAACTGTCCTTGCCACGAGGTGAACAGCGCTTTGGTAATCCCTAGCACACCCGCTGCTGGTGCGGTCCCAATAAATATATCGGCACCACCGACAACCACGGTCACGAACGCTTCCAGGATAAACGTGCTACCCATGGTGGGAACCATCGTCATCGTCGGAGCGTAAAGGCCGCCGGTTAATCCCGCGAGTCCGGCTCCGAGCCCGAACGTAAGGCTGTAGATGGTTCGCGTCTTGACGCCCAGCGCTTCGGCCATGTGTGGAACCTGAATCGTAGCTCGTGCCAGAACCCCAAACCGCGTTCGATTGACGAGTAGCCAGAGTGCGAACAGCAAAAGAAGAGCGGCCGCCATTAAAACCAGTCGATACCAGGAATAGCTATAAGCACCCACGGCGAAGCTACCAAACGGTGTACCTACACCAGGAAAGCTGGACCCGAGAAGAATGAGTGTTCCCTGACTGAAGATCAGGCTGATACCCCAGGTTGCTACGATGGTATCGAGAGGTCTCCCGTAGAGCCTGCAAATAACCAACCGCTCAACGACCATGCCGATTACTCCGGCCATCAAGCTTCCGAGGGTGATTGCAACCGGAAGCGGTAAGCCGGCCCGAACCGCTATAGCCGTTCCATATGCGCCGAACATGATGAACTCGCCATGAGCCATATTGATGACTCCCATCATACCGAACACCACCGCCAAGCCGGTAGATGCGAGTACCAGGAATGCCGCCGCATCGCCGATCTGATAAAGAAACCCGAAGAGTGCGCTTCCGATATCCACGGCGAGGAAGAATTCGAGGACCTAGACCTTACGAATTACAAGGTGAGCTAACATGCGGTTACAAATGAATCATCGATCGGATTAAGGAACCTTTGGTGGGTTACTTGGAGTGTACTGAGTGTGCGGATTCGATTTGGTCAGATCCGCTCCGGCTTCACCCAACCAATACGGTTTAATATCGGGCCAAATTTTAGGAAACGAAATTGAGTGGTCGTCGTTGACCCTTGCCAAATAGATCGTGTGCGACATATGCTGGCTTTTCGGATCAATGGTTACTTTTCCTTCCGGCGCATCGAAATTGATATCCCCTGTCGCGATTGCTTTGCGAATATCGGGAATCTTTGTTGATCCGTTCGCTTTCTCGACCATCTCTTTATAGAGATAAACCGCGAGATAGGAGTTTTCTGCTTCCTGATTGATGTACGGTTCGTTTGGGAATTTTGCTCTCCAACGTTTGACGAAGTCTTTGCTTTCAGGCGTATCGACCTCTTCGATATAATTGGTGGTCACGTACATGTTCGCCAGCGTCGGCGGCTTGAAGCGCTTGTGTTCGTAGCCCTGACCTATATTAACTGAACTAGCCATTGGGAGTTGCAGTCCCCCTGAGCGAGCCTGCTCATAATAGGAGGATTGGGCTGTACCGACCAGGAGTGTCACCACAAAATCGGGTTTGGCGGCTTGGATGTTTTTGATGGTCTGCGAAAACTGCGAAACACCCAACGGGATAAATTCTTCTCCAACCATTTCACCGCCATTCTTTTTCACGATGTTTCTAACCCATTCCGCGGAGATCTGTCCGAAATTATAGTTTGCGGCGATCGTATAAACCTTCTTCCCGTATTTCTCCATCATCCATGGAATCAAAGTGGAGAACTGTTGCTCCGGCACGGCACCCGTCACAATCATGTTGGCATCGCAGACGCCTCCTTCATATTGATTATTGTAAAAGCAGAGGCCGTGCAGCTGATCGACAATCGGTCGATATGCTTCTCTAGAGGCGCTGCTGAAGCCGGCGAACACGACATCGGCTTTGTCTTTTTGTAACACGCGTCGCATGAATTCCTGATAGCGCGTGTTATCTGATTGTGTGTCGTAAATCACTAACTCGATGGGTCTTCCCGCGATTCCTCCCTTGGCATTGATTTCGTCAGCGGCCAGTTGGATGCCATGCACTTTGCAAATCGTCGCCGGCGCGAAATCACCCGATTGATCTTCTAATACACCGATCTTGATTGGATCGGCCGCCAGAGACGCAGTGATTAAGACCCCGAAAAGAGCGAGCACGGAGCTGAATCGTGCCGCGGCAGTACACCGAATTGAGGAAGTACAAAGGTTCGTTGGAGTGTTCATGATGGCCCATTCGAACCGGACCGATTTTCGATCCGGTAGTAAGATTACGGAAAAGAGCAGGTGGTATGCCAGCGAAAGCTGGCAATCCGGTTCAGGCCTCTGACCAACGCGAGCCCGCTTGGTCAGAAAATGAACCGTCCTATACAGGACGCAAATGACATTCGGCTTTGTACCGGTGCGAACGAACGGTAAGAACGGCACGCAACTGTGCGGATTTTTCCATGCTGCGCGATATTAGAGATCAAATTGAGACTTCGGGACCGTTCGTGATGCCAATGCAAACAAGGTCAGCAATGCTAGCAACTGGTAACATTGTTATACAAGATGACGACGCAGATGCGCCGAAGGCGCAAAAGAAACTTAGCCCAGGGTGAAGGCTTTGCGGAACCCTGGGTACCGGCAATAAAACGCGCTTAGCTCTGAAGGAGCGAAAGAAATCGTTCCGAACGCAGAGCCATAAGAGCCGCGTAGGTTCATCGCATTCCGGGATAGATGTTTGCTCTTCAGCTATTCGATGATCGACTGATAGCTGCCCTAACGCGTCAACTTACCGAGGCGAGGAAAGGCGAGTCGGCGCGCTGAGTAGGTACGCCCTTTCGATATGCTTCCCGACGCGCCGGGCTTGAGCCATACGTTGCCCGCCGATTAGAGTGACTTCGCTTTGTGACCAAAACCGCTGTACGCAGGTCTTCAGACTGCCCCACCATACGACTTTGCATCCCAGGTTAAAGCAAGGAGGCCACATTCTGGGCCCCTCTCCAACCCGTGTTGGACGCCAATACCCATGTTAGTGTATTACCCAATCGAGCCGTACACCGATATTTTATCAGCGGGTAACGAAAATGGCTCAAACCCGGCGCCTGAGGAAGCGTAACAGAAGGGCGGACCGACCAAAAGCGCCGAGGCCGCCTACGCAAGCTTCGGCGCGCCCTAGCTTGAAAAGCATGCTTACCAAAAGACGCGGCCGGGACGTAGGCTTGGCGGAGTCGGGTTTTCGCCCTACCGCAGTGGGCAAGATCGTGCCGACAGATCCATTCGTCCACTCGCCTTTCCCCGGGTCGCCTCGCCTCCTTAAGTTGACGCGTACGGGTGGCTGCCGGACTGGGCTACTTTCGTCAGGTCCTTGCGGGACTGATTTTCTCTAACCATCAAACGGACCTACGCGATCCCGATCGCGAGCCCCTTATGTTGTCGCAGATGGCCGGCTGCCCGGCAGCTGCCGGCCATTTTCAATCGTCCTATTTAGTGTTTGCCAATTAAAGCTTCGGATTGAACTGCTCCTTCGGGCATGAACTGTTCGAGATCGATTCCCAGGACTTTAGCAACGCCGATTCCATAGGCCGGATCGGCCCGGAAGAAATGGCAGATCTGCCGTACCTGAATCTCCTGCGATGTATTGCCTCCCTGCATGTGTCGAGCGATATTGGCAAACAAACGTTCACGCTGTTCCGGGTTCATTAATCGAAATAGATTGCCGGGCTGCGTATAATCATCGTTGCCGTCGCGGTGATCATATCGGGCCGCGTCTCCGGTGATGCGCAACGGCGGTTCGTTGAAGGCTGCGCGTTGCACCGGACCATTAAGACTATTGGGTTCGTAGTTAACGCTGCCACCACCATTGGCGTCAACGCGCATGGCGCCGTCCCGATGGTAGTTCATCACTGGACAGCGGGGCTTATTAACCGGAATCAATTCATGGTTCACTCCGAGCCGATAACGATGCGCGTCAGCGTAGGAGAAGATCCGGGCCTGCAGCATCTTATCTGGCGAGTGACCAATCCCGGGCACAATATTGGCCGGCGAAAAGGCCGCTTGTTCCACTTCGGCAAAATAATTTTCCGGATTACGATTCAGCTCCAGGATGCCGACTTCAATCAGCGGGTAATCGGAATGGGGCCAAACCTTGGTTAGATCGAACGGATTCCAGCGATAAGTTTCCGCTTCATCTTCAGGCATGACCTGCACGCAGAAACGCCACCGGGGATAAACGCCACGCTCAATGTTTTCGAAGAGATCTCGCTGGGCTGATTCCCGGTCACCGCCCACTACGTCCCCTGCTTCTTGATCGGTATAAAAGCTATGGCCCTGCATGGATTTGAAATGGAATTTCACCCAGTGCCTTTCGCCTTTCGCATTGATGAAGCTGTAAGTATGCGAACCGTATCCGTTGATCTGGCGGAAATTGCGTGGCAACCCACGATCGCTCATCAAAATAGTTACCTGATGCAGCGACTCGGGTGAAAGGCTCCAGAAATCCCAGGCAGCGGCGTTATTACGCATATTCGTCTTTGGATCTCGTTTCTGAGTATGAATGAAATCGGGAAACTTTAAGGGATCCCGAACAAAAAACACCGGCGTGTTGTTACCCACCAAATCCCAATTGCCTTCTTCGGTATAGAATTTGAGTGCAAATCCGCGGACGTCTCTTTCCGCATCGGCCGCACCGCGCTCACCGGCTACGGTCGAAAACCGTAAGTAGGCCGGCGTCTGTTTTCCGACTTTGCTAAATATCGCAGCCTTCGAATACTTGCTGATATCGTTGGTGATCGTCAAAGTGCCGTGTGCAGCCGATCCTTTGGCGTGAACGATTCGCTCCGGGATTCGCTCGCGATTGAAGGTTGCCAATTTTTCCAGCAACCAATAGTCCTGGAGCAACACCGGACCGCGCGCTCCGGCGGTGATGCTGTTTTGGTT
>DATNNZ010000170.1:0-5345 GCA_035601575.1 Chthoniobacterales bacterium
TGTGGAATGAAAGACGCAGGAATAGTGCTGAATGCTTTGACGACCCGAGCATTTGGAAGTTTTTTAGCCAGCTCTTCGCCCGCCGAGGTTGACTGAGGCAGAGAACGCACCATCCTGCCGTTCGGATTCCACTCGACCGGATTTGTAACATCGATCACTGTCTTCCCTTTCAGCGGTCCCGCGGCCTCCAATGCATCGTCCATGCCCCAAAAATTTGGCGAGAACAAGATCACGTCGCCAAACAGAGCTGCATCGCCAACATCGCCGAGATAAGCTCCTAGTCCGGCTTCTTCGACTAGCACTCTTAGGCGTTTTGGATGACGCGAACTGAAGAGGACTTGATGTCCGGCTCTAATCCACAACTTTCCCAGACCACCGCCAACTTTCCCCGCTCCAATAATTCCGATCTTCATACATTGTCCCCGAACCGGTTCCAGACCCCGTAGTCAGATGTGAAACGGCCTCTGATTCTTGCCCGGATCCATAAGCTTCTCCAATACCATTCCCGAAGGGTTGCTCTCGCTTTTGCGTATGGCGGGTGAGGAGTGCGCAATTCGTGCCTCAGGACGACGAGAAATCGATCTTTTGCAACGCTAGACGCCGGGAGCCTTTCCTCGGTAAGTTTTCTGCGTGACGTCGACTATGAACCCCATCCCATCACTCGGTGAGCCGGTTGGCGGGCAGCTTTGTTATACCCGAAGGCAATTGTAAGTCTTCGAGCAATGTATGGCAGAAATTCATCGATCCGAACGAGATTCGTACGTTAGTTAGCCAGTCCTTTCGCGCCGGCAAATTTGCAGCATGCTCTAGATTGAAACCAGCACTCGTCAAAGACTCGTCGGAGTAATCCCGAACTGTTCGACCAAGCTGAGTGCGTAGGACGAATTTATGAATACCTCCCGATTTCCTTATCTGCTCTTGGTTTTGGTCACCTGCTGGCTTGGAGCGTCGGCAGTTCAGGCAACCGATTCCGCATCCCCGATTGGATTCTGGAAGGGCCAAGACGCCACCTTTGAGATGTTCCAAAGTGAAGGCAAACTTAGCGCCAGGATCGTTGCTTTGAGCGAGCCGAAGACGGCTGAGGGAAAAGAAAAGACCGATATTTATAACCCGGATCCAAAGAAACGCAGCGATCCGATCATCGGGCTTGTCTTTATATCTGGCTTTACGAAGAAAAGCGACACTCGCTGGGAGAATGGGACGGTTTACGACCCGAAGAGCGGCAAAACCTATTCCTGTTTTATGGAATTGCAGGGACCAGACAAGATCAAAGTCCGCGGGTATATTGGCATCGCACTCATGGGCCGAAACTACTTTTGGACCAGAGCGAACTAATATCCGCCACAGCTATCCATCAACTTCCGCCGGTAGTCATACTCGTAAGCAACGGTAATACTTCCAGAACGGTATGGGAGAAACTCAGCGATCTGGACGAAAGTTACCATGCCGGATAGTGGATTCTTCGATTATGGCGAATTTGAACTAGACGGGGATGAAAGAAACACTCAGTGATTACAGGCAGGTCGATCGCACGAAAGCGGATGTCCACGAAGCCTTTGGCTGCTAATGTCGTTGATACGTGGATAGGAAAAGCACCGTACCGCGTTTTATATCACTGCACCACGTCTCGCACGCGAATCGGTCAAGTCGTAACTCGAAAAACCGAGTACCAACATGAGTGCTTTTTTATTCTGGATAACGGCCTAAATCAGCGGCTCATGGCCAAATACTTTTTAAATAAGGAAGTGCAAATGAACGAGTCCACAGATGAAAATGAGCATGCCTTCGTTAGCGCCGGCAGAACATCAGGCGTTCAGCCTGTCTGGGAAGCTGAGGAAATTGCCGACGGAATCGATCGAATGATCGGGGAAGGCGGAAAAGACTCTCCCCAGCAACTATCTTTGAAGGACAAAGCGATACCAGTATGACATCGATTCACGCAAAGGTCCTATCCACCCAGAAATACGGCGACCAATATCGCCTCATTATTGAATTGGTGCCTTCCGAGTTTCTGGGCCCGTTCGAAAGGCTCAGGTTCAAGAAAAATCCTTATTGCGGCTCCTTTGGTACTTCTCTCACCAATAGCTGGCTTACGCTTGATTACCGTAAAGATCCCGGGTTCAAGGCGGGCGAAGCGTTTCCGCTACGGAGGACCGACTAGACCGTGGGAGTTTGGCTAAAGCAGAGGTTCGGCTAAAACCACACTGTTATGAAAATCAAATCCGCCATGGACCAACCCGAAGCACCCGCGCGAAAAACGCTTAAAGAAATTGTGCATGGCGAGGCAAAAACTTTGGGCCCCGAGGCTTCGGTCCAGGAAGCTTGCGAGCAGCTGCGATCGGAGAAGACGCCTTCATATCCGGTGATCGATAAGAACGGCGAGTTACTCGGAACGGTGTCGGAGAGTGAGCTTAACCGCAAAGTCGGCGGTTTCGGCCACGATCCGAAGACCGAACTCGCACAAATGGAACTGAATCAGGAAACGGTCTATTGCTTTGAAGACCAAACCATCGCTGAAGCTGAAAAGCTGATGCGTGAAGGAAATCTTCACCAACTGCCCGTGCTGACTCGTGAAAAGCGATTGGTCGGCATTGTCACGCTCGAAGATATCGCCCAACCACAATGAGCGACAAGCAGCGAGTGATGCTCTCGGTGGGATTTAAAATTTTACAATAAAAGGTTGGGTACTCCTCGTCGCCAAGGAGCCGATTCTCGGATGCTGCTGGAAATCGGCATTGACTGCGCATTCGCGCGGGGAATAACCGGGCTAGTCCTTAAGAGCAGCTCCAATCAAACAGCCGCGGCGCAGACTTGGCTCAAGGTCGTCACGAACTTAGAGACAACTCCGGAATAGAGTCCGTTTTTCTTCCAGACAGCCCCCAGCGGTATCTTTACGGGCTGCGGCGCCAGCAAATCTCTGAAAATAACTTGTCTGGCCGGCAATTTTTTAATCGGCTCGCTAACTAAGGCGACGCCAAAGCCAGCTGCGACCAGAGCGAGGGCACTAGCCGCTCCGTCTGCTTCCCGCACAATGCGTGGAGTGAACCCTGATTGTTGGCAGACGTTCTGCAGCCAATCGCCGTAAGCGGGGTACATCCGATTTAGGCCGATGAAAGGTTGCTCTTTGAGGACCGGCAAACGGATTTCCGGCAAGGCTGCTTGCGGATGGGATTTCGGCAACGCGACCGTGACCGGGTGCTCCGTTAGCAGCTGAACTCTCAATAATTCAAGGATTGGCCGATCGCTAAGGACTAGGATGCCCACTGCGATGCGCCCGTCTAGTAACGCGCGTTCTTGCGCTTCTGGGTCCATCTCTACGCAGTCGACGAGGATTCCTGGCGAAACCTTCTGCCACAGCTCCAGCGCTTGGCCGAGAAAGTCGTGGGTCAGCGCCGCCATATGACCGAGGGTTAACTCTCCGAGCTCTCCCCTATTGATGCGTTGGGCTTTTTTCACTGCCTGATCACAGGCTTCCAAGATCCCGCGAGCATCAATCAAAAACGCCTTTCCAGCTGCCGTCAGTGCCACTCCTTTCCGTTCTCGCTGGAATAGGTCAACTCCGAGTTCGCCCTCCAGGTCTTGGATTTGCTTGCTAAAGGGCGGTTGCGACACATGCAGCCGATCGGCAGCATGGGTGAAATTCAACTCCTCAGCGGCAGCGACAAAATATTCCAGGTGGCGAAGTTTCATTAGCGGTTCAGCTCTGTCCGCCCGCATTTGGGCCAGCGTCTCGTCGGATTCGTTGAACTACCCGAGCAACAGAAAGATCCTCTTAAGGATCATACTTTCGCCATAGCGGAAAGCAATGAGGAACGCTTCAAAAAGAGTATTGGGAAAATTCCTGAACCGGGTCGACTTCGCTCTATCAGATAAAGTTCTCTTTGCCCAATGAGTCAGCCTTGCGGCAAGTATCAGCGCACATGGTGACAAGCGACACTCATTGCCAAATCAACCGTTTCTGACCTAAGTAGGCTATGTGATAAGTAGGATTCTCAATATGGCAAATGACAATGTCGAACTCCTAAGGTTAGGCCGCAGGATTCAGGCCGAACGCAAGGCCCTAGGGTTTAGCCAGAACGGCTTTGCCCGGGATTGTGGACTGAACAGGAGTCACTTTGGAGGAATCGAGCGAGGCGAGCGAAACGTCACCTTCGCGGTCCTCTGCAAGATTTGCAGCGGACTTCGCTGCGATGTTGCCAATGTGACAAAGGGAATTCCGCGGGCATCGTACGTCCGCATCCTTAAAAATGGCCGTTAAATCAGGAGATTGGCCGTTTGCTTCCGGTTGAGCGAGTTTGTGTCATATACAAAATGCTTCAGCTAACCGTTGGAAAAAATATAGGAAACCCGGACGAGATGAGGCGAGACTGAAGGCGTTCGCACCACGGCCAAGATCCACAAACGGAGTTTATTCATCTGAGCACCCGGAAAACCGGCCGACTGACAACCAACCAATATCATGTTTCCACGAATTCCCTTTGACCGAGTCAATTGGCTCGTTAGTTCTTTCCTCATCGGTACCCTGTTCCTATCGGTCACCGCAGTGCCTTTGTATCTTTGGTTTTTCGGTATCGACTGGTTTCAGATCGCACTTTTCTTCGCGATGTTCGGTGCGTGTGGATTCTCCATCTCGCTCGGGTACCACCGGCTTTTTTCTCACTTAACTTTCCAGGCTCACTGGATTGTGCGGCTCTTTACGGTTATTTTCGGAGCCGGAGCGTTTGAAAATTCCGTACTTCTTTGGTCCTGCGAGCATCGCAGCCACCATAAGCACGTGGATCACGATGACGATCCTTATTGTATCACCAAGGGTCTCTTTTATGCCCACATGGGCTGGTTGATGTTCAAGCTCAAGCCGCTACCACCTTTTGACAATGTGGCGGATCTAAAAAAAGACCCCCTCGTGGCGTGGCAAGATCGCTACATTCATTTGATTGCCGCGCTAGTTGCTTTCGTACTACCGGCAAGCATCGGCTTTCTATGGGGGGGCTGGAAAGCCGCCCTCGGCGCCTTCCTGATCGCGGGCGTGCTCCGCGTTGTGGTGCTACAGCACTGTACGTTTTGCATCAATTCGCTCTGTCATTATCTCGGCTCACAACCGTATTCTTCAAAATGCAGCGCGCGCGACTCGTGGCTCCTCGCAATCCTTACCTTCGGCGAAGGGTATCATAACTATCACCACGAGTTTCAGCATGACTATCGAAATGGAGTGAAACCCTGGCAAATCGATCCGACGAAATGGATCATCTGGATTCTGTCCAGGGTTGGCCTCGTCAGCAAGCTTCGCCGAGTTCCCACCGAAAAGATCGTGCTGGCAGAGCTCGCCGAAGCGCAGCGTCGACTCG
>DATNNZ010000171.1:0-3382 GCA_035601575.1 Chthoniobacterales bacterium
CGACGACCGGAGTCGAGATGTGCTGGATCGACGCCAGATTACTGAGAAGTTGCGGCTGAGAACCGCTACCGCCCGTGAGTCCCTTTATTGGCGTTTGATACCCCAGATTACTGAGGGGGGCTTGAGGACTGTTAGCACCCGTGATTGGCGTCAGATTAATGTCCGAAGTCGAGCTGATCAGGTGTTGGGGGTCTGGACCACGATGGAGTAGCTGACCCCGTTCTGCGGGTTCAACCAGAAGTTAGGAGCCGTTTGTCCGCTGCCGGCTAACGAGATAAGGAGATCATCAGCGATTTGTTTCTCGGTCAGACCGAGCTGATCGGCGCGAGTACGGTCAATGTTCACGAGCAAAGACGGGTTATCGATGACCTGATGAACGTTTACGTCCACCGCTCCCGGCACCTGCGCGATTCTCTGACGGAGTTCGTCAGCGATCTGGTAATTCTTTGGATCATGGCCCACCACCTGAACGTCAATCGGCGCGGGAAGCCCCGCGTTAAGAATTTGGCTGACGATGTCAGCAGGCATGCTGAAATATGTGTAGTTGGGGTACTTGGCTATTAACTGTTCGCGGATATTCTTCAAATAATCAAAGGTTGGGCCATGCTTCGCCTGGTTCAGCGAAACGTCGATTTCACCGTCAGCGGAACTGATCGTCGCCGTGTCGCTCAAGGCCAGATTGAGATTCATCGGCAATCCAATGTTCTCGATTACCAAGTCAATCTGGTCCTTAGGAATCACGCTCCGGATCACATTTTCAACCTGGTAGAACACCTGCTGCGTGTCCTCGATGCGTGTGCCAACAGGGGCACTAACGTGGAGGCGGAATTGGCCGGCGTCTACCTTTGGGAAAAAATCTTCGCCAAGAAATGGCGTTACGAGAACGAGCGAGAGAACCACGACCATCACCATTACCCCGATCACGAGACGTGCGTGGTTAAGCGCCCACTCCAACCGCGCGGCGTAAAAGTTCCGCAGCTTCTCGAACCCACGGTTAAATCCTTCGTGGATGCGGAGGAACCAATTTCGGGGTGGAGGCTTGAGTTCATTCGAATCCTCCTTGTGATGCTCATTCTTGAGCAAGAAATTCACCATGGTTGGAACGACCGTGCGGGACAAAAAGTAGGAAGCCAGCATGGCAAAGACGACGGCCATCGCTAGCGGCGCGAATAGGTAGTAAGCGACACCGCCTAACAAGAATATTGGCACGAACACGATACAGATGGAGAGAGTTGCAACGAAGGCCGGAGTGGCAATTTCTTGTGCGCGATCGAGAATCGCATCGATCATCGACTTTCCCATAGCCAGGTTCCGATGGATGTTTTCAATTTCCACCGTCGCATCATCAACCAGGATGCCAACGGCCAATGCCAAGCCGCCCAGAGTCATAATGTTGATGGTCTGGCCGTTCACATGCAAAGCCAGCACGGAAAAACAGATCGAGAGCGGGATGGACGTGGCTACCACTAGCGTACTGCGCCATGATCCGAGAAAGAGCAAGATCATCGCGGCAGTCAATGACGCCGCAATGATCCCCTCCCGCATTACGCCGTCCAACGCCGAACTTACGAAAACCGACTGATCGAAGAGCGGTTTAATCTGCAGCTCCTGGGGCAACGTTGCGGCGATCAGAGGTAGCGCTTTTCTCACCCGCGAAACGACGTCTAAAGTCGACGCGTCGCCACTTGTAAGGACGGGTAGGAGCGCGGCCTTTATCCCATTCGACACAATCATGTTCTCTTGTGGCGTATAACCATCGCGCACATTAGCAACGTCCCGGATATATATCGTCGCACCATTCACCTGCTTAACAGGCAGATTATTCAGCGCCTGAATCGTGTTGGTGCTTGCATTGATCAGAACGTCATACTCGCGCTTGCCGATCTTTGCGGTACCCGAAGGCAGTACAACGCTTTGTTGATTGATCGCGTTGGCGACTTCCTGCGGCGCGATGTTGTAAGCTTGCAGCTTGTTCGGGTCGAGGTCCACCGACACGGCCCGGGTCTTTCCTCCGTAAGGCAATGGAATAGATGCGCCTTGGACAGTTGCCAGTTGCGTACGAATAAAGTTGGTTGCGAAGTCGTAGAGTTCCTGCTCGGAGAATTTTGCCCCACCCACACTCAACTGCAGAACCGGGACATTGGCAGCGTTGTAGCTGAGAATGTTGGGTGGCGTCATCCCTGGCGGCAGCGACTTCAAAATCGTCTGGCATGAGGCTGTCACTTCAGCGATTGCCGCATCGATACTGGATCCAGGCTGCAGATAAATCTTGATAACAGCTATGCCATTGAAAGAGTTGGATTCGATGTGCTCAATGCCATTGACTGTAGTGGTTGCGGCTCGCTCTGATACAGTCGTGATGCGCTCTGCCATTTCCTGTGCGGGCAGTCCATTGTAGGTCCAAATGATCCCCACGACCGGGATGTTGATCGCCGGAAAGATGTCCTTTGCCATCTGGAGCATGCTGAGTACGCCTCCAATGAGCAGTACGAGTGCCAGAACGGTGAATGTGTAGGGAGCTCTAAGAGCTATCTTTACGATCCACATCATAGCGCTTCTCCTTTTCCAGACGGTCCCACCTTGACGTCGGAGCTTAGTACTCCGACCAATTTCTGACGAAACCGTTCCGAGACTAAGGCTTGCTGCAGCCCCGTGCAACCAGCCATCGTACCATACTTGCCTCTTTGGTTTTCGCGAACGAGTTAGCTAAGAGGGTATTTGAAAAGTCATGATTTGGTCAATCGGTTAAGCATGAGGCGAATAGCGATTAGATCGATCAGCGTCTCAGAAGTCTGCACACGGTGCTCGTAATCCTTGCTCATGCGACGGTACCGTCCGATCCACGCGAAGGTGCGTTCGACGATCCAGGTCAGACCCACAACCTCGAACGCGCGCTTACGGCGTTTGACGATGCGAAGCTCGTACCCCTCGGCTTTGATGAGCCTTGTGAGCTTGCGGCTTTGGTGACCGGCATCCGCGATGACCGTTTTGATCGTCGGAAAGATTGGACCCAGGCCGCCGAGCAAACGTGCGGCTGCGCGCCGATCTGACATGTTGGCACCTTCGACTCGGTTGGCAATCGGAATGCCTAGCGTATCGACCAGGATATGTCGTTTTCTTCCCTTGATCCGCTTGTGGGCGTCAAAACCCCGAACGCCCCTTTTTCGGTAGTCTTGACCGACTGCCCATCCATGATAGCAACCGAAGGACTCGCGCGGCGACCCGCTTTTAAGCGCGCAAGAGGGTACAACGAGCGCAGAAGCGTGAGCCAAACTGATTCTTGCTCCCAGCGCCGGAAGTAATAGTAGACAGTCGGCCAAGGTGGAAATTCGCGCGGCAACAGACGCCACTGACAGCCGGTCCGAAGCAAATAGAAAATGGC